>NZ_JALIFQ010000036.1:0-30956 GCF_022867815.1 Blautia sp. NSJ-175
TGTTCCTACACGCTGAACATATCTACAAAGAGTCCGGCCAGGGAGAAAAGAAACTGAAATGGGTAGTACAGCAGGCAAGAGGATTGCTGCCTAAGTGGTTGCAGGTAATCATGTCCGAAAAGGTACTGCTGAAAATTATTGACTGGTGGTTCAAGGAAGTTAAGGACCTTTTGGACGATGGAAAGGTAAATGGCTCTCAGAACTGATCGGAGAAGGGAGAGAGGAGCTATGGGCTTAAAAATCCTATTGGTGTACCTTTTGGGGATCTTGCTGTGTCAGCCGGTCTACATCTGGGGCATTCGGACATTGTGCCGGATGGAAGATGAAGACGAAGAGCTGTACTGCCAGGACAATGGCATGTACTATGAGCCAAGCAAGCCGAATTATCCGCTTGTGATAGTGCTGTTGCTGATGGCAGGAATCTTCTGGCCGTTGGTAATTTTGTTTGCGGTGTTCGTTCCGTTGACATTTTTGCTGATGGACAAGATGGGACAGTTGCATCCGAAAGATGATGATGAGATGGACCCAGAAGAGGACACATACTTATGACCGGGTGGGGAGAAATCCCTGCCCTATTTGTGAATGAAGGAGAATTTACAAATGGCAATAGAACGGAATACATACACAGATATTTTGTTTGACGCTTTAATGGCTGCCGGTTGCACGATATATGGTGCGTGTGCGGCAATGGGGAACATTTACGCAGAATCCAAAATGAATCCACGTAATCTGGAAAACCTTTGTGAGAGATTGCTTGGGTACAAATATACGGACGATACCTACACGGAAGCGGTAGACTCCGGAAAGATAACGAGAGCGTTGTTTCTGCATCCGTTGGGAGATTCCAAGCAGTACGGTTACGGGTTCTGTCAGTGGACATCTGCCGGAAGAAAAGCCGGCCTTTACGATCTGGTCAAGTCCAGAGGAGTGTCCATCGGAAATGCGAAGACGCAGGCAGAGTACATGCTGAGCGAATTGCAGAAGAGCTATAAGAGCGTCTGGAAGGTATTGCAGACAGCGACCTCAGTGCAGGAAGCGTCCGATATCTTCTTAGTCAAGTTCGAGGCTCCGGCGAATGTAGGTTCGGCAGTGAAGAAAACAAGGGCTTCTTACGGGGAGCAGTATTTAAAGATTTACCAGAATCAGAAGAAGGAGGAAAACGAAGTGAGCAAAATTGAAAATGCAGTAGCAAGAGCAGAGGCAATCGCCCTGGACGATTCACATGGTTACGACCAGGTTGACCGTTGGGGCAACCCAAACTATGATTGTTCCGGGCTGGTTATCAATTGCCTGGAAAACGCCGGAATCCCAGCAAAACAGAAGGGTGCAACATACACTGGTAATATGCCGGAAGTTCTGCCGAATATTGGATTCAAGAATGTGATCGCATCTGTGAATCTGTCAACCGGAAGCGGAATGAAGCGAGGAGATGTTCTCCTTGGCAACGGTCATACAGCCTTCTATTGCGGAAATGGGAAGCTGGTGCATGCAAGTATCAATGAAAAAGGAACCACGACAGGAGGAAAATCTGGAGATCAGACAGGTAGAGAGATCTGCATCCGGAGTTATTACAACAAGCCGTGGAAGTATGTTTACCGATATACTGGAGAGGTCAGCAATGCTGGTACAGTGAGCGTAAGGAACTATCTTCAGAAAGGAGATTCCGGAGATGCAGTAAAAGAGATGCAGAAGATGTTGATCGGCTGCGGATATTCTTGCGGCAAGTCCGGAGTGGACGGCTCCTTTGGCGGAGATACCGAAAAAGCTCTGCTTGCATTCCAGGAATTTTATGCGTTAGAAGTGGATGGAAAATACGGACCGGCAAGCAAAGCTAAACTGACCTCTGTATATAACAACAAACAGAGTGCATCTGCACCAGAGGTTACAAAGAGCCCTCAGTACACAGTCGGAAAAATATACACACTGCAAGTGGAATTGAAAGTGCGTACTGGTCCTGGAACAAATTATGCTGCCAAGAAGCATTCACAGCTTACGGCTGACGGACAGAAGCACGATAAAGACAATGACGGTTGCCTGGATGCTGGTACAGTTATCACCTGCAAAGAGGTGAATGTAGTCGGAAACGATGTATGGATTAAGGCACCGTCCGGATGGATGGCTGGATATTACAAAGGACAGGTATTCATCAAGTAAGAAAGCTTTTAATGGCAAGGAACTAAGAAACTAAATACACCTCTTTTGGTCAAGGATAATATGTCACACACGCCCTGGGTATCTTCGGATGCCTGGGGCATTTTTTATTTGCTGAAAATGAGCGGTTCAGATAAAAGATTTTTTGTCAAGAAAAATAATGAACAAAAATGTAGAGCCACTTTTGACGAAAAGCGTCCCAGTGGATTAAAGAGAAAGTCTGCATACACTCCTTCACCAAAAGCAAAAGAGCCATAAAAAGCAAATTACAGCTTTCTATGGCATATCGGAATATTACAAAAGAGGTTACAAGTGTAATCAGTTTCTTCCTTATTATAAAGTGACTGAAAATGTGATGTCAGTAATGACATACGCAATGATTGAAAAATGACTTTTGAAACAGGAATTTTCCCTATCATTTGACATGAGTTAGAATCTTCATTGACCGGAAGAATGTAAAAACATATCTGGACAAATACGCTGAATGACTGGAAAAATGATATCACAATGACGGTGCTATATAATAAAATAAAAAATATAAATATTATATATAAATATATATGTGTGCTTTGTCACAAATGACGTCCCATTTTCAATCATTCATAGCTTCACTTCTTATTGCTTCATAAAGACCAAAGTAGTCAACCTTCCTTGGTTGAAGAGACAGCAAAGACTGGAAAGTAATTGTTTTCTGATTCGGGACCTTCTGGTCTAATATCTTTGTTGCAATCACGTAAAAATCCCATAATGATAAATCAAGTATGTTCTGTTCTCGGCTCATGGCAGTCCAGACACAGAACACGTACACGTCTGAGTGCCGGCAGTATTGAGAATCGGCTGAGTAGTTTCCAGAAGCGTCCAGCGATTTTGCTGGGGCTATACGGAAAGAGATTCTTGCCGGATGTTCGCTCTCCCAGGCTTGTATGTATGCGGAAGATTTAACTTCTACACGTATGCCGTCCGGACTGAGCAAATCGTATGCATCCATAGATACCCGAAAATTTGTTCGGGGGGGGGGTAATACCGGATTGAGTATTCATTGCCTCCAGGACTATAAACTCTGCAAAAGCTCCACGGTTCACGTTCCGGATTAAGTCAGAGTAAGCCCATGACCAGAAATCCAGGACAGAGCTGCCGAGCTCCTTATCTTTAAAAGTCAGCTGTTCGCTGCCATCGTACATAAGACCACCTCACACGTTTTTCTTAAGCATAGCAAAGTGAGTAACGAAAAACAATTACAAATTGTAAAAATAATGCTTGACTGCTCTGCGCTCATGAGTGCTACGATTACGCCACGAAAACAAAAACAACATTCCAAAAGGAGATAGAGATCATGAAAAATACAATGGATAGCAAGGATTTAAATACAGTAGAATTTCTGGATGGGATTCTTTCCAGAAAGAATTTCAAAAGTGCAGAAGAAAGAAAAGCAGCCATTGAAACATGGCTTACGGATGTTCTTCAAAACGAATTCTTCACAGTTGGTCAGAAAATTAAAGCGATGGAATATGCTGAGATGTTAAAGGAAAGAGCAAACAAATAGAAGGAGATGTGAAAGATGATTAAGAGATCAAGAGCCAACAGAACAGAGAAAGCTACATACCGCAACAACCGGAATGAGCATAAATTCATAGATGTTGTTCACCATGGAGACGGTCATTACTACATGATCCAGTACATAAAGCATGAGCTTCCAGAAAGAACAGTTGTCAATTATATGGGAACCAGATGCGGACGCAAGCAGAAGTTCCGGATTGGTAAAGCAACACTCATTGGAATTCTGGAAGATTACACGAAAGTCGAGGAGGTATAGAGATGAACATTCATAAGAGCATCATGGAACTGAGCAGCAAGGCAAAGATGCAACAGACAGTGACATCAGCTTTGAAGATTCTGGACGAGTATGAGTTCCAGAGTGCAAACATCACAGAAGCGATTGAACTTCTGAAGAAGGAAACAGAGAAACTTGACGGTGAGATTGAAGATCTCATGGATAGCGCAGCTGGTGGAAAATTAGATTTTGAGAAAGCGTTCGAGGAGGAATAGAGATGGCAAGATATAGAGAGTTCAGAAAGATTGATAGCGAGATGGTAAGAAGCATGTGCATCAGAGAATGTTATTACACCAGAGGAGATGTGGATGCGTACACGCATCTGCTGGTTGACCTTTGCGATTTCAAGAAAGAAATTACGATGGATGACCTGGAAGAGATCACGGAAGATATCCTGGAGCACTCAGATGTCAATAGCTTTTGCGGACTGTATGGCTGCTCAGAAAAGGAGTTGTTCCAGAGTACATTGTGGAAGCTGATTAACGAATGCTGCAAGACGTTCGTGGAAAGAATTTGATGGAGGTGAAAGCGGTGGAAAGACCAGAGATGTTGTATACGATCACAGTCGGACAGACCAGGCAGAAATACAGGGACAACATAAAAGTCCTGGACAACATTCTTTCGTTGACTATGTGCGGAAGCCTGGAAGAGATCAAAGAGATTGCCGGAGAGTGGGTTATCAACCGGGTTATGGCAGAAATGATCATCCAGCAGGAATACATCCGTGAGCGAGAGAAAACTAACTGGGGATGGGATAGAGGAGTTGTGGATTTTAGCAAGCAAGGGAGCTGTATATTAAACTGTAACAATAATGCTTGACTGCCTCCGAGCCAGCCTGTTACGATAACGATACGATAAATCATTACCACTGATTTATCGGAATCTACGGAAGGAGGATAGCCCAATGGGAAAGAAGAAACATCCGGAAACGGACAAAGAAAAAGAACTGTTGGAGAAACGGCTACTTAAAACAAAAATTGCCGTCAACATTGCCGGAGTTATTGCTGCAACAATAACTGCTATATCGGCTCTGCTAACGGCACTCACTGATTGTTTCAAGTAACTGTAAACAGTCACTCAAAAGGCTTGGGAGCTTAGCTCCCTTGCCCTTTGAGTTTAGCATAAAGGAGGTTAGAAGTAAATGAAAAAATCTGAAATGAGAAATGAGATTCAGAAGGCGAAAGCGAGCACATTGCAGAAAGTCGGAAGATGGGCGTTGCTGCTTATAATGGTTGAGATTATTGCCTGGAATGTGAAGGGGATGAACCCGTTCCTCCTGGTGGCGATTCTGGCAACGTGCTTAGTAGAAGTGGTGGTCTGCATGATTACGCTGAAAGAGCTTGGAAAGCAGAATAGAGAAAGAAAGTAGAAAAAGATTGCAGTCACTGAGGTGGCTGTAATTTTATGCCCTAAAACCGGGAGGAAGGAAAAAAAGATGGGAAGATTGAAACATTATCAGCATTGCGAAGTAATCATAGCTCCGGAGGGTAATGAACCAGCATGTACAGTTGGTGGCTGTGAGGATGAAATGGTACACCAGGAGTTGAAGAAATGCAATTCCAGAAATGAACTTGGAAAGCAGAATAATGGCAAGAGATTTCTGACCGATAAAGAAATCAAAGCCCTGGTAGAACAGTTTGTGAAGGATGATGATATAATCGCACAGACCTATGAGGAGATTGCGAAGAGAAGGAAAGATAAGAACTTTCAGTACAGCCTTGTGAAGCAGGGAGTGTCAATGACAATCGTTTCCAGATTCTGCGACATGGGAATTGCCAGACCGAGTGCAATGAAGCTTGCAATGGGAGTAGTGAATATCCTGTATGATCTGTATGTGGCAGAGTGCCAGGTAAAAGCTGAGACAGAGTGGAAAGAAGAAAAGATTGTTGATGCAGTCGAGACACCAGTTACGGATCCAGCGGATAGCGAGGAAGAAGAAAAGATAGCAGAGGAAGCTCCTGGGATTCCGGAAAAGCTCCAGGAAGACGTGAAGAAGATTGTGGTATCTCCGAAAAGTATCACCCTGGAAGATGCCGTAATAGAGGCAGGGAAGATTAAGAGCCTTATGGAAATGATGGATAGCTATTATTACGATTACCTGTCACCAGATGCCAGCGAGAAGATGCAGTCGTTCTACTGTGTGTTTGATATTCTGAAGAAGAGATATGAAGAGTTTGAAGATGGTTTGCAGCACATTATCTACGGATAAAGCGTGGCTGTAATTTTTTTGCCCGAAATTGTAAAAACATTGCTTGACAAAGTAAGCAAATGTAGACTACGATAACGTCACGATAAACAATTACAAAACAAAGGAGGGCACAAAAGTGACAGTTAATGGTAGAAGAAGATTTGTGAGCAATACAGGAAAGAGATATTACGTGAGCGATATGTGCAAGCAGGATATCCGGGGAGAAGAGAAATACAACCTGGAAGTCGAGAAAGATGGAAGACAGAGATTGTGTTACGGACCATTCCTGGAGCTTCTGAAATTCAAGACCATTAAAGAAGCACAGAGATACGTTCTCTACAATGAAATTGCAATCGAGACAATGTGTTAGGAAGGAGAAAAGCTATGTATGTAAGAAAGACAGTAGATACCTGGGTGTTGGAAGGAAATTATGGATACGGTTGGGAGTACGTCTTAACAGAGTATACCAGAAAAGAAGGGCTGGAAAGACTCAGAGAGTACAGAGAGAATCAGCCGCAGTACCCGGTAAGACTTATCAAGAAAAGAGAAAGAAAGGAGAATATAGCATGAGCAACATTTCAAGATTAACACCGGAGCAAATTGAAGCCCTGGCAAAAGAAGTTAGAGAATATCTTCTGGATAACGGGATGTGGCAGGATGTAAACATCTATTTCAACGGAAAGAGGTTCACGACACGTGACCGTGAGACAGGAAAGTACCATTACAACGATAGAGAGCATCTGATCGAGGAAGAAGACCAGGATCCGAGAAATTACTTTGAGTATGTGAATCCAAATCATATCCTCAGTATGAGCTTTGAAGGACCAGTATGTGAGATGCTTTACTACGATGAATACCCAGCGATCAGAAAAGGCTTTGACAAGATTTTTGAAAAGTACGGATTGTATTATGAGTTCGGACATCACTGGAATTTCAGCTGCTATTACATTTGAGAAAGGAGCAGGGAGATGGAAGGAAAAAGATATGCAGATACGTTCATTTATGTGCCATCGGTAAGAGAGATTGTTATGATTGCTGAAGGGAATAGAACAAATCTGTTGGATGAAGACGAAGCTGAAGGTTATGTGGATTATATCTATTACGATCAGCATGAGCTGAGCTATGGTATGCCGGAATGTGATGGAGGGCAAGTAATGCTGACGGAGCTGTTCAGGGATAAGTTCAGCAGCACAGAAGATGCGATACCGGCAGTGCTGGATATGGCATATGGAAACAAGGATCTGAAGTATGTGATTTTAGGAGATGGAGGTATTACATGCAAGGTGTGAGAAACAGCAGACTGGATGAAGCGATTGAGCGCATGATCCGGATATGGGATGGGACGATTCACGGTCAGACGATCAAGAATATGTACGAGAATGGCACGGACTACGAAAGCATCTGTGATGTAGCTGGAATTGATTATGAAGATTACCTGGAGGAAGATACATATGGATGGGAAGAGTAAGTGCACGAGAATGAAACCGATGTTGCTGACAAACAACCAGCGCAAATTGCACGGATTACCATTGCGAAGAAAAAAGAACAGCAAAAAGAGATTCTATACACGGTGTGAGGCTGACGAGACAATCACAGCATTTATTGATTATTGCAATCGGGAGTAGGAGGCAAGGACATGGCAAAGAAGAGAAAAACGCTCTGGGCGTACCTGGATGGAAAGAAGCTGGTAGATGTAGTTCAAGCAGCACTGGATAACGATATGATGGTAGATGACATGAAAGCGGCCTTGATTATTGCAAATCCAGACCACAAGGTAACGTTCAAAGTTAAAGAGGAGGCATAAAGGTGGAAGTGGAGAAGAGAACGCTTACGTTTGGGATAACTGGAGAGTTCATTACTCAGATTGCAAGAGAGTGGTTTTACTCTGGCGAAAAGAGTATTGAGAAGGTCATGGAGATTCTGAAAGACTGCATGACAGGTACGGATGCGTCAGAAGCCAAGATCCGGAGATATGCAGAAGATATTCTACTTGGACGAGCTGCACTGAGAGGCAGTACAGCAGATGGCACGTATCACCTGGAAATATATGAGCCAGGGGAAGAGAAGTCGTTGCCACGAAGTATGAATATCTGGAAAATTCCACAGTTAAGAAGGGAAGCGGAGGAAAAACTGAAGGAAATGAATGAACAATTTTGTGTTGCGATGGAGCATCTTCCGGAAAGTGAACAGCGAGCAGTGCGGAGAGAACTTGGGATGGAAACACAGGAAGACCGGGCGCAACACCAGATTGATAATTTCATAAAACGGATGATGGATGTTAAAGAGCATACTACCACAGATTATGGATGGCTGGAACCGGACGGCACTTTTCATGGAGTCGAGTGGGGAGAACACCAGCACTGGGCAGACAGATATGTGGAAGAAAATTTCCCGGAGCAGTATGAAGAAATACTCGAAGCCGGGGATTGGCTTGTTGATAGAGGTTGGGTGCTACTTCATAACCCATCACAGGGGGTTGCATTTGCAACAGGAAACCTGGTAAGAGATATGACGAAAGCACAGAAAGAGTTTCTGTATGATTATTACACAGAGCGAGACTGTAAGAGAGAAGCGAATGAAATATGGGAGGAGTAAGTCATGGAGAAAATGAAGGTTGTAGGAGAGATTAAGCATGAGAAGTCTGGGAAGAGAGTCATTGTTACAGAGGAAGACGTGGACGATATCATGTGTTCGGCACTTGAAGGAGGCATTACTTATTGGTGTGATTCAGCTAGAGTCCAAAAAGATAAGAGAGTAGCATCCTGGGGGCATGAGCAGATTGCCAGAGGAGGAGAGCTGAAAATCCATGTTTGCGAACCGTTTGACGATGAAGACACAGAATGGTATACGCTGAACAAAGAAAAGTTCATGAAGGGGCTTGAAATGTATTTGCATGATCCTAGATACGAATGCCTTGAGAAAGACGTAAGCAACAGATACTATACGATAGATACGACATGTATTGATGCTGGATGCGCAGATACGATCATCCAGTATGCATTGTTCGGAGAGGAAGTCTTCGGATAATTTTTTTGCCAGATGGTAAGCAAATGCGTACCGTGAGTTAAGAAGCCTATCTTGAGGAATAACCGGTTCTAAAAGAATGAGCAGCATACATTTCTTCAGAACCGGTTGCCTAGCGGCTAAAAAAGAAAATAAAGGTGGAAGGAGATAATATATGACATTAAATGAACAGTTGAAAAAGTTGATTGAAGAGAATACCACGCAAGCAGAGGTAGCAAAGAAGATGGGAATCCATCGTCAGACGCTGAATGATTCACTCAGAAGAGACATGAGACTCACGAAGTTTGAGAAGGTTGTTGATGCCCTGGGATATAAGGTTGTGTTCGTAAAGAAGTAGCATTGCGAGAGTGCTCAAAAAAATCGAAAAACTTGTAAAAACATTGCTTGACAAAGTAAGCAGATGCAGATTACGATAACGTCACGATAAACAATTACAAATCACAAGGAGGAAACGATATGAAATTTACAAAGAAAATGGTTGAGGTTATTGAAAGACAGATTGGCAGAAAACTTACAGCAGATGAAATCGAAAGAGGAGCAGTTAAAGAGACAGTCAAGACTTGGAGCTCTTCAAAAGTCGTATCAATCAGAAGAGGGATGGACAAGAAATTACATATCGAAGGACAGTTCGTTGGCGATTCATATGTATATCAGAGAGCAACATTCAATGCACCGGATAAGAAATTCGAGCAGGTAGTTAGAGCATAAGGGGTAAGTGGGGAGGAACAGATCAGATGATGTATTCAGAGTTTTTGAAAGGAACCGGAGCACCGGAAAATTCAAAGACATACGAGCAGTTCTTGAAGATTGAGCAGATTTACATGGATTGCGATCACATGTCAAAAGAAAAGGCGTATCGCCTGTGGAAAAGCACATACGGAAAGGAAGCTAAACTGGCAAAAAAGGAAAGAGAAGAAAGAATCAGCCGTCTTGCGATGCCAGAAGAACAGTATCAACAGCTTCCGGAGCCAGACCAGATCAGAATTGGGAATGAGTTGCATGAACTGTTTTGGAATGCTTATTACAACCGGGACAATTCCACTTGCCAGGTGAGCAAAGACAATATGTGCTTCATTGACCGGTTCGGAATCGTCTGGTTTGTAAAGAGAAGAGATGTTAGATGGTTCTGTTATGACTTATTCGCATACAGCGATGGAAAAGTTATTGATGCAAATTATTGTGAGAGATGAAAGGAGAAACGGACATGAGCAAAAAGAAATTTAACGAAGCGGAGTTTAAGGAGTTCTGCAAAGAAGCAATCCCACATATTGAGGCATTACAGAAGCTTCTGGAGGACAGAGACATGGAGAACCTGGGGAGCTTGAATTTTAGTGCAGACGGGTATGTAACATTCAGTGTGTATGATACTGGATGGGAGCTTGGAAGACCGGGAAAAGGAGAGTTCACCATGAGACATGAAATTGGATTGGAGGAGAAGTAAGCATGAAAACTTTAGATGTCAAGACCAATTACCGGACGTACAAAGAATGTTTTCTGAGAGTTGAAAGATACTGGCATGATGGAAGCATTTCATTGACAATCTGGAATCAGAATGATGGTTGTGTTGCAAGAGTGACAACTTGCTTAGTCGATCATTCACTGAGGGAAGATGAAGCATATGTGGATGCGAATAATTGCCCGTGGGCGGTGGCATTCCTGGAAAAGAATGGATTTGCTAAAAGAACTGGAAAGAAAAGAAGAAGTGGTTATTGCGAATATCCATTGATGAAGTTTGACACTACCAAGATGCTTATGTATGAGGAGGTAAGATAAGATGGAAAGTTACAGAGAGTTAAGAGAAAGACAGCAGAAAGAGTTCAACGAACTGCCGTTAGGGTTTGCATTTACGATGAAGCAGTTTAGAGGAATGATGGAAGAGTGGGGGCTTGATCCGGAGAAGGACCAGGACAAGCTTTATCGGATTCCGGGTGGCGGATTTCTTCAGAAGAAGGACAGAGACCACTACAAAGAAGTTACCGATCGGCATTATGCAGAGCTGGAAGCGGCTAAGAAGTCAGACACGGACGGGACAGGATTCTTGTACCAGATGTTTCTGTATGAGCTGGATAACCATGAGTACGGATACACCGGAGATCTTGAATATACGCTGGATTGTCTGGGATTGACCTGGGAGGAATTGAAAGCGTCACCAGTAATGCTGAAAGCTCTGGATAAGGCTTCGGCAGAAATTAGAGAAAGAGAGGGATGCTAAGTATGGATGAGAATAAACGCATTGTAATATGCAGACGCTGTAAAAATCCGGAATACTGGGGAGAAATGAGATGGCTTTCCGGATTTTGCGTATGTAGAGATTGCTACAAAGCACAATGGGAAAGCGAAAGTCATAAGCCGTATACCTGGGATGACCTGGATGGAAAAAGACCAACGATGGAAGAATTTGAAAAGGAGAATGAGTAATGGTAAGAGAAGAGCTGAAGACAATCGAAGGATGGCACAAGAGCGAATGCAATAGCTGGGATGAATATTGTAAGCCGGGAGATATGGTAGACCAGGGAGTAGCGGATTACTTCCTGGATATCCTGCCACCACGGACAATGACAAGGGATTACTTCCAGGTAGGAGAGCCACACAGTCATGCGATTAACCCGAAGACGATGAAGAACTGCGGTACATATGCAACATTCGCTGTAAGAGGAAAAGAGATCTGGGAGTATTGCGGAAACTGCTTTCCTCACATGTTCGTAGATGTTGAGAAGTTCAAGAAACGGGATAGCGTGCAGGCGTTTTTGCGTGAGACATACAAGCTGGTGCTTGGGATTACACAGGCTCCGAGACCACATATTTTCTGCAAAGATGGTTTTGAAATGAGCGTCCAGGCTGGAGACGGATTGTATTGTGAGCCACGGGCGAATCTGGAAAGTGGAGAATATGCAGCTTGCGAAGTCGGATATCCAAGTCAGAAAGAAGAGTTGTTGATGCCGTATATTGAAGATCCGACAGAACCGACAAAGGCAGTGTACCCGTATGTGCCGGTTGAAGTGATTGAGCAAGTGATTGAGAAACACGGCGGCTGGTTTGACGCCAGGATTCCATTTGCATAAAGGAGGTGAAGCAGTATGAAGAAATTTATGAAGAGCATGAAGAAGTTCTTTAAGACTATGAAGAAGCTGGCAAAGTAGAGGAGAAGGAGCATGAACAAAGCAAAAAACATGACAACCGGGGCAGGATATCTGCTCCGGAGAGAAGATTACAAGAGAGTCAAGAAAATGGATCGGCAGCAATTTGAATCGTTCTGCAAGAATCTTTATATGACAGCATATGAAGAGGGCAGAAAGTCAGTTCCTGGGATTGATATCACGGAAGTTCAGAAAGCAATCAGCGAGACACCAGGGATCGGATCCAAAAGATTGCAGTCGATCATGGATAGTCTCAATAGTAAGTTTGGAGAGGAGAAATCTGATGAAGGAAATTAAACAATGCCCGTTCTGTGGTTGCGGAGATAGGAGAGTAGGAATCCGCAAGATGGGTAACAACGGATATAGAGTTTGTTGCTCTAAGTGTGGAAGTCTCGGACCTCATGTGTCAGTGAAGGAATGGAACGGACAGAAGGAAATAGCACAGAAAAAAGCAATAGAAAAATGGAATGAAAGGCTGTGAAATAAATGAGACTAATTGATGCGGATTTGCTTATGAGAAAATGCGAGAAATGGTTAAAACCGAAAGCACCAGACGAAGATGAAATGGTTTCAGTGGCAGATATTGCGGTATCCACGCTTATGGAAATAGAAGAACAGCCGACAGCGTTTGATGTGGAGAAAGTTGTTGCGCTACTTGAAGAAGAATTAAAATTGGCAGACGATGAAAAAGCCAGATGTATAAAAGAGAATCCAATGCAATTTGATTCTGCAAAAGGCTATGCAAATGGAATTGCAAATGCAATAGATTGTGTAAAAGGAGGTTTAATGCCAGGGGAAAATGTAAGAGAAAATCAGTGGATTTCCGTAAGAGAGAAGCTGCCGAAGTGCGGAGTGCCCGTAGCAGTTCTCTTGCAGGGACAATATCCAGAAGATGTAGAGTACGAAGTGGCAAGGTTGACCGACTTATCGGATACGGAGCGCCCTGGGAAGTATTGGTACAAGCGTGGGTGCGGATATCTTCAGCACCCGAAGTATATGGACGGAGTTGGCAATCTTGCCGGATATGAAGTGGTTGCTTGGTTGCCACTCCCAATGAAACGCGAAAGAGAGGTCGAATAAGATGAGTAATAAGTTAGACGTTGATGACTTGATAAATTGGTTAAATCAGTCAGAGGATGAGGCAAAAGCAACAGTGGCAGAGAGCGGAGCAACAGCAGACCCGTTTTACGATGGAGTACTATCTGCAATCTTCCAGATCAGAGAGTACATCAAGAAGATGCGCAAGATAGACGATGCAGAAGGAAAGAGCGAAAAACAGTGGATTTCTGTAGACAAAAAACTTCCGGAAGATATTGACAGAAGATACTTCATGTGTTTGGTGGAGAACCACCTGGAAGATCCACCGATGTTTTGCCAGTACGAAGAAGAATATGGATTTGGCTTTTGGAAAGATATATATGATCCGGTAACGCTTGGCTTTGTAGATTCTGAGTTTGATACGATGGAAGAACTGGGCTATGAAAAAGTTCTTTACTGGATGCCAATGATAGAGCCGCCAGAGGAGGCAATGCAAGATGACTGAGCAAGAAAAGAACGACCGGGAACAGTTAGAATATCTGAAGCGGTGGCAGGAGAAGAAAAAACAGAAGTGCAAGAAGACGAATGTTTTCAGAAAGATTTTGCAGGGGAGGGGAAGAAGATGGATCTGAAAGACAGAATACAAAAGGTCATTGACCAGAGAAGAGCAACGCTACTCAAAGAACGTGACAAGTACGAAGAAAAGATGCGTGACACTATGAGCTTCTATGGAGTGGGTGGTGCGTACAGAAGACAGGAAGCTGCGAGAGATAAAAGAGAAGAACAGCTGAATGAGCTGGCTGATTTTGAAAAACAGCTGAGAAACACAACGAAGCACTTTGAAGCAGCAGTGTATTTCTTCGGGTGTAATAAATGCGGAACAGTTTGCATGACAACGAAGTTACCTTTTGACGAATGGCATGAATGCCCCACATGCAGGCAGATGATTTATTTGCATAATGTCAGGAGAAAGGCAATAAGAATTGCGGATGACGGACAAGCATGGCTTGAAATGCTGAAAGAAGCTACAGAAGAGTAAGAAGAAGGAGATTAATTTGAAGAGACGTACAGATATGAGAAGAAGCCCGTCTGAGATTAAAGCAGATTCTCAGAGATACTATGGAGAGATGACGGAATGCACTTCGAGTCAGAAAGTAAGAAAAAGTTTTGAGCGTCCAGTGTATCAAGTTGCCAGGTTGATCCGGAAGCAGGGAGAGAGCCTACATGAAACACCAGATGAATGACTGCGGAGGCGTGGAGTGGAGAAACTTTCGGATGTATGATTGACTGGACGCACAATTTGGGGTATTATAGATACAGTTTCCGATTACAAAAGTACGATTTAGATACGTTACTGTAGCAATCGGGGATGCTATGTTTATCGGGTAAGTAAAATATTTGACAAGAAAAGAACCCGCAAAGGCGCAGTGTTACTAGGCTTTTGCGGGTTCTTGGCGTCCGATTTCAAAAGCAGCTTTTTTGGCGTTTTTGGGAGAAAATTGGTGTGAAAGGGTGTTTTACCCCAAATTTATGCAAAAGTTTGGGAGGGGAAAAATGGCTTATTCCCGCGAGGTCATGTATTGGGCAGGCTATACCTACCGCTACTGGCATTATTACACTGGCGAATCGAGCAAAGAAATTTATAGAATCGCGGATGCCGAAACCATGAATGACTGCTGGCTGGGATTTCACACGATGGATGTGGAAATGGCAATTGAGGATTTGAAAGAGATTGATAGGCAGAAGGCCGCAGTAAGATCCCAGCAAATATCGCCAAACTGATTTTGGAGTATCCGTAGGAGTTGGATAAAATCCGTGTAAATGGAACTTTAACGGAATAGACCGACGCCACCCACGGCATGAACTTCTCAGCTGTTTTTATGGCGCATTACCAGCATATCTGCCCATTCATTGCTCGCACTCCTTTCTGATTCGAAAAAGAAGCAACAAAAAAGAGCGCCCTTTTCAGAACGCTCTCAAATAGGATATTCCGTTTTACCGTACCTTTTCCTGCCTTTGGCGTCGGCGGGTGGGAATGGCCAGGAGCTTTCTCACCCGGCCTTCCAGGTGCTTCTCAATAGCTGCCAGATGCTCCTCCGGCAGATTGAGGCTTTCGTGACGCTTGAAATGGAAACCGATCATGCGCCTGAGCTGCTCCTTCTGCTTAGTCCCCATGACCTCCGCACACACCTCCTCGTAGGAAATGTTATAGGGATTGGAACGGGTTTTTGCATACTCGTCCAGATGGGCATAGTCCTCTTTTCCGGCATAGCAGAACAGGGACAGCCCATTATCAAAGATAGGGGCTGGGGCTACGATCTTGCCGCTGCGGTTATCCCGCAGGATGCCGAAGTTGCCGAAATGCCTGTCCTCATTGTAAATCAGCGCGTCAAACACCAACATACTGCAAAGCTGCTCGGAAAACTCTGCCCCCAGCTTGTTATAGTAGTCAAGACAGGCGGCAATACCTCCCGTGTGCACAATGCGCCCGATGGGGATATATGCCGTGTCGATGTTGGTAAACAACCCGCACTTAGAGGCCGTAATGCCTTTCCAGTTCTCTAAATCGTAGTAGACGGCGTTCAGCCCCATGGTTTTTGCAATCTGCGAAGCATAGTATTCGCAGTAGGGTTCCCGGCCCGCGTTGGACGCACCGGTGGTGCCGCCCTTGTAGAGATAGATCCCGTCCTGCTCCACATAGCGCCACGCCTTGGGCAACATACCGCCGGTTGTGAGTTCCGGGGAAGTGGTAAGTGCCTGACGGCTTCCACCTGCTCCGGTGTAGGCCACCAGGGCCAGAATCTCGGAAAATCTGTTCTCGTACAGGTTATATTGGGAAAACTTCCCTTCAAAGCCTTCCGGCACCAGCCAGAAGCTATCATTGAGTGACAGCCCCTTGCATACGTCGATGATTCCTTTGGTGTCGTTGTGGCTCAGACCCAGGGTTTTCAAAATCTCATCCACAAAGGCTCGGTTTTTGGGAATAACCCGCCGTTCCAGCCAGCGGATGACGCCCTCGCCGGTGCGCTCCATATCCAGGGGCAGTAAATGTGCCTGTTCCTCGTTGGTATAGATGATTTCAGCTACCAGGCCGGACAATCCCTGCTTCTCCATAGAAAAGCGCATAAGCTCCGTGTCGAAGATACGGAGACTGTAAATATTACTCATAGGCTCTTCCTTGTCGTCCAGAAGAAGGGAAACATCTTTACCCAGTGCGGACGCAATTTTCAGAATCATATCCAGCGTAGGATTCTGCACGCCGCTCTCCAGGCGGCAGATGTTGGATCGCTGGGTTCCCACACGCCTTGCAAGCTCCGCCTGAGAAATGTCCTGTTCCAGCCGGGCCTCTACAAGCTGGGCAATGATTTTTTGCCGCTGTCGTAGTTCGTCCATGTTCTCACCTCTTTCACATATAATGTTATCATAAAAGATAACGTTATGCAAGAAAAAAGAAACCTAGGCGGGCTCATCGTTCCTGCACCAATGCTTCTCGGATGGGAATACCCAGCCGGTGGCACAGGTAGTTGTTCACTACCTTGCCCCTGGGCGGTTTTTGATAAAATGAAATCCATTCATATTATCAGGAAAACGATGTGATCCCCTACATACAGGAGAAAAGAGTCACAGTGCAGGGCTGGTACCCGTTTGGCGGAAAAGGAGCATACATCGGAGCTGTTAGGCGATGAAACGATTACGGCTATCGCACAGGCACATGGAGTCATTTCGGCCTGGGTGATTCTTAGATGGAATCTGCAAAAAAACGTTGTGGTCATTTCGGGGTCAAGAAATCCGGAGCATATTCGGGAAAATCTCGATCGATATGGCTTTGTATTGACCGAAGAAGTTTTTCAGATAATCAACCTGTGGTATGACCTGGGCTCTAGTGCCATTCTCTAACTGATTGAGCCGTTCTTTTAGCTGTATCTCGAACCGCAGCTTGCGTTGTCTATCTTGGTAATCACCCTCTAAGGAACTTCAACCATACAATTGGTTTTTCTATTTTGTAACTAGAAGATATGGGAGCGTTAAACATTGAATAAAGTGGGAAAATGTAGTAAAATTATGACATTATCAAATATTAATTCCAGCAGATAATTTAAAGGATAAGGATACTGTCATATGGATTTGAAAGAAACCATGATACTGGTGGATGGGGAAGATAAAACCAAAGATATCCGCCTATTTCAACATGATACAAAAAACAATAAAATGCTAATCGGTTATTTCAAAGGAAATAAAATGTATCCCTATTCTTGCAGCCGTGTTAAAAAACTTGAGGATCCCAAGGTGATTGATTTAAACGGATGCGCTGCTTTTGCTGGCGGTATGCCGGTTTTTGAACCGCAGGCTATCCTTGACTTTGGGGAGCGTATTCGGATTATCGGATATCGTGGTACAGCGGAAACCGTACTTCCAAGCGCATTTTGTTTAGTAGAAAACAGTGCTGGCACTAACGATGCAGAAGATATTTTACACTACTTGAAAGATATCTCTCAGTACACGTCGGAAAAGCAGGAAGAAAACGCATTTCTAAAGCGTGAAATGGATAAGCTTACTTTCGTCCATCCTGAAAGCGTTTTAGGCAGTTATTTGAATCGGCAGCCGATCCGAGAAAGAACTCCTGAAATGGATGGGATTATTTTCCCGTTCCGGTTTAATTTGAGTCAAAAAAGGGCCTTGGAGAATGCTCTTACACATTCTGTTTCTGTAATCGAAGGGCCTCCCGGCACAGGCAAAACGCAGACGATTTTGAATATCATTGCTAATCTCATAGCTGTTCAGGGGAAAAGCGTTGGTGTAGTATCAAATAACAACGAAGCGGTCAAAAACGTGATTGAAAAGCTTTCTAAAGGTGGATACGGGTTCCTGACCGCTATGCTTGGAAAACGCGACAATCAAGACGAATTTTTTGCTGACATGCCTGTTGCGCGGGTAGAGGGATGGGATTGCGAAGAAGAGAAAGAAACATTGATTGAGCAGCTTGCGTCTATGAATGTGAAATTAAATCACTTGCTGCAAGCAGATCGAAAGCGGGCCCAACTCAAACAGGAATTATTGGCCTGGCGGCTTGAACAGGAACATTTTGAGATTTACTATAATCGACAGGCTGTTGAAGAAATCGAAAAACTCCCGCTTCTAAAGGCGAGCCCAGATCAAATTATTTCATTTCTTGCGGAAACAACCCTGGCGAAGGAGCGCCAGCAATCAGACAAGATATTATACAAGCTAAAGCTGCTGATTAAGTATGGCATTTGGAATCAAAAAGTGCTGCGGCAGCATGAGATATCTGTTTTGCTGGGATTGCAGAAAGCGTTTTATAAAAAGCAAATAAGTAGTTTAGAAAAAGAAATCACAGAATATAATCATCAGCTGGAAGGAGCTTGCTTTGAAGATCTGCTGAATGACCATCAGCAACTTTCAGAGAAATTCTTTCGCAAATGTCTTAATGAGAGTCATAGGGATATAGAGCTGCCAAATTTCTCAAAAAAGAATTTTAAGGTTCGCTTTCAGGAATTTATCAAAACTTTCCCTGTGATTCTCAGTACAACACATGCCCTGCGGTTATCGATTCCACAAAACTATCTTTTGGACTATGTGATCATAGATGAAGCGTCTCAGGTCGATTTGATTACGGGGGTACTGGCTCTTTCCTGCTGCCGGAACGTCATCATTGTTGGTGATACAAAGCAACTGCCCCAGATTACCAATGAAAAAATCAAAACTAAACTAAAAACGGAGGCCGCTGATTCTGTTTATGATTACTTCGCTCACAGTATTTTGTCCTCGGTCATAAGCCTATATGGAGATCAACTGCCGCGTGAAATATTACGGGAGCATTATCGCTGCCATCCCAGAATTATTGAGTTTTGTAATCAGAAATATTATGATGGTGAGCTGATACCGTTTACAGAGCTAAGTCTGTCGGAGTGCCCTCTGCTGCTTTATAAAACGGCAGAGGGTAACCATATGCGCCAGGTAACCCAGGGAAACAAAAAGGGAACTTATAATCAGCGTGAACTTGATGTCATTATTCAGGAAGTTTTGGATGCCCCAGAGCTTGCAATAGAGCAGGGAAATATCGGAATTGTAACCCCGTATCGAAAGCAGGCGGATGAAGCTGGGAGATTGATTTCAGGCGGCGTTCAGAGCGATACCGTACATAAATACCAGGGGCGGGAAAAGGATACCATGATTATGTCCACGGTTCTGTCCGGTACAAGGGGCGAATACAGTTTAGATTTTGTGGATGACCCTCAAATGATCAATGTTGCTGTTTCTAGGGCCATTCGTCAGTTCATTCTAGTGACAGACCATGACTTGTTTTATAAAAAAGGAAAGGATATTGGTGACCTGATCCGGTATATTCAATACAGCACACTTGATGAAAACGTGATTGAAAGCCAAATTGTTTCTGTCTTTGACTTGTTGTATCGAAATTACTCCAGTAAGCTGCTTTGGCTTAAAGCTAAAATGAAGTCCAGCGCGCCATACAAATCGGAAGAGGCCCTCCGCGTGTTGTTAGAAGATATTCTCAGCAAGGAAGAATTTCACCGGTTCGCTTATGCACAGCAGGTTTTGCTGCGAAATCTGCTCAATGATACAGGATTATTGACGCCGGAGGAATTACGATATGTTAATAACAGAGCATCACTGGACTTTGTAGTGTTTTATAAGCAAGATAAGGCTTGTGTTCTCGTCATTGAAGTGGATGGCTTTGCGTTCCATGAAAATAAACCGGAACAGTTAGCAAGGGATGAGCTGAAGGATAATGTTCTCCGAAAATATGGAATTCGGTTTTTGCGGCTGCCCACGAACGGAAGTGGGGAAGATGAAAAAATCCGGAATGCGTTGAGAGATTGTATGGTGCAATAGAAAGGCTGCAAAAAGGGATGCACAGGCTAATAGTCAATTATAGGTTGCCTTTAGTGGAAAACAAGTAGAAATAGTTGCAAATTCCATATGAAACATACAATCTGAATAATCGGAAAGGGAGGCGGTGATTTGATTTATTTTACTGCAGATACACATTTTGAAATATGCTAAAAAGTCATACATGATACATGGTCATATTCATATCACTCCTGTTACATTTGATGAGCTACTGGAAGATAATCGTCGTTTTAAGGAGGATAAGATATAAAAAATCAGCCGTCCTGCAAACTCAAAACGACTGATTGGTATTTTATTCTGTTTTTATATAGGGTTACAGGGGCATCTTCTGAGAATAATCCTGTGCGATGTTTTCTTCCACATCATCTTCGGTGGAATTCGTCTGTACCGGTGCCTGCGTCATAGATAGCTGCATCAGGTTCTGGATTCGCCGGTTGGCAGTTTCCACCATGGCTTTGATCCGGTTATCGTCCATATATTCCTTTGCGCCTTCCGCAGACAGGGTATTTGTAATCAGTTCTTCGACATCGGAAAGACGTTCAAAGTCAATCCAGCTAAAGTCAGATACCAGCTTAAGCTGCTCGGCATGATGCTTTTTGAACGGCTCGCATTCCACATCGCGTTCCGTGCGGATCTGTCCGGCGACCTTATCATAGCCGAGGGAGGAACCGCTGTCGTAAATCGGAGCCATGCCGATCCATTCCAGCGTTTCCGCGTTGCGGAGCAGCCCGAAGTTGTTCAAATGGCGGTCTTCGTTGGCGATGATATAATCGAGTACAATCATGCGGTCAAGAAAAGGAACAACATCCTTTACACCGAGCGATTCACAGCAGTTTAAAAAGTGCTGATATACAGAGGTGCTGTTGTCCTTTTTTCGTGTCTGCATGATGTGCCATGCGGGGATAAGCTCTGTATCATCTGCGACAAAGTCTTCGCAGACGCAGTAAGGCGCATCTTTATTCCATGTGACAGCATACGGCACATGAGGAATTCCAAGCCGTTCCATGATTCCGGCAGCAATCACTTCGTTAAAGGGCTGCTGACGGAATGGATTGGAACCGCCTTTTACAAGGCAGCGTTTGCCGTCGATGATCTTCCATCTTTTCTTCAGATTACCGTCCGTGGTGTTATCGGGGGAACTGAAATCCAAAACATTTATCTTTTTATTCGTTCCGAACAGCACGTCTCCAATGTCATCCGAGAAGTCGTTATCAAAAAAATAGACCTTATCCCATGTGAGACCGGAGCCTTCGGGACAAATCCAGTACTGATCGGAAAGACTCAGTCCGTAGCAGCGAACAAGAAGCATTTTTGTGTTGGATAGTTCCAGCGTTTCAAGTGCTTCACGGATACCGGAACGGCTTGCCGGGATAGAGCGGTCCGTCCACCATTCGTTTAACGCCGCACGATCTGCAGCATCTCGGCGCACAGGAACTCCTACAGGTAGATGCGCCGGAGCATACACAGTATTGATTTTTTGTATAAAGCCGGTGGCGTCATCAAGCTCGATATCGGCAACGGCCGTCCGTTTATGCATTAAGGTACATTTCATTTTTGCCACCTCGTTTTGTATTTTCGTTTCATTGCCGCTGCTTTTAGTGGCTTTTGGAGTCCGACGCAGACTTCGAAGCTGTTCCTGTAATTCTTTCCGCAGATTGATTTGTTCGGAAAGTGCTTCAATCTCATCGTCTTTCAGATACTTGCTCTGTTTTTGACCTTTCTCCGACCATTGATAATAATACAGATTTCCGTTAATGGATTTCTTCGAAATATATCCTTTCGGCAGCTTATTGATTTTTGCTGTCAGTTCTGTTATTTGATTCAAAATCTTATCATCCTGCATCCATCCTGCCTCCGTTTATAAAAACTATTATACCCCATTTTAACCCCCTTTTGTCAATGCGGTGCGGCGTAGACAAGAAAAGCTCAAATCGAAAAGCATAAACACGTGTATTTTTTGTCCTTCTATATTGGATTGTAATCTTGACTTTAAATATGATATTGTAGCCGGCCCTGTGGCAAATGATACGGTAGGTCTCTTAATTCGGCAATTTAGCCGGGGGACGATAGATACAGAATATCTTAAGAAAGAGTTTGATTTTGGAAAATTAACAAATCAATATACGTTCCATACTGAGAAAGCACTGCAGTATTTAAAGAAAGTAGGTGTGATGCATGACAAATCAGCAGCAGGAAATGATTGAGTACACCACACAGGAAGTAATTGGATATCTCATCGAGGATAATGGGATTACTATGGAACAATTCTTTCTGTCTGATACTTTTGGCAAAGTTTGTTTTTGTTGGAACTAATCGTGCCGTGCAGGTACTATGTTTATCGGGTAAGTAAGTTTTTAGGAGAAAATAGAACCGGCAAAAGTGCAGGATTACTGTGCTTTTGCTGGTTTTTATATATTTTGCACAGCATTGATTTCAATTTGAAATCAGGCTATAATATACTTAAAGAGCTTAGAGGAGCAATATTTTTGTGAAACCCGGCGGTTGTTATTAAAAACGACAGATGATGAAAGGATGGTGCTTTATATGAAGAGGACAGGTTTTTTATCTGGGATGGTATTAATAGTATCTATCGTTCTCGCCGGGTGTGCCCATAATAGGGCAGATGCCGGTGAGTCAAATGCCGGTTTGGCAGCAGAATCCAATGCTGCTTCAGAGGTATCTTCGCCTTCCGGTGATAATGCAGATGTGATCCAATTCGGAGATAAATGGATAGATAAGGACGGGCTTTCCGAAGAGACGATTAAATGGCTTGAGAATTATAATAAACTATCGGAAGAGGAACAACTGGCGATCAGCTATGTTCCCCACGACTTATATGAAAAGTGTGGTTATGCGGGAGCGGAGGACAGCGAAGCGAACGAGGCAGACACACAGGAAAAATAGCAAAGTCAGCCGCGTCGGCTGTTCCTGCCCGGCTGCCTGGGAGAAAATGAGTGTGTGAGAATACAAGACAAATGAATTATTGAGCCGGCTTGCCGCTTATTGAGCCGGAATCTGGGGCTGCTGCACGGAATCGGTGCAGCAGCCCTCATTTCAGCCATAAATCTAACAATAATCTAACAAAACAAATGCTATGATTTCCTCAGTAACCCGGACGTCAATCGTCATCCACAGGGATATAAAAAACAGGAGGATCACCATGAAAAATAAAAACGTCAAAAAATTATTAGCCATCGTTTTAATCATGACTGCTTTGGCCGGATGCAGCGCTCCCATAGCTGATAAAAATGCGGGAAAGACCCCGGAATCAGAGAGCGTTTCCCAAGAGAATGCAAAAGAAAATGCAACGGCAGGAGAGCTTGCCGATTATTTTAGGGATGTGGCAGAGAAATATCAGGCTTCTGCCAACCACACACAAATTCTGGAGGGCTTTAAGGAGTCAGAAAAAGCAACACGGCTGCAGATGCTTGTGATAGCCAGCCGTGCCTTTGGCAGTCTCTCCGCACCGGAAGGGTATGCGAAACGGATCGCGGCTCCTGCGCCGGATCTGGCTGAAGTTCCGGAATGGGCGGCAGAGGAACTGAAGAATCTGTCTGAAGCAGGATTGCTGGCGGCATCTGACCTGCAGGGCAGCAAAAGCGAAGAGGCATCCGACAGTACAGAGGAAGTGAATATCTTGGATGAGCCTGTAACTATGAAGGACGCACGGACCATTGCGGTACGTTATTTTGTATATAACGGAACGGAATTAAAAGACGATTTCTATTCCACAGTTAACAGACAACTGCTGAACACCCTTGAAATACCGGAGGGGGAGGATTCAGCCGGCGGCTCCGCCTCCGTGATAGCCAATACAGACGAGCAATTAAAGACTCTGATCCTTGAAATCGTAAACAGCGGCAGGGAGTATCCCCAGGGAAGTTCTGAACAGAAGATTCGTGATCTTTACCAGAATTTTGAGAATACAGAAGCGCGTGATCAGATGGGAATGGAACCTTTACAGAAATACCTGGATGCAGTGGAACAGGCAGGCTCTTTTTCCGAACTGAATGCTGCGATCGCTCAGGCAGTGAATGAACTTGGTATTTCCGCAAATGGACTGCTGCCGGGAATCCCCGTTACCGATACAAAAGACAGCACCAGAAAGGTGCTTCTGCTGATGACACAGGTTCCGGGTCTGGCTGCGGCTGATTATGAGAATCCGGATGGTGAGGCATATCAGGAATACCACACTACACTAAAAGAACAGCTTCTGACAGTGGGAGAAAGCCGGGAAGAGGCAGAGAACCACGCAGATACAATTCTGAAACTGGAAAAAGTGCTCTCTGAAAATATGACAGAGCAGGATGACTCCGGAAAAATAAAAGAACAGAAGTATTATACCCTGGAAACATTGGATGAGATGATGCCCCAGGCAAAACCTTCTGAAATGCTGAAAGCGATTGGACTAAACGAAAATATCAAAATGCAGGTATTCGATGATAAACAGTTCGAAGCCCTCACGAAGTGGTATACAGCGGATAATCTGGAACTTTTTAAAGCTATAGAAAAAATAACACTGCTCACATCATACAGTTCCTTCTTAAGCACGGATTTGGCGGAGCGTTTTGGCACAGCAGGTGTTCCTACGGCAGATCTGGCCGTCCAGAATTACCTATCGGAGGAATTGGGTGAATTGTATACAGAGAGATATTTTCCGGAGGAGTCCAAAGCTGAGGTTGAGAAGATGGTAAATATGTTGATTGAAACCTTTAAGGAGCGCATCAGCCGGCTGGACTGGATGGAAGAGACCACAAAGAAAGAGGCCTTAAAGAAACTGGAATCTCTTACCGTACTGATTGGATTTCCTGACCAATGGGATTTTAATCCTGCAGATATCAAAGGTGCGGCAGACGGCGGCAGCTTTTTTGAAAATGCAGCGGCTTCAGAGGCGGGGAGATGGAAAAAACAGCTCGAGGAACTGGAAAATCCGGTTGACCCACGGAGATTTCCATTGGCAGCGTATACCGTGAATGCGGCAGCCAGCCGGAATACCAATACAATCATCTTCCCGGCAGGAATCCTTCAGGCGCCTTTCTATGACAGAAATGGATCTTTTGAAGCGAATCTGGCAGCAATCGGAAGTACAATCGCACATGAGATCACCCATATGTTTGATGATGGCGGGGCACAATATGATGCAGAGGGCAATGTAACCGACTGGTGGGAGAAAACAGACTATGAGCACTTCAGAGAACTCTGTAAAAAAGTAGAAAATTTCTATGACGGGCGGGAAGCAGCTCCCGGAATCCGCGCAGACGGTAAAGCCACTTTAAGTGAAAATATAGCGGATATCGGCGGAATCGCCTGCGGACTTGATGTTCTGTCTAAAATGGAAAATCCGGATTATGACGCATTTTTCAGAAGCTACGCGAATCAGTGGCTGCGAGTGGCAGATTACAGCACACTGGAAGAACTTGCCCAGAGTGATATCCATGCACCGAATAATCTCCGCTGCAATATGGTACTCTCAAATTTCCAGGAATTCTATGATACCTATGGCATCCGGGAAGGGGACGGAATGTATGTTGCACCGGAAGACAGAATTACAATCTAGTAATTCTGCTGTGCATGAAAAATCCCGGCCTCCGGCTGTATAGTTGTATTTTCCCCTGGCCGGCGGCAGCTCTTGGCCGACAAGGGGTGTCACTGTTCAGGGAAGGGGGTTAGAACAGCGATGCCCCGCGGCAGTCCGTTTATTGACAGACAGGGCAGTATCGGATACACTTAGAATCATATATGGGAGGGAAACAGGGATGAAATTATTATTGGTAGAAGATGAGGAAATGCTGTCTAAGACCATTGCAAAAGGGCTGGGAATGCTCGGCTACGCGGTTGACTGCGCTTACGACGGAGAGGAGGCGCTTTACCTTTATGAGCTGAATGAATACGACCTTATGATCTTAGACCTGAACCTCCCGAAAGTGGACGGAATGGAAGTGCTCCGGCGTATCCGCAGGCAGGATGAAGAATTTCGGGTGCTGATCCTGTCCGCAAGAAATTCTCTGGAGGATAAGGTCAGCGGACTGGACAGCGGCAGCAATGATTATCTGACAAAGCCCTTTGAATTCAGGGAACTGGAGGCGCGTATCCGCAGTCTGCTGCGCCGAAACTTTACAACAAGGAATACAAAGCTTGTCTGCGGCTGCCTGCAGCTCGATACAGCGGCAAAGAAGAGCATTTGCTGCGGACAGGAGATAGAGCTGACCCGGAAGGAGTATGCGCTTTTGGAGTATCTGATGGTCCATGCCGGGAAAATGGTTAGCGCGGAGGAACTGATCGAACATGCGTGGGACAGTGAGGCGGATTTATTTTCCAATTCTTTCCGGTTTCATATCCATTCACTGAGGAAAAAATTAGATGCAGCCGGTGCTGAGGGATATATCGTAAATCAGCGGGGGCATGGATACCGCCTGGAGTGCCCGAAGGAGGTGCGGCCATGAAAAAGGAAAGCAGGAAGAGAGGTATGAAAAGGAGAAATACCCTTCAGCTCCAGATTACAGCGATTGTGGGTTTGATCCTGCTGCTTGCCTGTCTGATATTGACAGGTAATTCTCTTTTGTCTGCCCATAATTATTACGGCGATTATGCGTCTTTGCTGGAAGAGGGAATGGTTGAATATGACACTGCCCTTCCCGAAGGGACACTTCCGCCTGCGATCGATCCGGCAGTTACCTATCAGAATGCCGCCATGAGATTCTCCAAACAGTCTGTGCTGGCAATGGTCATCATAGGGTTGTTAGCCATCGGACTGACATACCGGGCGGTGGGGAGAATGCTGCGTCCGCTGAAAAAACTGACAGATTCTGTTGAGGCGGTGGATGAACAGAACCTGAACCGAAGGGTAGAACCGGGCGGGGCACAGGGAGAAGTGCTTGTGTTGACGGAATCCTTCAATGGCATGCTGGACCGTCTGGAAGAAGCCTTTCTGATCCAGAAAAGCTTTGCAGCCAATGCCGCACATGAACTGAAAACTCCGCTGGCTGTTATCAAATCCTCCCTGCAGGTACTGGAGATGAATCCCCACCCGGAAACTGCAGATTATCAGGAATTTATGGAAGACACAGGAAAATCCCTGGAGCGTATCATCAAGACCGTGGAGGGACTTCTGTCCCTCGCCAATCTCGCTTCAGTAGAGACAGATCAGAAAGTAGAAGTATCTGCGCTTATCAGACAGGCGGTGCAGGAGCTTTCAGGCAAAGCGAAAAGTGCACAGGTGGAAATGTCTGTTTTTTGTGAGGAAGCAGAGGTGAATGGAAATCCCAGTCTTCTCTACCGCGCGTTTTATAATCTGATTGAAAACGCCATTAAATATAATCGTGTGGGCGGACAGGTCCGTATAGCAATAAAACCGGATAAAGAGCATGTTATGGTTCAGATTACAGATAATGGGATTGGGATAGAAGCAGAAGCTGTAGGACATATATTTGAACCCTTCTTCCGGGCGGATCAGTCGCGTTCCCAAAAAATACCGGGTTCCGGCCTTGGGTTGGCTGTGGTGAAGATGATATTGGATAAACATGAAGGAGAGATCAGCGTGGAAAGTCAGGCCGGAAAGGGCACACGATTTGAAATTTGCCTGAAAACAGATGAGAAAAAACAATCAAATTAAGTCCGCGTGCAGAAAGTCCTGGAACACAGTTTTTGTGTTCCAGGCTATTTTATTACCCAATCCACCGCTGTAGAGTTTCCATAAATACCCCGATATCAATGGGCTTTGCGATATGATCATTCATTCCGGCACTATTGGCCTTTCCGATATCAGACGCAAATGCATTGGCTGTCAGGGCGAGGATAGGGATGACATGTGCATCTTCCCGTTCCAAACTTCGGATTGTTTTTGCTGCTTCGTATCCGTCCATCACCGGCATTTGGATATCCATCAGTATGCCGGCATACTCACCGGGAGCGGATGCCTTAAATTTATTGACTGCGATCAGTCCGTTTTCAGCCGTTTCCACGAAAAGGCCGTGCATTTCCAGCAGTTCGATGGCAATTTCGCGGTTAAGTTCATTATCTTCTGCCAGCAGCAGCTTCTTGCCTTCTAAGACAAAAGCAAACTTTTCAGGTCGGGTTGTCCGGATATCAGAACGGTCAATTCTGCAGAATTTTCGGAAGGTATGTACCATTTTAGATTTGAACAGTGGCTTTGTGATGAAAGCGTCTGCACCGGCCAGCCGGAATTTATCTTCAATCTCGGAGAAGTCATAAGCAGAAATAATGATAACAGGTGTAGCTCTTCCAACCTTCTTACGAATCAGATTTAATGTCTCCAGTCCGCTGATATCCGGCATGATCCAGTCCAGAATCACGGCAAAGAAATCATTTGATGCTTCATGTGCGGCTGCAATACGATTTACCGCCTCCCTGCCGGACAGCACCCAGATGCACTGCATTCCCAGCTCATTCAGGATTTCAGAAACACTTTCACATATGATCTGGTCATCATCCACCACCAGAACCGGAAGTCCGGCAAGGTCGGCTGACTCCGTTTCTGTCTCCACACATAAATCAAAAGTGATGGTAACAACAAACTGGCTGCCTTTTTCCGGAGTGCTCTTGACTTCAATTGTACCGTTCATCATGCGGACTATGTTTTGCGTGATCGCCATGCCAAGCCCTGTGCCTTGGATATTATGTATTCTGGAATCATCTGCCCTGGAAAAAGGTTCAAAGAGATGAGGGATAAAATCCTCATACATTCCGATTCCGGAGTCGCTCACAATGAAAGAATACTGCCCTTTCCCTTTGGCAAAGGAGGGGCTTTCCTGGATCTGCAGTCCAATGGCACCGCCTTTTGGTGTATATTTGACAGCATTGGAAAGCAGATTGACGAGTACCTGCTGCAGGCGTCCGCAGTCAGTCAGCACCTTTTCATGGCGGACACGGTTGGCGCTCACATGGAGCGTCTGCTGTTTTTCCTCTGTCAGGGGACGAAATACATTCATCACATCTTCAATTAAATCCGGAAGGGCAACTTCTTCGTATGCCAAATCAATTTTTCCGCTTTCGATTTTGGACATATCTAAAACCTCGTTGATCAGGTTTAACAAATGCCTGCTGGCTGTGTTGATTTTATCAAGGCAGTCCTTTATTTTTTCCGGGAAATTGAGATTTGCCTGTGCAATGACTGACATTCCGATGATGGCATTCATTGGTGTCCGGATATCATGGGACATGGAGGAGAGGAAACTGGTTTTGGCTTCATTGGCGAGCTGGGCTGTTTTACAGGCGTCTTCAAGCGCCTGTCTCTGCCGTACCTGTTCCATGCGTTCTATGGTTACATCAAGGCCGGCGCTGTAATAGGAAGGAATACCGTCCCAACTGTCCTTGGCACTGACAAAACTGAAGGTGAGTGCCAATATCTTAAGCGTTCCGTCTCGGGTGACGATACGCCCCTCCGCTGCTGTGGGATTGCCGGTCACCATTGACTGTTCCATGATATTGGTCATTAGTCCAATGTCATCTGGATGTACATAGGTGCATTGGGAATGCAGTTCCTGTTCAAATTGTTCTTTTGTATAGCCGATCAGGTCCAGAAAGCCGCCGCCATACCAAAGAACTGTCCGCATATCTCTGGCATCTACCCGGGCAAATCCACCATGAATACTGCTGAGAAGTGCATCCCGCTCCTGATCCTTTTTTGCCAGTTTGTATTCCGCACTGAAGGTATCATGGGAGAGTTCCAGTCTTGCACGGTGTCCTTCCCAATTGATCTCCAGGTCTCTGATCATAAATGTCCGCTCAAGAGACGGATTGAAAAATTCCCATCTGTAGAATTCTTCCCTACACAATTTATCATTGGTGCAGAAAGGGCAGGGACTGGTCCGTCCCTGAATCATCTCATAGCATTTCTGGCCAACTACTTTAGAAGACGGCGCGCCAAGAAGCCCGCAGGAGGTCTGGTTTACGTACAGAAGTTCATAAGTATCCATATCGCTGATATAGGCGCAGCCTTCGTATGTATCCAGTACGGAGCGGAAGCAGAGCTGCTGTTCTTCGCACAGTCTGACCTGCTCCTCTTTTTCAGCGGCCAGTTTGCTGACATTGGTAAATTCCAGTTGGACTATCCGCCTTTTATCTGTCGGATTTATAGTTATAGTACCCAGGAGATGAACCCAGGAAAAGCCGTCTGTCTGCCGTGGCAGCCGGATAGTCAATTCTATATCGGAATCCGCCTCCATAACCGCCTGACGGATAGCTGCATAATCATCAGGCAGCTGATTATAATACTCCTCAAGACTTTGAAACCGTTTATAAAAATCTTTAGCAGTATATCCTGCAAGGAGGTAAAAGCCGGTGTTTGCCCAGAGAATCGTAAGAGGTTCATCCGGCAGACAGCCAATTACACCGGTTTTTATTAATTCCAAACCGGCAGGGCATTCCGACATCTGCGGCGAACGGGATGTGCTTTTTTTGTTTTTTGTTTTCTTATCCATATCATGGTCACCCTTCGTAGATAAAATCGAATATCTTTGCTCACATACATAATTATTATGGAATGCTATAAGTATAGCAAAAGAATATAAAAATAGCAACAGAATAAAATACCGATGCCGGCAGCGGATTCTTCTGTTGTTACTGTTCAGAGGTATGCATAAGTCATTGTAAAAAATGACGAAATTTATTTTTTTATTTTGTGGATAACCATTCGCGGCAGGAAAAACTGTGTTTATAGTTTTTCCTGCTGTTCTTT
>NZ_JALIFQ010000037.1:0-27691 GCF_022867815.1 Blautia sp. NSJ-175
AATTCAACGTTTCCTCCACTTTTAAATAATGCCGCAGACCGGAATCGAACCGGTACGGGTATCACTACCCACGGGATTTTAAGTCCCGGGCGTCTGCCAGTTCCGCCACTGCGGCAAAAGATATCGGATAGGCGAACCTATCCGATAAGATGGACGGTGGTGGATTCGAACCACCGAAGCAATTTGCAGCAGATTTACAGTCTGTCCCCTTTGGCCACTCGGGAAACCGTCCATGTTTTATTTAGATATGTCAGTTCTCTCTGACAAGATATTATTATAACAGATTTTTTCCAGATTGCAAGGGCTTTTTCGGTATTTATTTGAAATGAAGCGGATAGATAATGGATGGGAAATTTTTATCTATAACAAATTGTGATGTATAAAAAGTTGCAATCCATAAATATTCAAGTATAATAAAGACTTAGAGATTGATCATACAGGATATAAGTTGCTATTGCAGCATGAAAAGAGAAACCGGTGCAAGTCCGGTACGGTCCCGCCACTGTGACAGGGAGCGCTCAGATGTTATGCCACTGGACAGAAGTCCGGGAAGGTATCCGGGTGCGCTGAACTGAAGTCAGGAGAACTGCTTATATCTTTAAGATGTTTCGCACGGCTGATGGGAACTCTTGAAATAAGGGCAGGATTCTGCATTTTTAGGTAAATTTTGAGAGTTAGGGACAGTCTGTGTATCGGGCTGTCCTTTTTTGATGCGCAGAAGGAACGCGGCTGCATCCGGCAGCGATGCGGACCGCAGATATCTCAGAGCTGTTAATAACAATGGAGGTGAAAAGGTTGAACAAGAAAAACACAGGCAGAAGGCTGGTCCAGATTGTGATCGTACTGATGGGGATCAGTTTTTTTACATTTGGACTCACCTATCTGTCGCCGGGGGATCCGGCGGAGATCATGTTAACAGAGTGCGGCAATGTGCCCACGCCAGAACTTCTGGAAAAGACAAGGGCTGAACTGGGACTCGACAAACCGTTTCTGGTGCAGTACGGAACCTGGCTGAAGGGAGTGATGACCGGAGATATGGGAACTTCTTATTCTATGAAGGTTCCCGTGGTGGACAAACTGGTATCCTGTTTCCGGCCCACACTGGAACTGGCGCTGGCTTCTCTGGTCATCATGGTGCTGATATCCGTTCCGCTGGGAATCTTATCAGCAGTCTACCGGAATAAATGGGTGGACTATCTGGTGCGGGCGCTGACCTTCCTTGGAGTATCGGTTCCGAATTTCTGGATCGGACTGATCCTTCTGAGTATATTCGGTGTGACGCTGCGGTGGGTAACCGTTTCCGGGGGAAGCACGGATTTCAAATCCCTGATCCTTCCCGCCGTGACTTTGGCTATTGCCATGTCCGCAAAATACACAAGACAGGTGAGGATAGCTGTTCTGGAGGAACTGAACCAGGATTATGTGACGGGTGCCCGCATGCGGGGAATCAGGGAGCGAACAATTCTGTGGAAGCATGTGCTGCCAAATGCCATGCTGCCGCTGGTGACCCTGCTGGGTCTTTCCCTGGGAAGTCTTCTGGGAGGAACCGCAGTGGTGGAGATCATTTACAACTGGCCGGGCATGGGCAGTATGGCGGTAAAAGCCATTTCCTGCAGGGATTATCCCCTGGTACAGGGCTATGTGCTGTGGATCGCACTGCTCTACATGGGAATCAATCTGCTGGTTGACCTTTCCTATACCCGTCTGGATCCCAGATTAAAGGAGGAGCGGTGATTTGAAGGTATTAAGATTTTTGAAGAACAACAAACAGTTTACCGTCTTTCTTCTTCTGGCCCTGGCAATTGCGGCAATAGCTGTCTTTGCACCCTGGATCGCTCCGCGGGACCCCTATGATGCTGTGATGAGTGATTCTCTAAAGGAGCCGGGGAGCACTTATGTCTGGGAAACTGACAAGCTGGGGAGGGACGTGCTCTCCAGAGTTATATACGGAACCAGGTCATCCCTGACCATGACGCTGTGTCTGGTGGCGGTCATCTTTGTGGTGGGGACTGCTCTTGGAATTCTGGCGGGATATTTTGGCGGAGCTGTGGACGCTGTGATCATGCGGATTGCGGATATGATGATCTCCTTTCCCGGTCTGGTGCTGGCAATCGCCATAGCAGGTCTTCTGGGGCCAAATATGGTAAATGCCGTTATTGCCATCTCGGCTGTGAGCTGGACAAAATATGCCAGACTTGCCCGCAGTATGGTCCTGAAGATCAAACAGAACCTGTATATTGATGCGGCTGTTGTAACAGGAACGAAAAGGGGCAGCATAATTATGAAATATGTGATCCCCAACATGATCACAACCATGGTGGTGACAGCAGCCACAGATATTGGGACCATGATGCTGGAGTTGGCATCCCTGTCCTTTTTGGGATTCGGGGCGCAGGCGCCCACCCCGGAATGGGGGCTGATGCTCAATGAGGGCAGAACCTACATATCCAAAGCCCCCTGGCTGATGATCTATCCCGGCATTGCCATTGTAGTCGTTGTGGTCGTCTTCAATATGCTGGGCGACAGTATCCGGGATATCCTGGACCCAAAACAAGAGTAAAACAGAAGGAGAAAAGGGATATGGATCAATTTTACAGAAAAATCATGTGTGCCCTGCTGGCGGGAAGTCTTGCAGCGGGATTGCTGGCAGGCTGCGGAAAAAGCGCCGGGGAAAAGGCGGATACAGAGGATACGGCAGCTTCCGGGGAGAACTCCGCCTTAGATAAAACAGGCGGAGACGGCGGTGAGATCACCATAGGCGTCACAAGCTTTGCGGATACTCTGGAGCCTACAGAGCAGTATTTCAGCTGGGTGGTGTCCAGATACGGAGTCGGGGAGACGCTGGTGCGTTTTGATGAAAACGGCGAGATCGTGCCCTGCCTGGCAGAGAGTTGGGAGATCAGCGAGGACCAGCTCACCTGGACGTTTAAGATTCGTGAGGGAGTCAAGTTCTCTAATGGGGATGACATGACACCAGAGCTTGTGAAAGCATCCCTGGAACGTACCTTTGAGCTCAGCGACAGGGCAGTCTCCTTCTTTGAGCCTGCATCCATGGAGGTGGACGGACAGAACCTGCTTATCAAGACAAAAGAGCCGGTGGCCATCCTGCCGGGAAGTCTGGCAGACCCGCTGTTCCTCATTGTGGATACCCAGGCGGATACGGACGCCTTTGCCATGGAAGGTCCCATCTGTACCGGACCTTACGCAGTGGAATCTTTCAGCCCCACAGATTCCTGCGTTGTAGTCCGCAACGAATATTATTGGGATGGGGAAGTGCCTCTTGACAAGGTGACGCTTAAGTGCATAGATGACCAGACAACGCGTTCCATGGCCCTGCAGACAGATGAAGTGCAGATCGCGTACAATCTGAAGACGGAGAATCTGGCAGATTTTGAGGACAGCGGGGAATATAATATACAGCAGTTAGAGTCCCTGCGGTCCACCTATGCCTTTATGAACCAGAATGGCGTGCTTGGTGATAAAGCACTGCGCCAGGCGGTCATCAGAGGGCTGGATAAGGAAACTTACTGTGATACCCTGCTGGAAGGCGGAGCCACAGCGGGAAAAGCTCCGGTTCCCCCCACACTTGATTTTGGCTTCGATGAGCTGAAGGATGAAAACGCATATGACCCGGACGGCGCGAAAGCGCTTCTGGAGGAAGCAGGTTACAAGGATACAGACGGGGATGGATTTGTGGAGACACCTTCCGGAGAAAAACTGGAGCTGAATTTTGTCATATATACAAGCCGCGAGGAGCTCAATGTCTACGCGCAGGCAGCACAGGCGAGCCTGAAGGATATCGGAATCAATGTAAAATTGAATACAGTCAGCTATGAGACTCTGCTTGACATGAGAGATTCCGGAGAATTTGACATGCTCATCTGGAATGTCCTGGTGGCAAACACCGGTGACCCGGAAAAATATCTCCGTGAGAACTGGTACAGCACCTCATCCTCCAACCAGATGGGATACAGCAATCCGCATGTGGATGAGCTTCTGGACCAGCTTGTCACAGAATTTAATGAGGATACAAGAAAGAATCTGATCATGCAGATACAGCAGCTCATCATGGATGACGCGGCAACGGTGTTCTTCGGCTATGAGACCACCTATCTGTTTTCATCAAAAAGTGTGACAGGGGTGAAGATGTATCCCATGGATTATTATTGGCTGACCAAGGACATTTCCCTGGCTGAATAGAGGAGAGAATATGCTTGAAATCAAGGATTTGACAGTCCGTTACGGAAAGCAGGAGCCCACAGTGGAAAGTTTTCAGCTTTCCATGAAAAAAGGCGAGATTGTCAGCATAGTAGGTGAGAGCGGCAGCGGCAAGACAACGGTGATCCGAGCAGTGCTGGGAGCGCTCCCCGGTTCGGGATATATAAGCGCCGGTGAGATATATTTCCAGGGGGAGGCACTCACACAGAAATCCGGGGAGGAGTGGCGAAATCTGAGAGGAACCAGAATGTCCATGATCTTCCAGGACTGCGGCGGAACCCTCAACCCCATTCGGAAGATCGGAAAACAGTATGTGGAGTATATCTGTACCCACAGCAGAGTTACCAGACCGCAGGCCTGGAACAAGGCTGCAGAAATGCTGAAGAAGATGCGTCTGGCCGACGCGGAAAACATTATGAAGAGCTATCCCCACCAGTTGAGCGGCGGTATGCGCCAGAGAGTGGGAATCGCCATGGCCATGACATTTCAGCCTCAGCTTCTGTTGGCTGACGAGCCCACCAGCGCTTTGGATGTGACCACACAGGCGCAGATCGTGCGGCAGATGATGGAGCTGAGAGACAGATACGAGACAGGGATTATTATCGTGACACATAACCTTGGCGTAGCTGCCTATATGGCGGATAAGCTGGTTGTCATGCAGAACGGCAAAGTGGTGGATCAGGGTACCCGGGATGAGGTGATGAATCATCCGGTCAGTGATTATACCAAAAGTCTTTTGCAGGCTGTTCCGGAAATGGAGGGTGAACGTTTTGTTTCATGAATCGGATGTTGTGTTAAAGGCAAACCATATTGTAAAGCAGTTTTCCACGCCGGGAAAAAAGGTACTGACTGCCTGCAGTGACATCAGTCTGAATGTGTACAAAGGAAAGACCCTGGGGATTGTGGGGGAGAGCGGCTGCGGAAAATCCACCCTTGTGCGGATGCTGATCCAGATGGACGCCCCTACCAGCGGTGAGATCCTCTGCCACGGCAGGGACATTGTACATCTGCCGGAAAAGGAAAAACGGCTGAACCGCCAGAACATGCAGATGGTGTTTCAGGACCCGCTGGCTTCTTTTAATCCCAAGATGAAGATCATAGATATCCTGACAGAGCCGCTCATGAATTTTAAACGGCTGAAGAAGAGTGAGAAAGAGGAGAAGGCAAAGGAGCTGCTTGGGATGGTGGAGCTCTCCGAGGACTTTTTATACAGATATCCCCACAGTATGAGCGGGGGGCAGCGGCAGAGGGTGGGGATAGCCAGAGCACTTTCCCTGGAGCCTGAGGTGCTGGTGTGCGACGAGGCCACATCGGCTCTTGACGTATCCATACAGAAGACGATCATCGAACTTCTGGTAAAGCTCCAGAAGGAGAAGGATATCAGTATTGTATTTATCTGTCATGATATTGCGCTGATACAGGCATTTGCCCATCAGATCGCTGTGATGTACCTGGGGCATATTGTGGAAGTGATACCGGGGGAGGCAGTGCGGACCAGGGCAGTGCATCCCTATACGCAGGCGCTGCTGGGCTCGCTGTTTTCCATACATATGGAGCAGAACTGTGAGATCAGGAGCATTGAAGGGGAGGTCCCAAGTCCACTTGACGTTTTGGAGGGATGTCCGTTTCAGAGCAGATGCAGTTTCTGCGGCAGCAGGTGCAGAACAGAGAAGCCAAAGCTTCGGGAAATCAGGCCGGGTCACCAGGCAGCCTGCCACCGCTTTGGATAAAAGAAAGTAGATATTTCTTATCAGACAAGAGAGAAGACGGGGGTTCAGGAATGGAGATGAAACAACTGCAGTATTTTGTGGTGAGCGTGGATACCGGTTCGATCAGCAAGGCGGCGGAGATGCTCTATACAACACAGCCGCATGTGAGCATGACGATCGGCAAGATGGAGAAAAGCCTGGGGGTCCGTCTTCTTAGGCGGAGTAAGAAGGGTGTGGAGATGACCGTGGAGGGGGAACTGGTCTATGAACAGGCGCGCAGGATTTTAAAAGACATGCAGGTGATCCAGCAGGTGCAGACAAGCGTTAAGTCAGAAGTGTTCTGTCTTTCCTCCATGCCAAGCAACCTTCTGGCCGGTCTGTTTGCGGAATTTTACAGGCGGGAACAGAACCTGCAGGCCAGATATCTGGAAGGTACCCTGGAAATGGTGCTGCATCAGGTGACACACCGCCGTGCAGAACTGGGATTTGTCTTTGTCTCGGAATTTCAGAAAAATGCGGTTGACCGTATGCTGGAGCAGAGGCATCTGGAATTCCATATGTTAAAGGAGACAAGGCTTGTATTGTTCGCAGGCCCCGGCAATCCCTATTATGACAGGAAAAGTGTAACAAAAGCGGAACTGCAGAAGATACGCTTTGTCCAGAACCTGGAAGAGGGGATTCCCCTGTTTCAGCATCCCGGTAATCTGAAGGAAAAGCTGGTGGATTCCCAGTTTTTCTACAGAGGTGTGGAGGTGTGCAGTGACCATGCCATGACCCAGCTTCTGCTGAAAACAGATTTGGGGAATATCAGTTGTCTGATGGACTCCAGACTGCACAGAGACAGCAGGATACACAGAATTGAGCTGGAGGACTGCAGGGTGAAAGTGTGCTGCGGATATATTAAACGTGCCGGCAGGGAGCTTGGGGGGTGCAGCAGGAGATATATTGAATATGTGAAAGAAGGGTTGGAATAAAGGTTTCCGGGCATCAAAGCCGTTTTGCAGAGAACTCTTTTATGGCATTTTTATTTCATCTGTATATCACTTTTACCGTTTTAATACGGCGGGTGGTAGGATAAATGCCATAGGAGGGACAGTTATGAAATATATCAGGGAGATGATCCGAAGAGCAGAATATCGGTTTGACACAACAGCAGCCCGTTTTGCACGGAGACATCCGTGCATAGCGCTGTTCTGCACTTTTATCGGGGTACCGTTTTTTATTCTGGGAGCGGTCTGTGTTTTGGCCTCCGCTGTGGTGTGCCCTATAGCCTGGGTCAGCGGATGGATGTAAAAATAAAGCTTTTCCTCTTTTTGTTCCTTGCATAACTACAGGGCATTTGTTAGAATGATAGAAAATGAACGTGGTTAACTCTGTTTTCCAATCATAGCCGGATACAGAGGATAACAAATAGGAGCCATATGACAATATGAAGAGCGAAGAGCACAAAATGCCGCTGCCGGAAGAAGTCGGCGGCCGTGACCTGCAGATACTGAGCGATAATATTCCGGGGGGAATGTTTTCCTGCCGTTTTGATGAAAGGCTGACGCTTCTGCAGATGAATAAAGGATTTTTGTCCATGCTGGGATATACACGGCAGGAGATAAGTGATAAATTCCGGAACAGTTTCTGGGAAATGATAGATTACAGAGACCGCCTGCGCACTTTGGAGGAAGTGCAGAGGCAGATTTCCCTTGGACCGGACAAGGAGCTGGAATACCGGATGACCCGCGGGGACGGACGTACCATATGGGTTCTGGATAAGGGTCATCTGGTCCGCGACGAAGAGGGCGCGGGTTATTTCTGCTGTGTGCTGGTGGATGTGACACGGAGTAAGGAGCTGGAAGAGAAGCTGCGCATTTCCCTGGAACGGCACCAGATCATCATGGACCAGACCACAGATATTCTTTTTGAGTGGGATATCCAGGCAGACACCATGACCTTTACAGGGAACTGGGAGAAAAAATTCGGCTGTCCTCCGGTCACACAGCATGTCAGCCGCCTTTTCTGGAAGGCACCATACATCCTGAAGGAGGACCAGATTCTTTTTTCCAAGCTGCTGATGCGCATCCGCAGCGGAGAGCATTACGCAGAGGAGGAAATCCGTATCGTAAGCGGTAAGCAGAAGCCTGTCTGGTGCCGTATCCGGATCACGGGGCTGGCGGACAAGTCAGGGCGCGTGGTGCGGGCTGTGGGCGCCATTCTGGATATTGATGCCGAAAAGAGAAAGGCACAGAATCTTATGGAGCGCGCCCAGCGCGATATGCTGACAAAGCTGTATAATAAGGGGACCAGCCAGGAATATATCCAGGCGGTTCTGGAAGGCAGCGGACCCGAGAGGAAGTCTGCACTTATGATCATTGACCTGGACAACTTCAAGCATATGAATGACACCATGGGACATCTCTTCGGCGATGCCCTTCTGGCGGAGGTTGCGCACACGATCCAGAAGCAGTTCCGCAGTGAGGATATTGTAGGCCGTGTAGGGGGAGATGAATTTTTAGTGTTTCTCGGACAGATACCGGATGTCTCCCTGGCTGAGCAGAAAGCAGCCCAGATCATGAAAGCCATAGGAGAGATGGCAGTACAGGAGCTGACAGATGTGGAGCTGTCCTGCAGCATCGGCATAGCTGTCTTCCCGGACTGCGGCCAGTCCTACAATGAACTTTTTAAACGGGCAGACCAGGCACTGTACCGTGCTAAGAACCGGGGAAAGAATGGATACTGCATAGCAGATGCAAAGCTTTTTTCAGAGGAGTTCCCCCAGAAGCCCTGCAGTGCGGCCAATACCAGGATAGATTCGGATGAGGAGACAGAGGGCAATGTGGAGCTCCGCCTGTTTGAGTATGTGTTCCGGATACTTTATAAATCCTCCAATCCGGATACAGCAGTCAATGCCATATTGGAGGTGATCGGGCGCCAGTTTGACGTGAGCCGTGTCTACATCTTTGAGAATGAGGAGGACCCGGACTACTGTAAGAATACATATGAATGGTGCAACGAGGGTGTGTGGCCGGAGATTGGAAATCTTCAGCATGTGCCCTATGCAGATGATCTGGAGGGCGGATACCAGAGCAATTTCAACGAGAGCGGTGTATTTTACTGCCGTGACATAGATGCACTGACACCGCAGCAGCGGGAGATACTGGAGCCCCAGGGAATCAAGTCCATGCTGCAGTGCGCCATTTACGACAAAGGGAAGTTCAAGGGATTTGTGGGCTTTGACGAGTGCCGTGTCAACCGTTACTGGACCCAGGAACAGGTAAATACACTGGTATTCATCGCGCAGATATTGAGTACCTTTCTTCTGAAACTCCGGGCCCAGGACAATGCGGTGCAGAACGCGGCATCCCTGGAAGCAATCCTTGACAATCAGAGTTCCTGGATCTATGTGGTACATCCGGAGACAAAAGAAATGCTGTATATTAACCGGAAGACGAAAATATGGGTGCCTGAGGCAAAGCCGGGGGTTACCTGCCATAAAGCCTTCTTCCGCCGGGATACGCCCTGTGATTTCTGTCCTGCAAAAGCGCTGGACAGCGCGCATCCCCGCTGCGTCCGGCAGGTTTACAATCCCTTTCTTCAGGTGTGGACATCAGCGGACGCATGCTTTATTGAGTGGAAGGGGGAGCAGGCAGTCCTGCTCACCTGCCATGATATTACGGATCTGAAAAAAGAGGCAGGAGAGGACCGGCAGTAGTACCGGTCAATAGAAAAAGCGGAGTCATGCTGTGATGGGCATGGCTCCACTTTTTTCTGTTTTTATTTATCCTGGATGCTGACACCTTTGATGGCAACACTTCCTCCGCGCACCACCTCAATGTTCTTAAAGTAGCTGGAGAAATAGGAAATGATCTCATCATTCCGTTTTTCTGTCTGAAGGCTCTCCAGCAGCATCTCTGTTTTGCCGTAGTCTACGACAGCCAGATGGAAAATAGTTGCAATGCGGAAGATCTCCGTCTTCACAGCCTCGTCGCAGTCCTTGATCTTAATGTATAGAACTTCTTTCCTGTGGATGCGGGAATTGGTGAAGTCAATGACCTCGATGACCTCCACACAGCGGTTTAACTGCTTTTTGATCTGTTCAAAGGTGGCATCATCGCTCTCCACGCTGATGGTCATCCGTGACATGGTGGGATCCTCTGTGGTGCCCACGGTGAGGCTTGTGAGGTTGTATGATTTTCCGGAGAACAGGCCTGCGATCTTTGCCAGCACACCTACTTCATTTTCTACATATAAGGAAATCCATCTTTTCTTCATATTCTTCTCCTCCTAGCAGTCCAAAATCATGTTATGCAGCGGTTTTCCGCCCTGTACCATAGGCAGTACCAGCTCATCACTGTCAATGATAAATTCCAGAATCGTGGGGGCATCCGTATTGCCCTTTGCAAACTGGAAGGCCCGGGCCATATCTTCCTCTTTCTCCACGCGCATGCCATACGCGCCATAGCTCTCCGCCAGTTTTACGAAGTTGGGGGTGTATTCCGGGCAGTCCTTTGACGGGCCCTTGCAGTTGGCGCTGCAGGTCTTTCTGCGGCGTGTACAGGTGGAGGAGTAGCGCTTGTCATAGAAGAGCTGCTGCCACTGACGCACCATGCCCAGATAGCTGTTGTTGAAGATACAGATAATGACCGGAAGGCCGTAGGATACGGCAGTAGCCATCTCCTGAATGTTCATCTGCATGCCGCCGTCACCGGAGACACAGACTACAGGCTTGCCCGGATAGGCGAATTTTGCGCCCAGGGAAGCAGGGAACCCGTATCCCATGGTGCCAAGGCCGCCGGAGGTGAGAAGCTGTTTTTTCTCGTTCATTTCCAGATACTGTGTGACCCACATCTGATGCTGACCTACGTCCGTGACAAAGATGCCTTCCTCGAACTGTTCGTTGATGCACTGCACGATCTTCTGTGGAGTGATGCCTTTGTTCTGGTCCATATCAAGAGGATGTTCCTGCTTCCAGCCGTCGATCTGCTCCAGCCATTCTTTATGTTCACAGCATTTTACGTGCTTTAACAGTGCCTCCATAGCGTCCTTTGCGTCTGCCACGATGGGGATATCCACCTGGATATTCCTGGAGATGGAGGCTGTGTCAATGTCTACATGCACGATCTTGGCATTCTTGGCAAACTCCTCGATCTTGCCTGTGATTCGGTCATTAAACCGGGTTCCTATGGAGAAGAGCAGGTCACATTCGCTGATGGCGTGGTTGGCCGCATAGCAGCCGTGCATTCCCACATTGCCCACATAGAGTTCATGGCTGGTGGGAATGGAGCCCTTACCCATAATAGTAGTGATAACAGGGACTCTTGTGGTCTCCACAAGGGCCAGGGCAGTCTCGTTGGCCCTGCCGATGTTTACACCGCCGCCCATGAGAAACAGGGGCTTTTTGGCTTCTTTTAAGAGGTTGACTGCTTTCTTTAACTGTCCCATGTGTACGCCGCTGCTTGGTTTGTAGCCGCGGATGTGAACCTCCTTGGGATAGTGTTCGTCACCCTCCTGCAGCATGATATCTTTTGGAAGATCAATGAGGACAGGACCTTTTTTGCCGGTATTGGCAATATAGAAGGCTTCCTTGATGATACGGCCAAGGTCGTTCCGGTCGCGTACGGTCACGGCGTATTTGCAGATACCGCGTGTGATCCCCACAATGTCTACCTCCTGGAAGGCGTCATTTCCGATGAGATTTGTGGGAACCTGGCCGGTGAAGCATACCAGGGGAACACTGTCATAGTTGGCAGTGGCGATTCCGGTGACCAGATTGGTGGCACCGGGGCCGCTTGTGACCAGGCAGACGCCTGTGCGTCCGGTAGCTCTGGCATAGCCGTCTGCGGCGTGGATCAGACCCTGCTCGTGGCGGGGGAGTATCACCTGGATGGAATCCTGTTTATACAGCTCATCAAAAATGTCGATGGCGTAACCGCCTGGGTATGCGAAGAGATAATCAATGCCTTCTTTCTGCAGTGCTTTTACAAATAATTCATTTCCTGTCATGGACAAAATCCTCCTTTAACTCATTGTTAGATGGTTTTTACAGAATGAAAAACGCCCTGAACTGAGAATTCAGTTCAGGGCGGATAAGTCATCCGTGGTACCACCTGATTTCAGGAAAAATCCTGCGCTCTGCCAGTACGGATACTAAGAGAAATATCGATACTGTTTTCCCTGTAACGTGGGAAAGAGACGTTGAGGTCTACTGAGAGATATCACATCTCTGTTGGGCTCACTGCTCAGGGGCTACTTCCATACTTCCTTGCTGAAGATTCGCACCAGACATCTTCTCTCTGAAAGCCGGCTGGGTATGTACTCCTCCCCGTCACCGCATTTAACAAAATGCTTTTTTAATTGTTTTATAGCATAACACACAAATTGAATTCTGTCAATGGGTGAAAAATGAACAATTTGACGGGATATATGGAATCCTGTATACTGAAACTGTGTTGAAAGAAAGGAGGCATATATGAGAACCAGAGAGGAAGCAGTTTCGTATTGTCTGAAAATGCCGGATGTGTTTGAGGACTATCCGTTTCATGACCCGAACTGGACCGTCATCCGAATGAAAAGCAGCAGAAAAGTATTTGCATGGATTTTTGAGCGAGAGGGCAATATCTGGGTGAATTTAAAGACAGACCCCCAGTGGAGGGATTTCTGGCGGAGCACCTACACCTCAGTGCTTCCGGCCTATCATCTGAATAAAGAGCACTGGAATTCCGTGATTTTGGACGGCTCCATACCTGAGAAAGAGATATACAGAATGATAGAGGAAAGTTATGACCTGGTGAGAGGAAAGAAATCTACCCGCCGTACATAGAATATTGTAAAACAGGAAACAGCGGAGAGAAGATGGAATTAAGAGAGAGCGAAACCTTTAGGAATCTGATAAAAGCTTACCAAGGAGAACTGCAGGCCAGCGGAAAATACCGCATTTATGCAAAACAGGCCAGGGAAGAGGGCTATATGAACATAGCGGACATTTTTGAGGAGACATCAGGCAATGAGGAGCGGCATGCGGAGCTGTGGCAGAATGTGCTGAACGGAGGGCAGATACCGGAAACCAGCAGAAACCTGGAGAAGGCCCATGAGGATGAGAAAAGAGAATGGTCAGACATGTATGCGTCTTTTGCCGAAAAAGCGGAGCAGGAGGGCTTTAAGGGAATTGCCAGGCTTTTTAGAGAGGTGGCGCAGATTGAAAGGCATCATGACTATCGTTTTGAGCAGCTGACCCAGGATATCCTGACCAATCATGTATTCTGCAAGGATATGGACAGAGTATGGATCTGCATGAACTGCGGCCATCTGGCCTACGGGGACTGTGCCCCAATAAGGTGTACGGTGTGCGGTTATCCCCAGGGGTATTTCAGACTGAACTGTGAGGACTACTGACGGCAGATGCACCGCTGGTATTTTGTGTAAAATGTCGTAATTGGGCAAAGTTATAGGTGCAATTTCGGTAAATTTGAGGTATACTGTAGATATATTAAGAAAAACAGGAAGATAAAATTATGTTGGATCAATACAGACGGAATATAGAATATATCCGCATATCCATCACGGACCGCTGTAACCTGCGCTGCATGTACTGCATGCCGGAAGGCGGTATCGAACAGGTGGAACACAGCGATATTCTAACTTATGATGAAATTACCAGACTGTGCCGTATTTTAGCCCTCAAAGGCATCAGCAAGGTAAAGATCACCGGCGGGGAGCCTCTTGTGAGAAAGAATGCGGCAGAGCTGGTGAGAATGATAAAGAGCATACCGGGAATCGACAACGTGACGCTTACCACCAACGGAATCCTGCTGGGGGAACAGATGCAGGATCTGGCGGATGCGGGAATCGACGCAGTGAATATCAGCCTTGACGCGCTGACAGAAGAGATGTTTGAGAAGATCACCAGGAGAAAAGGACTTGACCGGGTATTGGAGGGAATGGATAAGGCCCTTCAGTTCCCTGATGTGCGTGTGAAGGTAAACTGTGTACTTCTGCACGGAGTCAACGAGGACCAGTGGATCCCCATTGCGGGGCTTGCGAAGGACAGACCCATAGACGTGCGGTTTATTGAGATGATGCCCATAGGGTACGGAAGAAAATACTGCGGCGAAGAGACCGAGGACCATGTACGGCATCTGCTGGAGAAAGCTTACGGCAAAGCGGATTCCCTGAGCGGCAGATTCGGAAACGGTCCCAGTACATATATACTGCCGGATGGTTTTAAGGGGAAGATCGGATTTATCAGCGCCATTTCCCACAAGTTCTGCGGGGACTGCAACCGGGTAAGGCTCACGTCCGAGGGATTTTTAAAACCGTGCCTGCAGTTTTCACACGGGGCAGATATGCGCAGCCTGCTCCGAGACGGAAGTTCAGATGAGCAGATCGGAGCCGTGGCTGAAAAAATCATATTTGAAAAGCCCAGAAGCCACCGCTTTGGTGAGGCGCAGGAGGAAGGGCTGGAAAACAAAAAGATGTCAGAAATTGGAGGATGAATGAGATGGGAAAGGTACTTGCTGTGTGTATCAGCGAAAAGAAAGGAACACAGAAAAAGAACATTCAGGAGGCCAGCTTTATAGAAGATTTTGGCATTGAAAAAGACGCGCATGCGGGAAAATGGCACCGTCAGGTAAGTCTTCTGAGTTATGAAAAGATAGAGGATTTCAGAAACCGGGGCGCTGAGGTGGCGGACGGCGCATTCGGTGAGAATCTGGTGGTCAGCGGATTTGATTTTAAGAACCTGCCCATTGGGACAAGATTCCGCTGCAACGACGTGGTGCTGGAGCTGACACAGATCGGAAAGGAATGCCACCACGGCTGTGAGATATTTAAGAAGATGGGTGACTGCATCATGCCGAGAGAGGGCGTGTTTACCAGGGTGATCCACGGAGGGAAGATCCGGGTAGGCGATGAGATGGTGATCGAGGAAGTGTGACACAGACAGGGACTGCATAAAAAGCGGCCCCTGTTTTTTGTATATCCTGAAAGCATCAGGCGCATTCTAGGAAGAAGGATATACAAAATGGAGGTTGCCATGAAAAGTTTATGGATGGATGAAACAGAGATACAGGATTTTTCGATGCTTATGCAGGATATCACCGTGGATGTGGCTGTAGTGGGAGGCGGAATGGCCGGGATACTGACTGCATACTTACTCAAAGAACAGGGAGTTCACGTGGCTGTGCTGGAAGCGGACAGGATCGGCGGAGGACAGACGGGGAAGACAACAGCCAAGATCACTTCCCAGCATGGAGTGATATATCAGAAACTTTTATCAAAACACGGGCGGGAAGCAGCAGAAAAGTACAGCCTGGAAAACCAAAAGGCAATAGACCGGTATGAGAAAATTGTACAGGACAGACAGATCGCGTGCGGTTTTGTCCGATGTCCTGCATATTTATACACACTGGAAGCACCTGAACTTCTTAAGGAGGAGGCTGAGTGTGCTGCCGGGCTTTCCATCGAAGCCTCCTTTACCAAGGAGACAGAACTTCCTTTTCAGGTGGCAGGCGCAGTGCGGTTTGAAAAACAGGCCAGGTTCCATCCCCTTCTTTTTCTGGAAGCAGCGGCCCGTGACCTGGCAGTCTATGAACACTCAAGAGTGCTGCAGGCAGAGGGGGACAGGCTGGTCACGGAGAACGGGAGTGTCAGGGCGAAAAAAATAGTTTTTGCCTGCCATTACCCCTTTCTCAATATGCCCGGATATTATTTTATGCGGATGCACCAGGAGCGCAGCTATGTAGTGGGGCTTGAACAGGTGCCGGAGCTGGAGGGAATGTATCTGGGCGTAGACAGGGAACAGGCATGGTCTTTCAGAAGTGCCGGGGAGTATCTGCTCTTCGGCGGCGGAGGCCACCGCACCGGAGAAAATCGTACCGGGGGCAAATACGAACTTCTGAGAAGAAAAGCAGCAGAATTCTATCCGGGCAGCAGAGTGCGGTACCAGTGGTCTGCCCAGGACTGCATGCCCATGGACCAGATTCCTTATATCGGCAGATTTTCTGCGGAGACTCCGGACTGGTATGCTGCCACGGGATTCGGAAAGTGGGGAATGAGCTCTTCCATGGCAGCGGCCGGTATGATAACGGAGAGTATCCTGGGGGAGGAAGATGACGGGAAAGTGTTCGGCATCTTTTCTCCCCAGCGGTTTACCCCAAGGGCTTCTGCCGGGAATTTCTGTAAGGACAGTGTCCACGCGGTGAAGGATTTAAGCCGGCGTATTTTCACACCGGGAAGAAGTGACCTGGAGGAACTTCCTGTGGGACACGGCGGTATTGTTGAGTATGACGGGGAAAAAGTGGGAGCATACAGGGATGAGGAGGGGGAAATCTATCTGGTGTCCGCAAAATGTCCCCATCTGGGATGCCAGTTAGAATGGAATCCCGATGAAAAATGTTTTGAGTGTCCCTGCCACGGCTCCAGGTTCGACTATATGGGGCATTGTGTGGATGGCCCGGCACAGACGGGGATCGCGCTTACGCAGGAGGAAGATTCCCATTGAAAAAAGTTGTAAAAGTTGCGAAAATTTAGTATAATTAAGATAAGAGTTCAGTCTTTTGTCAGTGAAAAGCCGGAAGACTGAAACCTGCGGATACCGGAAAACGCAGCCGGAGGATTCTGCAAGGGACAGAGCCCTCCGGCGCCATGTGAATAGGGAAGGATGGTATGTTATGGGTAAAGTGATAGCACTTGGCAGGGAATTTGGCAGTAACGGAAGGAAGATCGCCCAGGATCTGGCGGAACATTTGGGTATCAAGTATTATGACAAGGATTTGATCACACTTGCGGCCAAGAAAAAGAACCTTCCGGAGGAGAAGTTAGAGGAAGTGGATGAGAAGCGGGAGAGTCCCTGGAGATACTCTTTTGATGAGAATATGGCCATGGAGCGTCAGTTTCACTATGAACCTCTCAATGATGTGCTGTTCAATGCGCAGTCGGAGATCATTGAGGAGGCTGCAAAGAGGGAAGACTGTGTGATCGTAGGACGGTGCGCAAATTACATTCTCAGGGATAAACCGGACTGCAGAAGTGTCTTTATCTACGCGCCTATGGAGGAAAGGATCAAAACTATCCGGGCGCGGACCGTATGGGATGAAAAAGGGGCAGAGCAGCTCATAAAAAAAGTGGATAAACAGAGAAAATACTATTACAACAACTATACAGACGAGAAATGGGGCAGCATGAAGGGATACGACCTGTGCCTGGACAGCAGCCGTTTTACCAGGGAACAGATCCTGGAAATCCTGGTTGCCCTGTACAATACCATCTGATACGGCTGTAACATTCAGGTATAAAATTGCATCTTCTGGAAAAAATAACATGGAAAATAAATTCCAGGAGGCAATTGTATGTCTGTAGATTTTAGAGAAAGCGTAACAAAAGAGAACCTGATGCGCGCCTTTGCAGGCGAGAGTCAGGCCAGAAACCGCTACACCTTTGCAGCAGCCCAGGCGAAAAAAGAACATCTGCATGTTGTGGAAGCTGTGTTCAACTATACGGCTGACCAGGAGCGCCAGCATGCCTACATTTTTTACCAGCATTTAAAGGAGATGGCAGGGGAGACCATTCAGATCGACGGCGGTTACCCGGTAGATATCTCTCCGGATATGGATAAACTTCTCCGTATGGCACAGCACAATGAATATGAAGAGCATGATGATGTGTATAAGAACTTCGGGGATAAGGCGAAAGAGGAAGGGTTTACACAGATTGCGAATTCTTTTCATATGATCGCTGATATTGAAAAATTCCATGGAGACCGTTTCGGAAAATTCGCACAGTTTCTGGAGGACAAGAATCTCTTTGTATCAGATGTGGAGACCGGATGGATCTGCTTAAAATGCGGTTATATCCACTGGGGCAAGGAAGCGCCTAAGAAATGTCCGGTATGTTCCCATGACCAGGGATATTTTATCCGGCTGGAGCTTTCACCGTTTGCACATTAAGAACAGTATGCAGTATTATGAACCAGACCCTTTGGGAGAAATCCTGAAGGGTTTCTTTCATGTACTGCAGACAGCAGACAACATTCTTCCGGTATGGAAGGATGCAGCAGAATGTTTTTCAGACAATAGGAAAGAGTCATTCGAAGTTTACATTCCGAATGACTCTTTTAATCTGATGTGTCCATGGGACTTTACCTTCCTTTTTTTATTATGGGTTAAATCGTTATGTTCTTGGTGGTCCGTACCTTCCTTTCTTTAAAATTATGAATGGTAATTTACGTTTTCGGTGGTATCAGTCCTTTCTGTTTTTTATTTTGTTCTCTCTTTGTTTATGGCTTTATTATAACAGTCATGTTTTCATTTGTCAAGAAGTAAAATGAAAATTTATCAATAAAAATTCATGTAACTGTAAAGAGAATGAAAATTATATTATTATCTGAAAATTATAAAGGATTCATACAACGGGAACCTCAGATAAATCCTGCAGGCCCGGTGGAAAAACAGAAAAAACCGTGGTATACTGTGCATATCGTGCTTTGGGGGCCATGCGCAGGTGTATGCGTATTCTGTGGAACGGCCATTATCCGGTCATGGCAGCCCCGGAGTGAATCACAGGAGAGGATGAGACAGAGATGGATGCAGAGTTTCATATTCGCAGAGCAGAAGAAAAAGATATAGATGAAGTCATGTCCCTGTATGAGCATGCCAGAAAGTACATGGCAGAGAACGGCAATCCCGGACAGTGGGTAAACGGCTACCCGGCGCGGGAAGACATAGAAAAGGATTTAAACCGCAGCGCCTTATATCTCTGTGAGTCATCGGACGGAACAGAGGGTGTTTTTATGTTCGAGACAGGAGAAGAACCCAATTACCGGAGGATAGAGAATGGCTGCTGGCTGAATGAAAAGCCCTATGGATTCCTGCACCGGATAGCCTCTGCAGGGAGAAAGAAGGGCGTGGCTTCTTTTTGTGTACAGTGGTGTCTGGCCCGGTGCGGCAACATGCGCGGAGATACCCACAGGGATAATAAACCTATGCAGCGGGTATTTGAAAAGAATGGTTTCAAACGCTGCGGAACTGTATACATGGAAGATGGAACACCGAGGATCGCATATCAGAAGGAGTTATGATCATGAAAAATGCTGTGCTTACGACGGAGCGTCTTGTGCTCAGGGAAATGTGCAGGGAAGACCAGGCAGCTCTGAACAAAATGCTGCAGGACCCGGAAGTGATGTATGCCTATGCCCATGCTTTTTCCGATGAGGAGGCAGAGGAGTGGCTGGAAAGGCAGCTTGCCCGTTACAGGCAGTATGGTTTTGGCCTGTGGGCAGTTATATCGAAAGAGACAGGAGAATTGATCGGCCAGTGCGGCCTTACCATGCAGAAATGCGGGGAAGAACAGGTGCTGGAGGTTGGATATCTGTTCTGTAAAGAATTCTGGCACCACGGCTACGCTGCGGAAGCTGCCAGGGCCTGCAGGGATTACGCGTTTGAGACATTAAAGGCTGATAAAGTCTATTCCATTATCCGGGATAACAATACGCCGTCCCGGAATGTGGCCAGAAGAAACGGCATGAAGATAACAGGTTCCTTTGTGAAGCATTACTATGGGCTCGACATGCCCCATGACCTGTTTTGCATTACAAGAGAAGAATACGAGGCAATGGAGAAATAAGAGATGAAAAATGTATTATGCTATGGAGATTCCAATACCCACGGATATGACGGCGTGACCGGGGGCCGTTTTCCCTGGGGCGTGCGCTGGACCAGTCTGGTGCAGGAGGCCCTGAAGGAGGAACAGGTTCGAATCATCGAGGAAGGACAGAATGGAAGAACGACTGTCTGGGATGATCCCATTGAAGGGATGAAAAGCGGGCTGAAATACCTGATTCCCTGTCTGGAAAGCCACAGTCCTCTGGATGTGGTGGTGCTGATGCTGGGGACAAATGATATAAAACAGCGGTTTTCCCTGTCTGCGTCCGATGTGGCAGCAGGAGCGGAGACTTTGGTGAAGACCATAAAGATGTATTTCCGGGAGAACCGGGAGCCGGTGCCGGAGATCCTGCTGGTATCCCCTCTTAAGATCCGGGAGGAGATCGTGGACCACAAATTCTCCCCCATGTTCGGCGGAGAGCGGGCAGTGAAGATTTCCGAAGAGCTGGCCGGATATTACAGGGAGACAGCGAAGCGGCAGGGCTGCGCCTTTTTGGATGCGGCGTCTGTGACTATGCCCGGTGCGGAGGATTCTGTCCATCTGGACCCTGAGGGACACAGAGTTTTTGCGGAGGCTGTGACAGAAAAATTAAGGGAGATTTTAAGGGAAAGGAAGGAAATAAATTGAATCGTTTAGGGAGAAATGATGTCTGCTGGTGCGGCAGCGGGAAAAAATATAAAAAATGCCACGGGCCTTTTGATGATAAGCTGATTCATCTGCAGTCCCAGGGGCGAATCGTCCCCAAGCGGGAGATCATTAAAACACCGGAGCAGATCGCCGGGATCAGGAAGAGCGCTGAGATCAATGTTGCCATTCTGGATTATGTTGCAGAGCATATCAAAGAGGGAATATCTACAGCCGAAATTGACCGCTGGGTATATGACATCACCGCAAAGGCAGGGGCAGTGCCGGCCCCTCTCGGCTATGAAGGATTTCCAAAGAGCGTCTGCACCTCCATTGACAATCAGGTGTGTCATGGCATTCCCTCAGAAGAGATCATTCTTAAGGAGGGGGATATCATCAATGTGGATGTGTCCACGATTTTGAACGGCTATTACTCTGACTCCTCCAGAATGTTCTGTATCGGTGACGTGGAGGAGGAGAAGGAGCGCCTTGTGCGTGTCACAAAAGAGTGTGTGGAAAAGGGACTGGAGCAGGTAAGGCCCTGGGGTTTTCTGGGGGATATGAGCCAGGCAGTCCATGAGCATGCAGAGAAAAACGGTTACAGCGTAGTGAAGGAGATCGGAGGGCACGGTATTGGCCTGGATTTCCATGAGGACCCATGGGTTGGGTATATCGGCAGGGCCGATACAGGCATGGTGATGGCGCCGGGACTTATGTTTACCATAGAACCCATGGTCAATATGGGCGCCAGTGATATCTTTATTGATGACGAAGACGGCTGGACTGTTTATACAGAGGACGGACTGCCCTCCGCCCAGTGGGAGATCATGGTGCTTGTGACAGAGAACGGACCGGAGGTCCTGGCATGGTAAAGACCTCCGGGAAAAGTGTAAAGATTTATCATCTTACGGAGAACGGACTGGACATCCAGGTCACAAAAAAAGCCATCCGCAATATGTATCTGCGCGTGGGCGCGGACGGGAGCGTCCGTGTATCCGCACCGCTTCGGATGCCGGAACATGATATCAGACGTTTCATCCGGGAGAGAAGTGGCTGGATCGAAGCAAAACGGCAGGGAAAAAGAAAGAGTCCGCAGCCCTGGGAATTATATGAAGGCCCGGAGCGGGAGGAAAAGAAGCGGGAGTGCAGAACACGTCTGGAGGAAATACTGCCTCAGGTCATACGGGAGTGTGAAGAGAGAGTGGGTGTCCACGCCGAGGAGTGGCGCCTGCGGGATATGAAAACCAGGTGGGGTACCTGCAATGTGGAGAAAAGGAGGATCTGGCTCAATGTCTGGCTGGGGGAATATCCCAGGGAATGTCTGGAATATGTGGTCACCCATGAGCTGGTCCACCTTTTAGAGCGGGGACACAACCGGATTTTTTATGGATATATGGATGCGTTCTGCCCCCGATGGAAAAGTGTGAAAACCCGCTTAAACAGCGGGGTGCAACCGTAAGTTTACATGGATTTCCTCAAAAGCAACAGGAAATTGGTAGTGTTTACATGAACGCAATTCTATAATGATTCCAAAATCAAGATTAAGAAATGGAGGAAATCATTATGAGTTTTGGAGAGAATCTGCAGTATTACAGGAAGAGGGAGGAGATCACGCAGGAACAGCTTGCAGAGAAGATGGAGGTGTCCAGACAGACAATTTCCAAATGGGAAGCAGGAGTTTCCCAAACAAAAGGATATTAAGAAATAACCTGTGTTTTCCTGCTTGCGAATAAAAGAATAGTGTGATTAAGTTAGAAATACTGCATAAATGTGCTGGTATCTCTTTTTCGTTGCCTTGAAACAGCAGACTATTTCATTTCTGCTTGATTACTCTAAACTTATCAGGCTGTGGTTTGTCAAGGGCTTGTTGCGTAAGCAATGCTTTGGCACCCTTTACAAATTATGGACGGTAAAGTAGCTTTTCAAAAGCAGAAAAAAGTAGTCTTAAGATTTTGAAATATTGTAGCGGGTAGTGGAAAATGGTATAATGTGAATACAGAGAAACATATAAATTTGTATTTAACAATCAATAAATTGAGAGGGCTTAATCTTATGACTAAACAAAAGAAGGTAATTTGGATAATATTGGGAATAATTATTTTTGTGTTTAGTGTTTTTCTAGGGCTTGGATATTTAGGTCAAATAACAGGTGGAAATAGTTTAATACAAAGAACAGAAATGAACGATAAATATGTTCCGGAAGAAATAACAAAATATTATCCAATAGAAGATTTAAACTCAAAAGAAAGTTTACTTTCTGATAAAAATTATGCAAACTCAATACAGGATGCTCTGTTAAGTGCCTCTATTGAGTTTGAACAAGGCGAAGAATATAAAACACATATTGATAAGATTATAAAGGAGTTTGAAAACGAAAACTATAAAAGTGTTTTGTATATATCAGAAAAAAACGATATAGAGTCAAGTTTGACATTTTCAAAATTCAAAATTAAGGAAGTAGATGGTAAAAAGAGATATGCTCATATTACAAGTGTACATGAGGTTATAAAGAAAGACCGCCCGTATGACAAAGATACGATGTCGTTACTAAAATCACAGTTAGCATTAAGTGATAGATTGCAAGACTTAAATATCAGTCCAGACAATAGTCGCTTTTTATATGGATTTGTACATGATGAAGATATTTACAATACAAAAATAGAAAATAAAAAACCCGATGAAATTATTTATTTTGAACTTTGTGAAAAGCCTTTCTATTTTTGGTATTATGAAAATTTTCAAAGTGATAAATCTGGAAAATCTTTAAGTATAGAAATTGAAAGATAATAATAGAACAATTCCAGGTTGTAGAGGTGATTAGAATGAAGAAACTATATTGCATGAACTGTGGTACTGAAATAAAAGGAGGAATACCTAACGAATGTTCTTGTGGAGCTGAATTTGATTTAGCAGATACAAAAAACATAAAAAGAATAATTACAAGCATTATATTCTTTGTAATATTAATGTCTCCACTGCTTATTCTTATTCACTTTGGCAGACAATATTTACAAGCGTCAATTATTTTATATGCTTTGCTCCTGATTCTAGGTATTTTTTGGTGTCGTATCGTACAAACTATTTTAGTTCGTCTTGGGTTAGTAACTATGACGAACATTGAAATTAAATAACAACAATAACATCTTCACAACTCTACTGAGCAGGAAATCTGAAAAGGTCTCCTGCTTTTTTATCTGTAAAAAAGATTAAAAATCTGATTATCTGCATAAATACAGGGACTTTAAGCAATATGAATGAAAATACAAAAGAAATTTACCACTAATTTACTACGATTGAAAGAACCTTGATACGACAAAGAAAATAACATAAAAAAAACAAAATGGCATTTCATACAAGATATGAGATGTCTTTTTGTTGCTGTAACATAGCATAAAGTGTCCTTTTTCTGCTTGATTATCTACCATTTTTTTAGAACATGGATTGTCAAGAGCTTGTTGCGTAAGCAATGCTTGCTCTCTTGATAAGACATGGGATAAAAAATATTGTGACGGATAGCAGAAAAATAATGACTACTTGATTTTTTGATGATATACTCTAATAAATAGAGACTAGAGGTTTTGGAGGGGATACTGTATGAAATATATAGGAGCAATTATAACAACATATATTGTTTTATTTGTTTTGGACATAATGCAAAGAAGAAATCATAAGCAAACACAATCCTTAAAAAAATTTACGGTTAGGACAATAACTGATGTAAGTATAGTTTGTGCTGTTGGAGCTATTTTTGTGATTGGTGCAATGGTATTTGCACTAATAGACGAACCTGAAATATTTAAGAAAAATACCTTTATTATGATTATAGTTGTTGCTCTTTTAGGACTGATGTTTTTGGGAATGATTGCACCACTCAAGGGCGTTTGGGATATTTGTGTAGACGACAATGATGTTACTGTTATAAAGGTATTTCTATTTAAAAGTCATTGGAAAATATCGGATATATCATATTGTAAAATGAAACGTGGTGGTATGAATGTGTACATTAATGGAAGAAAGAAAAAAGCATTTTTTGTTGATGCTATGACAGACCACTTCGACAATTTCATAAAACGAATGGAAAAAGAGGGAAAAGAGATTATTGTTCTAGAACCAAAAGAGTTAAGCAATCAAAAAAACAAATCCTAAAATTTTAGGTTATCGTATCACTATATTTATGCAAAACTTATCTATATAGGAATATTATGGATTTTGTTATATTTTGATTGTTTATATTAGTTTCATTATTTGTTATAGCATTAAGTGCTTGTATTATCTATCCTATAAAATTTAGAAGATAAATAACATACAATTTTTCTCTTTTGGTAATGTGATATTATTAGTTGGGCAGGTGGAGTGATCCAGACGCGGTGGCGGTCGAAGACATAGAGCCACGCCAGCTTGCTGGCGAGTGTCTGGTTCACTTCGTCTGTGAGCGAGCTTGTGGCGAGCGAAGATTAAGCCCCCGTTATCTAACAAGGGGGGCACAAAAAACAAGAGTCAATATACATTAACAAGCGGAAAACGCTGTATTTACAAGGCGAAACCGCATTTTACATGGTGTGATATAAATTATGCCATTATCACTTGGAAAAATTGAATAAGACATAGGACAGACCGTTGATTTCAAACAAGAAGTTAATTGTCTTTTTCTTTTGCAGAAATGTAAGTATTGGCAATTATCAATATACAGTAGTAGTTGCCTTAATTGTTGTAGCTCAGTATTCAACGCTGATGGTGTGAAAGATTTACGGTTGGAGATATTCAATAAGATTATTGGTGCTTAATTATTTTTATTGTGGTGCTGATATGAGAATGTTATAATGTGGATATGAAAAAATAAAAAATTTGAAGTTGTTATAAGAGAGGATAAACTTAAATGTTGATTTTAGGAATTATTATCATTATTGTCAGTTTATACTTGTTGTATCTAAAATATAGAGTTGTTTTTACTGGCGAAAAATGTAAAGGAAAAATAATAGGTATTGTAGACCAAAACGCTGGGTATGTAGTTGGTGGAATTTCTGTAAAAAAGCACGCTTATATTATAAAAATTAAGAATAAAAAGTATTATACGGCACACGGTTGTATCCTTTTATCACTGGGAAAAAGAAAAATTGGAAAAGAAATATTTGTATTTAAAAATGAAAAGTATGGAAAAGAAGTTTTTAAGTGTTTTGATTTTCGTATAGAAATTGTAGCTTTTTTGACATTTTTATCAGGTGTGTTTCTGATTTATGAGAGCTTGCAATAAAGGTAAACAACTTCATATCTGTATGCATAAGCAGTTAGTCTTAGGATTGACTGCTTTTTCTATACAGATTTTTAATGACAGGCAATTATCAGTAAATGGTAGTTGCCTTTTTTGATTGGAGGAATTAAAGAATGAATGATAAAAACTTTTTTGAAGAATTAAGACAAAAGCGTGAAGAATACGGAGTAACGCAAACAAGGTTTGCTGTTGCCTGTGGTATCAGCCGTGAATATTACAACCGCATTGAAAAAGGAAAACAGCCATTGAATGACGAATTAAAAGAAGTCATGGAAAAACAGATTGAGCGTTTCAATCCGCAAGAGCCATTATTTCTGTTGATTGATTACTTCCGTGTCCGCTTTCCTACTACGGACGCATTAAAGATTATTCGTGATGTATTACAACTAAAATCCGATTATATGCTTTATGAAGATTATGGAAAATACGGATATGAAAGTAAATATGTTTTAGGCGACATCAATATCATGTGTTCCATGCAAGAGCATTTAGGTGTTTTGTTAGAGTTAAAAGGCAGAGGGTGTCGTCAAATGGAAAGTTATCTATTGGCACAGGAACGCTCATGGTATGACTTCATGCTTGATTGTATGACGGCAGGTGGTGTGATGAAACGTCTTGATTTAGCAATCAATGATAAAGCAGGAATATTGGATATTCCAAAGTTAAAGGAAAAATACAAGGCAGGCGAATGTATCTCCTACTTCCGTAAGCAGAAAGATTACAGCGGTACGGAAAAATGCGGTAGCGATTTGCCAAAGAATACAGGAGAAACATTATATCTCGGTTCAACCAGTAGTGAGTTATATATGTGTGCTTATCAGAAGAATTATGAGCAGTATGTCAAGAATGGCACAGAAGTTGAAGATACAGAAATCAAGAACCGTTTTGAAATACGCATGAAGAATGAACGAGCCTATTATGCGGTTGTAGATTTACTGACCTATAGGGACGCTGAACGCACCGCTTTTTCTATCATCAATCATTATGTCCGCTTTGTAGATAGAGAAGATGATAAACCCAAAAGTCAATGGAAAACAAATGATGATTGGGCATGGTTTGTAGGGGAAAACAGAGAGCCGATACGATTAACTACAAAGCCAGAACCTTATACTTTACAAAAAGCGTTGCATTGGTTACAAAGACAGGTTGCACCAACCATAAAAATGGTACAGGCATTAGATAAAGAAAATCATACAACGATACTAAAAGATATGATTGAACAGGCAGAACTCAAAGATAAGCATAAACACTTATTACAGTTAGAAAAATCAACCATAGAAGAACGAATAGATACCAATGTTCCACAAGAGAATGACGGTATTTTTTAATTTCTTTGAGAAATCTGCAACAAAACATCAACTTTCGTACAGATATGGTGCGAGAACAGGAAATCTAACTTGAGAGCATGAAAATTTTATTTGATGTACAGATATGAAAATTAAAAAGAAATTGAAATTATTTTGAAAAATCTGCAACAAAACAAGGTTTCTATTCCTTATATGGTGTGAAGTTGAGGAAATCTAAACTTTTTTTGAAAATAGGTCATTAAATTTTGGCTTGCTGTCCCTATATGAAGTGAAAGACGAAAAAAGTTTTGAAAAAATGTCGGAAAATCGAGTTGAGTGGACAGTATTATGCAAAAAGAAGAAAAACTATCTTCCATTTGTATTCAAACAGGCATTGACTGTTGAGTATTGATGTGAAAAGAGAAAATTATTTTATCTTCAACTTAACAATTTAAGGTTTCCGTTCCCTATATGGCGTAGAAAGAAAAAAGTTTAAGAAATGTGATACAAATAACGCTTTTCTGTCCTGATATGGAGTGAAGAAAATAGTTCATTCTATTGTTGGCAGTAACAGTATCTTTTTGGTAGTTAGGGTGTGAAAAGGAAAATATTCTTTTTTCATCATCAACTTAGCAAAATGACATTTTCTATCCCTATATGGTGCATGAAAAGAAGTTAAAATTTTTCTATTTCAACTTAGCAAATGGACGTTTGCTGTACAGATAGTAGTGAAAAAGGGAAAAAGTTTTGAATTTTAGTTACATTTCTCCTCTTTTCCTACGCGGTATATAGGAAAGATGATTTTCTTCTTTCAATCGCTCTTTGCTACGAAAATAAAACACGTAGCAAAAAACTGAACCTTGACAACAAATGTTTTCAACAATTATGAAAGCATCACTATAAAGCAGTCACAGTATTGGCTGCCTGTAGTGAGAGATTGA
>NZ_JALIFQ010000038.1:0-27078 GCF_022867815.1 Blautia sp. NSJ-175
AATTGAGAAATATAAAGAGAAATGGTGTGCATAGAAAAACGACCACACAAATCTGTGTGATCGTTCATCTGCATTTCATTTTAGATATTTAACCTGTCTACTTGACAGGGGGCATATCAGGATTACTTCCGGCAGCAGCCGTCTCTTTTTATGATGTCGCTCTTTTCATGTCACTCTGTATTTCTCACTTCCGCGATTCCAAACAACGCGTCATCCAGCCTTCCAAGCTCTTCCTCTTCAATTGCCAGCCTGCCGTCCTGTTCCTCCACAGATATCTCCAGGGACTTTTCTTCTCTGTACTCCACGATCTCCTGGGAGCTGTCCAGCACCTCTGTGAGCACATCCCCCAGATAGAGCGTTTCCCCGTCTGAAGGAATGCTCTCTGCCTCCAGATAGGAATCATATTCCGCGCTGATGGTTTCCTCCACAGGCAGGGGGCGGTAGGTGACCGTTACCAGATAGCCGCTTTGCTCCCCATGCTTTTTCTGTGCCTCTCCCACCTGGTAATCGGCCTTTTTCAGTATTTTCCTGCATATATCCGTAAAACTGCTGTACTTCTCATCAGAGGAAAAATGCAGTTCTTTTACCCCGGAAATGCTTTTTTCCAGAAGCTCTTCTGACTCTTTTTCTGCCTGGGAAGCGGAGATGCCTGTCAGTTCACAATATTTCTCCGGACTTTTCTGATACCGGTAGTCCAGACATGCCTGAACATAACCGCTCACATCCTCTGTCCTGCGGCATCCTCCCAGAAGCAGAAGGGATGCCAAAACCAGACCGGCAGCCGCAATTTTATTTATGTACCGCCTCATGGTGATCAGAGATTCGCTGTGATCTGTTTCGGGCGGTATCCCTCATCCTCCAGCGCTTTGATGATCTGGTTCTTGTGGTCCGTACCGAATGCCTCAATGGTGATCTTCAGCTCCACAGCCGCGGAACGGTTGGCGCTGATAAACTGGTTGTGATCCAGTTTAACTACATTGCCCTGCTGCTGGGCGATGACAGTTGCCACACGCACCAGCTCACCGGGCTTATCAGGCAGAAGAACAGAAACTGTAAAGATCCTGTCACGGGCGATCAGGCCAAGCTGTACCACAGAGGCCATGGTGATGACATCCATATTGCCGCCGCTTAAGATGGATACCACCTTTTTTCCGGTGAATTTCAAATGTTTCAGGGCAGCCACTGTGAGAAGTCCGGAGTTCTCCACGATCATTTTGTGGTTCTCCACCATATCCAAAAATGCCACGATCAGTTCGGAATCCTCAACCGTGATGATCTCATCCACATTTTTCTGGATATATGGGAAGATATGGTCACCGGGGCGTTTTACTGCAGTACCGTCTGCGATGGTGTTGACTCCGTCTAATGTCACCACTTCCCCCTCTTTTAGGGATACCTGCATACAGTTTGCTCCCGCCGGCTCCACACCGATGACTTTGATATTGGGGTTCAGCAGTTTTACAAGGGTGGAAACGCCTGTTGCCAGGCCGCCGCCGCCGATGGGCACCAAAATGTAATCCACCAGGGGCAGTTCCTTGATGATCTCCATGGCAATGGTCCCCTGTCCGGTGGCTACTGCAGGGTCATCGAAGGGATGGATAAAGGTGTACCCGTGCTCCTCCGCCAGTTTGTAGGCATACTCGCAGGCTTCATCGTAAACATTTCCGTACAGGACCACCTCCGCGCCGTAGCTTTTGGTGCGCTCCACTTTGATAAGAGGTGTTGTGGTCGGCATAACGATCACAGCCTTTGCGCCAAAGGCTTTTGCCGCGTAGGCAACGCCCTGTGCATGGTTGCCCGCGGAGGCAGTGATCAGGCCTTTGCCGCGCTCCTCCTCAGACAGGGTACTGATCTTATAGTAGGCGCCGCGGAGCTTGTAAGCTCCTGTCACCTGCATATTTTCCGGTTTCAGGTAAACTTTGTTGCCGGTCTGTGCGCTGAAATAGTCGCTGTAGACCAGTTTGGTGTCCTGCGTCACTTTTTTTACTGTTTCCGACGCTTCTTCAAATTTTTCCAGGGTCAGCATAATTTTTCTCCTTTACTCCTTGATGTCGAAAAGCGCGTTTACGAATTCATCGGAATTAAATTTCTGCAAATCGTCAATGCTCTCTCCTACCCCTATATATTTCACCGGAATGTCAAGCTCAGATTCGATTGCCACCGCAATTCCGCCTTTTGCTGTTCCGTCCAGTTTCGTTAAGATAATACCTGTCACATTGGCAACCTCATTGAATTGTCTGGCCTGCAGAAGCGCGTTCTGGCCTGTGGTGCCGTCCAGGACTACCAGTGTCTCCAGGTATGCCTCCGGATATTCCCGCTCAATAATGCGGTAGATCTTTCTCAGCTCCTCCATGAGGTTCTTCTTATTGTGAAGGCGTCCTGCCGTGTCGCAGAGAAGAACATCCGCGTCCCTGGCTTTTGCCGCCGCGATGGCGTCATAGACCACACTTGCGGGGTCTGCCCCTGACTGTCCGCCGATCAGCTCCACACCGGCCCTTTTTGCCCACTGGGTAAGCTGTTCCCCTGCCGCTGCGCGGAAGGTGTCTGCCGCCGCCAAAATGACCTTTTTCCCCTGGTCCTTTAACTTGCCTGCCAGCTTGCCCACAGATGTGGTCTTGCCCACACCGTTGACGCCGATGACAAGGACCACAGACTTGCGGTGCTCGAACTCATACGCGGTCTCCCCCACAGCCATCTGGGATTTGATGCTGTCCATGAGAAGCTGCTTGCACTCCTGCGGGTCTTTTATCTTCTTCTCAGCCACCTGGGCCTTTAAGTCCTCCACAATATGGGTGGTGGCATTGATCCCCAGATCTCCCATAACAAGGATCTCTTCTATTTCTTCATAAAAATCATCGTCAATACTGGAGTATCCGCTGAAAATGGAATCTATGCCGGATACAATATTCGCCCTGGTCTTGGAAAGTCCCGCAACCAGGCGCTGAAAAAAGCCTTTCTTTTCTTTCTCCTCTGCCATATGCCCTCCTATTTGTCCAAATCGTTTTCTATGAGGTTGACGGAAACAAGTGTGGACACGCCCTTTTCCTGCATCGTGATACCGTACAGGCGGTCAGCAGCCGTCATGGTTCCTCTTCTATGTGTTATAATAATAAATTGCGTATTTTTTGTCAACTTATGAAGATATTTTGCGTAGCGGGTAACATTGGAATCGTCCAGCGCTGCCTCGATCTCATCCAGCAGACAGAAGGGGGACGGCTTCAGGTTCTGGATGGCGAACAGCAGGGCAATGGCTGTCAGCGCCTTCTCCCCACCGGAGAGCTGCATCATATTCTGCAGCTTTTTGCCCGGGGGCTGGGATATGATGCGGATGCCTGCCTCCAGAATATCCGCGTCCTCATCCAGTTCCAGCGTACCCTTTCCTCCGCCGAACAGCTCCTTGAACGCTTTGTCAAACTCCATGCGGATCTGTGAAAATTTCTCCTCAAACTGATTCCGCATACCTGTATCCAGCTCATCTATGATCTGGAGAAGGGTCTGCTCCGCCTGTACCAGATCCGCATGCTGTGTGCTTAAGAAGGTATGGCGCTCTGACAGCTCCTTATACTCCTCAATGGCATTTACGTTCACATTGCCCAGCTTTTTGATCTCATCCCTCACGACACCCAGTGCTTTCTTGATCTCTGTGCGCTCCAAAAGCTTGGCAGGAGCCTGGCCAAGTGCCTGGCCATAGGTCATCTCATATTCTTCCCACATATAGTTGACCTGATTCTCCTGGTTTTCCTCCAGCTTTTCTTTCTGGCTGGTGAGACGGTAGCATTCCTTGTCCAGAAGGTTCATTCTGGCGGACAGCTCATCCCGCTTGTCAAAGAAGGACTTGTGGGTGCGGTTCATCTCCTCTTTGCGCTGAAGGTACTCCTGCATTTTTGCCTCGTCCTCCACCGCTTCCTTCTCTGCCTGTCTGATGGTCTGCCGAATTTCTTCAATGTCCCTGACTTTTTTCTCCATATCGGCCTTACCGTTTTTAAGGCTGCCCTGCAGAGCTTCCATCTGGGACTGTAAATTGTCATTCTCCTCTTTCAGCCTTGACAGGTTCTCCTCCAGGAATCCCCGTTTTGATGTCAGGTTGGCAGTCTCCAGATGGGCCTGTTCCAGACTTCTGGAACGTTCTGATTCCAGCTTTTTCTTCTCATCCAGAGTCTCCTGGTTCCTGGTGATGGCATCCTCCAGGGCTTTTTCCTGAGCCGCGCTGGTCTCCAGCTCCAGACGGATAGAATCGCTGTTCTCGGATATCTCGGCCACCTGTTTTTCAAGCTCTGCATTCTCTTTTTTCAGGCTTTCATATCCGTCTGCGATCTCCTGCTTTTTGGCTGACATAGACTGCAGATTCATGCGCACGGTGTTGTCGCGCAGATACTGCTCCTGCAGAAGTTCCGAAAGGCGTGCCACCTCATCACGGAAATGGTTTCTCTTTTCCCGGAATCCGTCCAGCTCGGCCTGCTTCTTTTCCAGATCTTTTTTGAGCAGCTCCACACTGTTCTGCAGCTCATCGATCTCTCTCCGGCGCCCCAGCAGATTGCTGTTGTTCTTAAAGGCACCGCCGGTCAGGGAACCGCCGGGGTTTAAAGACTCACCCTCGATGGTTACCATACGGATGGTATACTGGTATTTCCTGGCAATGGCAATACCGTGATCAATGTGGTCCACCACCAGGGTCCTGCCCAGCAGATAGTTCGTCAGCCCCTCGTACTCCTTGTCCACAGTCACCAGCTCACTGGCCACTCCGATAACACCCGGCTCTTTTAATGCCGCTGCATTGGCAAACGGCTTTTTGTTTTTCATACTGGTGAGGGGAAGGAAGGTTGCCCGGCCGTACTTGTTGCGCTTTAAAAAGGTGATCAGTTCCTTGGCTGTGCCCTCATTGTCTGTGACTATGTTCTGGATGCTGCCGCCGAGAGCGGTCTCAATGGCAGTCTCATAATTTTTCTGGACTTTGATCAGATCCGCCACAACGCCCCGGATGCCCGGAACATTTTTTTTCTGCTCCATGACCCGGCGGATACTGTTGCCGTAGCCGTCATAGCGCTCTGTGATATTCTGCAGGGATTCCAGGCGGGATGCCTCCCTGTGATAGGCGGTCTGTCCGATGTCCAGCTCCCGGCTGGCTTTGGAGATCTGTGCCTGGCAGCGCTTGATCTCATCCTCGCTGTCATTACTCTGTCTGGTGAGCTTTTCTATGTTCTCCTCTATCTCCTGCTGTTCCTTCTCGTAGCGCTCTTTTGCCTCTCTTTGCTGGCCTGCCTCGCTTTTCAGACGCAGGAGTTTCTGGTTTAGCTCTGTCTTTCTCAGGGATATCTGCTCCATCATGGCATCATAACGCTGCATCTTTCCCTTGGTAGAGGCCCGCATATTGAGGATTTCTATGATCTCATTCTTATCCTCCTCAATCTTCCCTTCCAGTTTGTGGATCTCAATAGCCAGATCCCGGAATTCTTTTTTTGCCGCTTCCTGGGCTGCCTCCGCTTTTGCAAGCCCGGCATCCAGCTCACTTTTTTCCCGGGTGTATTTCTCCGTATCTTCCCGGCGTCTGGCGATCTCGCCTTCCAGGTGCTTTACCCGCTCCCGGTACTGCTCATCACTCTGTCTTGCCGCGTGGATCTGCTCGTTTAAAACATTGATCTGACCTTCCAGCTGCTGCTTGAGAAGGGCCTTCCCGGTGGATTCTTCCCGGAACTGCTGAATCTTCTCCTCCAGTTCCTCCAGCTCCTTTTCAAGCTGCTCGTACTCGGTCTTGGTGGTCTCAAAGCTTTTGGTGGTCTCCTCCAGGTCATTTTGGGCAATGGTATACTTGCCCTCCACCTCGCGAAGCTGCTCTTTGATCCGCTCCATCTCGGAGAGGAACATCTGGGTGTCCAGGCCCTTTAATTCCTCCCTTTTCTTTAAATACACCCTGGCTGTCTCGGACTGGCGCTCCAAAGGCGCAAGCTGTCTTGTCAGCTCTGAGAGGATATCGCTGACACGGGTCAGGTTCTGCTGCTCCTCCTCCAGCTTTTTAAGGGCGGAAGCCTTTCTCCGCTTGAATTTCACGATTCCGGCCGCCTCGTCGAAGAGCTCTCTTCTCTCCTCCGGCTTACCGCTTAAGATCTTGTCGATCTGACCCTGTCCGATAATGGAATAGCCCTCTTTGCCGATACCGGTATCGTAGAACAGCTCATTGACATCCTTTAACCGGCAGGAGGTGCCGTTCATGAGATACTCACTCTCACCGGAACGGTACAGCCTCCTGGCTATGGTGACCTCCTCATAGTCAATGGGGAGCTGGTGGTCACTGTTGTCAAGGGTAATGGCAACGTAGGCAAATCCCAGGGGTTTTCTCGTCTCCGTGCCGGAGAAGATAACATCCTGCATATTGCCCCCTCGGAGCTGTTTGGCGCTCTGCTCACCAAGTACCCAGCGGACCGCATCGCCTACATTGCTCTTGCCGCTGCCGTTTGGCCCCACAATGCCGGTAATGCCGTTATGAAATTCAAATGTTATCTTATTGGCAAAGGATTTAAACCCCTGCACTTCAATACTCTTTAGATACATAAATCACCTTTGTCGTTTTTCAGTTTTTTGATGGCACAATAGGCTGCCTGCTGTTCGGCTGCCTTCTTGGTGTGGCCGCAGCCCTCACCCAGCACCTTTTCTCCCAGAAGTGCCTGCATATAGAAGGATTTGTTGTGGTCAGGTCCTTCTTCCCTAAGGAGCACATACCGCACATCCTCCTCATACCTGCCCTGTACGATCTCCTGAAGTGTAGTCTTGCTATCATAAAAGAGCTGTTTATTCTCAATATCATTCAGGATAAACCTCTGAACGAACTCTTTTGCATTAGCAAAACCGCCATCCAGGTAAATGGCGCCGATCAGCGCTTCCATGGCATCTGACACAATGGAATCTCTCCTGCGGCCTCCTGTGGCCTCCTCGCCTTTACCTAAAAGCAGATACTCACCCAGTGACAGCTCTCTTGCACAGAGCGCCAGAGTTGGCTCGCAGACCATGCTGGCACGCTTCTTTGTCAGTTCTCCCTCAGGCATCTGGGAATATTTTTCAAACAAAAATTCACTGGAGGTCAATTCCAGCACGGCGTCTCCTAAAAATTCCAGGCGCTCGTTGTTTCCCACATAGGAAATTCGATGCTCATTGGCGTAGGAGCTGTGGGTCATGGCATTGATGAGCAGATCGAAATTCTGGAATTTATATCCTGTCTTTGCCTCCAGTTCCATGAGTTTTTTCAAGTTTTTCATATTTTTCCTTTCCGGGACATGTCCCGCATTTTCTGTTTTGATAAGCAAAAGAGGATGCCGCCAAACCCCCGGAAGATTCAGATTGAATCCGGCAGCCGGATTTGGGGCATCCGATATGTCATTAACCAATCAGGTTTTTAATCTCTTCCACCGCATCGCCTACGGATACGATCTTCTCCACCTGTTCTGTGGGGATCTCGATATCAAATTCCTCCTCGATACCCATGATGATTTGAAAAATGTCCAGAGAGTCGGCTCCCAGGTCTTCAACAAATGTGGTGTCCATGGAAACCTCCTGTGTATCCACATTTAAAACCTCTGCTATAATCTTCTGTAATTTTTCCAGTTCCATCTCTTTTCCTCCTTACGCTTCTTCCTTTTTATCTGACGAAATGATATTCTCCCGGATCCGTTCGCTGATATTCTGCTCTTTGAACGAAATACACTGGATGATGGAGTTTTTTACCTCCGCAGACTTGGAACTTCCGTGGCATTTTACCACAAGTCCCTTGAGTCCCAAAAGCGGTGCTCCGCCGTACTCGCTGGCGTCAAAGCTTTTTAATGTGGATTTGAGGGCCGGCTTTACCAAAAGCGCGCCTATTTTGCTGCGCAGGCTTGTCATCATGCCCTGTTTCACCTTGGAGATCAGAGTGGCCCCCACGCCCTCATAAAGCTTCAGAATGACATTTCCCACAAAGGCTTCTGTCACGATCACATCCGCCGCACCGTTTGGGATTTCTCTGGCTTCAATGCTGCCTACAAAGTTAATGTCTTCACACGCTTTCAGCAGCGGATATGTTTCTTTCACCAGGGCATTTCCCTTTTCTTCCTCAACGCCTATGTTCACAATTCCCACACGGGGCTTTTTGACGCCCATAACATGCTCCATATAGATGGAACCCATACGGGCAAACTGTATCAGATGGGAAGAGCGGGCATCCACGTTTGCACCGCAGTCTATTAAGAGAGACACACCGTCTCTTGTGGGAATCAGCGGGGCCAGAGGCGCTCGCTCCACACCTTTGATCCTGCCCACAATGGTTGTCCCTCCCACCAGGATGGCTCCGGAGCTTCCTGCGGATACGAAAGCGTCTGCTTCCCCTTTCTTCACCAGCTTCATCCCCACTACAATAGAGGAATCCTTTTTGCCCCGGATCGCGGCAACCGGCGGTTCTCCTGTCTCGATCACCTGGGATGCGGGGACGATCTCAATCCTCTCCCCCGGATTGCCGCAGGCCTCCAGTTCTTTTTTTACGGCCTCTTCCAGACCTACCAGAAGCACCTTCAGGTTTGCTTTTTCTTTCACAGCGTCCACTGCACCTTTGACAATCTCTGCCGGTGCATTGTCGCCTCCCATGGCATCCACTGCCACAATTGTCATATTCTCCATATTCTGCCTCCTGTATTCTGCAGATAATTTTACCAGACATCCTTTAAAACCGCAAGAGGGCTGCTGTAAAAGAAACATCTTTTACAGCAGCCGCCTGCCATTTTTATATTCCTGTCTTTTACTGCATCTTTCCGTCGCTGCCCAGATGATAGCCTTCCACATCCGTATCCACTGCCATGGAACCGTCATCCTTCAGATAATACCAAGTGCTGCCTTCCTGGTACCAGCCTTTCCTCATATACCCATGGTCATCAAAGGCATACCATTTGCCGTCGATCTCCAGCCACTGGCTCTTGGGAAATGTGCCGTCCCCGTAATCATACCACCAGCCTTTATCCGATTCTTTCCAGGTTCCGGAGGTCTTTTTCTCCTTCTTCTCTTTCTTTTTTTCCTCGGATTTCTTCTTCTCGGCGTTCTTGCTCTCTGCGTCGTCTGAGACTATGACCTCTGCCGTGTCGCTGGTGATCCCGTTTGTGGAGGAACCGATGGTGCTGGTCGCTACCACATAGTAATACATGGTCTTGGCTTCACCGGTGGGCGGTGTAAAGGTGTTCTTTGTCTCGCCCTCCACAGGGGTGCCGCCTCCGTTGGTGTTGGTCTGGCTCTGATACCACTGGTATGTGATAACGCCCTTGTCCGATGTCTTGGCCTCCACTTTCAGGGCCTCGGCCTTGTCTCCTGTCTTATAGGTAACGGAACCGCTTAAGTTTGTGGTCAGCTCCGGTTTGGCAACCTCAACCTCCGGCTCCTGGGTCTTATTCTCGTCTTCCTCTTCACTGCTCTTCTCTGTATTGTCCGGCTTGGGGTCTGTCTTCTCCAGCACCTTGTCCATCACCTTTTCCCCGCTGCAGCCTGTCACGGCAAAAGTAAGGCATCCGACTGCAAGAAGCAGAATCCCTTTCTTTAACCATTTATTCATCCATCTTCCTCCTTTAATAGAAATGTAATGTTTTTCGTCTAATCTACGTCATACCAGTTCTATATTAACTTGTTTTTACATAAATCGCAAGGTTTTTTATAAATTTATTACAAAAATATTACAAAAAAGGCCTCCTGGTTGTCCAGAAGGCCTTTCTCATGCATGAATTATTCTTCACCCATTTTGATGATTTCTTTTTTGTTGTAACTTCCGCAAGCTTTGCACACTCTGTGTGGCATCATTAAAGCTCCACATTTGCTGCATTTTACTAAGTTCGGAGCGCTCATTTTCCAGTTTGCTCTTCTTTTATCTCTTCTTGCTTTTGAAGTTTTATTTTTTGGACAGATGGACATAGTTACACCTCCTTAAATTTGCTAAATATATCACGGATTGCTGCCATTCTCGGATCGAGGCTTTCCTGCTCACAGGAACAGGGGCCGTCATTTAAATCTTTGCCGCAATGGCTGCAGATTCCCTTGCAGTCCTCTTGACACAGGACCCGTAAAGGCCAACGGATTAAAATCTCATTATGCACTAACTGCTCAACATCCAGGCTACAACCTGTGACATAATTAATTTCATCTAAGTCTTTTATCCTGTCTTCCTCCGAAACCTTCATATCCATATCTCTTTCCAGTGCAAAGGGAAAATCCACCGGGACCTCTTTTAAACAGCGGTCACAGGGAATGGACAGAGTCACACTGCCTCTTGCTTCCAGGTGCAGAACCTTTTTGCCGGTATTCGTAATTGTAAGAATCACTGGCTCTTTGTCCTTCACAGGAAAGCTACCCAGTTTCGATTGAAAGGAATCCATGGAAACAGGTGCTTCTATGACCTGTGTCTTTCCTTCCAGGGATAAAATTTCTGATAAATCAATTAGCATAATAGTCTCCTAATCACACCTAGTAAATTATACATAGGGATTTTCTATTTGTCAACTATTATTTCTGATTCTTGACTAATTCTGCTGTTTCCTGACAGATTGCAAGCTCTTCGTTGGTGGGAACTACGGCAACTTTCACTTTGGAATCTGCTGTGGAGATGATCATGTTCTCACCGCGTTTCTGGTTTGCTTCCTCGTCCAGAGTGATTCCCAGGTAGGAAAGGCTCTTCACAACTGTCTCACGAACCGGAATAGCGTTCTCGCCGATACCGCCGGTGAAAGCGATGGCGTCCACGCCGTTCATGGCTGCAACGTAGGAACCGATGTATTTTACAATACGGTAGCACAGGCAGTCAACAGCTCTCTTGGCATCCGGGTTGCCCTGCTCTCTGGCTTCGTTTAAGTCACGGAAGTCGCTGGACAGGCCTTTTGACAGACCTAACAGACCGGATTCTTTGTTCAGGATGCGTACCATCTCTTTTACATCAATGTTTTCTTTTCCGCAGATGAACTCTAAAACAGCCGGGTCCAAGTCTCCGGAACGTGTACCCATAACAAGACCTTCCAGAGGAGTCAGGCCCATGCTGGTATCCACACATTTGCCGTTCACAACAGCGCTGATGGAGGAACCGTTTCCTAAGTGAGCTACGATCACTTTGGAGTTGTCCGGGTCAAGTCCCAGGAATTTAATGGTCTCTTTGGATACGAAACGATGAGAGGTTCCGTGGAAACCGTATTTGCGGACTTTGTATTTGTCATAATATTTGTACGGGATCGCATACATGTATGCTTTTTCCGGCATAGTCTGATGGAAAGCGGTGTCGAATACAGCTACGTTTGGTTTGCCCGGCATCAGCTCCATACATGCACGGATACCCATTAAGTTTGCAGGGTTGTGCAGAGGTCCAAGGTCACAGCACTCTTCAATAACAGAGATCACCTCGTCATTGATAATACAGGAGTCAGAGATTTTGGCGCCGCCGTGCAGGACACGGTGTCCGATGGCTTCCACTTCATCCAGACTCTTTAATACGCCTGTTTTCGGATTGACCAAAGCGTCCAAAACCATTTTGATGGCCTCTGTATGTGTTGGCATTGCTGCTTCTGTTGTCTCTTTCTCACCGCCTGTGGGCTGGTAAACCAGTCTTCCGTCGATACCGATACGTTCGCATAAGCCTTTTGCGGCCACTTCTTCTGTGTCAGAATTGATTAACTGGAATTTCAGGGATGAACTTCCGCAGTTTACTACTAATACGTTCATGTTTTTTCCTCCGTTATCATACATCTTCGCGGCCAAAATGACCACGTTTGGTATCATTATACATCTTTTCAAAAAATGGTACAAGGGTACCTGGGAAATTTACGGGGAAATTTTGTATTCTTTTCAAAACATTTTTTCATAATATGCATGTAAACAGTTGTCTGCAGCGGATGATTTTGTTATATTATAGGCATCGCACGGTCAAAAAGACGCAGACCTGAACGGACCAATGCAGCAATCACCAGAAGGGAAACGAAAAATCATATGAGCAGAATCACCGGCATAGTAGCTGAATACAATCCTTTTCACAAAGGCCATGCCTATCACTTGGAAAAAGCCAGAGAACTTACAGATGCGGACTATCTTGTTGTGGTCATGAGCGGAGACTTTGTCCAAAGGGGCGCTCCCGCCCTGTTTGACAAGTATCTGCGCACAGAGGCGGCGCTTCTTGGGGGCGCTGATCTGGTGCTGGAGCTTCCCGCCGCAAATGCATGTGCCAGCGCGGAATCTTTTGCCTGGGGTGCTGTCTCGATTCTGGAGCAGCTTGGATGTGTAAATGCGCTCTCTTTTGGCAGTGAAACCGGGGATACGCAGGCGCTCCTTTCCTGCGCCGAAGTGCTTTTACAGGAAAGTGATGCCTACCGGGAGCAGCTTCGCTCCCTCTTAAAAAAGGGGTACTCTTTTCCCGCAGCGCGCAGGGAAGCAGTGGGTGCCCTGAACCATCCGGGACTTCTGCCGGAGCTTTTGGATTTCCCCAACAATATTCTGGGCCTGGAGTATATCAAGGCCCTCAAAAGGGCCGGCAGCAGCATACAGCCGACTGCCCTGAAACGTGCCGGGGCCGGGTATCACGACGACGCTCTCACTGATTCCTATTCCAGCGCCACTGCAGTGCGGAAGCTTATACGGGATAACGATACGGAAAAAAGGACAGAATCCGTCCACTGGTCCAAACTCCTTGCAGGGGCCATGCCGGAGTCCTCTGCCCTTCTTACAGCCAGGCGCCTGTCCGCGGAGGCTCCTGTGTGGGAGGATGATTTTTCCCTGCTGCTCTGCTATCAGCTTATGCGGCTTTCCCCAAAAGAGCTGGCCGCATATTCCGATATGTCCCCGGAGCTTGCAAGGCGCATACACGCGCACCTAAACGAATTTCACAGTTATTCTCAGTTTTCCGCGCTTCTTAAGACGCGTGAGCTGACTTACACCCGCATAAACCGCGCGCTTCTCCATGTGCTTCTGGGCATAAAGGCAGAAAGGGGCTGTCCCCCGAAAGCCTCCTACGCACGGATTCTGGGGTTCCGTAAGAACGCCGGAGGACTCTTAAAAGAGATCAAGGCAAATGCAGATATGACCCTTATCACCAAGGCCGCGGATTACGGAAAACTTCTTGCCCCGCAGTCTGCGAAAAGATTTGAACAGGATCTGTTTGCCTCCAATCTGTACAGCACCGTGCGCGCACAGAAAAACGGGACAACCTTTGTAAATGATATACAAAAGTCTCCCGTTATCCTTTGATCTGCGATCTGTATCCGCACTTCTATTTTATTTTCTGCTCTGCTGCCCCATGGCAGCAGCTGCAGTTTCCACTGCAGCTTCCGCATGTTTTGCCGGCCTTTTTGTCTTTCACGATTTTTCTCACGACCAGCCCCACTATACAGAGCAGGACCAGCAGAACCAGGATTGTTCCAGCATTCATATTCATCTTACCTTTCCGGGCGGGACAGGAGGCACTTATGCCTTCACAGCCTTCCCTGTTTTCATTTTTATGTTCCATGTATCTCCTTTTTCCTTGTACGGTCTGAACAGCATATACAGGAAGAATACCACAACCAGGATCGCCGCCGCAGTACCTATACCGAAGGCTCCGCCCTCCAGCAGATGTCCGATCTGGTAAACAACCAGGGAGGAGCAGTAAGCCAGCAGTGTCTGGTATCCAATGGCAAACCAGAACCAGCCTCCATTGTTCATCTCCCGTTTGATCGCTCCCATCGCCGCAAAGCAGGGCGCGCACAGAAGGTTAAATACCAGGAAGGAGTAAGCTGCGGCTGCTGTGAAGCTGCCTGCCAGTGTCCCCCATATCTCAGCACCGTCTTCTGCCACCTCGGCAAAGCCATAGAGGATACCAAAAGTGCCGACCACGTTCTCTTTTGCCACCAGTCCGGAAACTGCTGCCACTGCGGCTTTCCAGTCTCCCCATCCAAGGGGGATGAACAGCCAGGAGATGCCTCTTCCGATACCTGCCAGCAGGGAGTTCTCCATATCCTCCACCATACCGAAAGAACCATTCTCGAAGCCAAATCCCTGTGTGAACCAGATAAAGATAGTAGAGAGAAGAATCACCGTGCCTGCTTTTTTAATGAAGGACCAGCCTCTCTCCCACATGCTGCGCAGGACATTTCCCACAGTGGGCATATGGTATGTAGGAAGCTCCATAACGAAAGGCGCCGGATCTCCGGAGAATTTTCTGGTCTTTTTCAGAATGATGCCGGAGCAGATGACAGCCAGAACACCTGCAATATACGCACTGGGCGCCACCCACCAGGCCCCGCCGAAGATAGCACCTGCGATAAGCGCGATAATAGGCAGTTTCGCGCTGCACGGAATGAATGTGGTGGTCATAATGGTCATCTTCCGGTCTCTGTCATTTTCAATGGTCCTTGATGCCATGATTCCCGGAACCCCGCATCCTGTGCCAATCAGCATGGGAATGAAGGATTTCCCGGAAAGACCGAATTTACGGAAAATACGGTCCATGATAAAAGCCACACGTGCCATATATCCGCATCCCTCCAGGAATGCCAGGAAGAGAAACAGCACCAGCATCTGCGGCACGAATCCCAGTACGGCGCCTACACCGGCAACAATACCGTCCACGATCAGGCTCTGAAGCCATGCCGCGCAGTGAATGGCTTCCAGTCCGTTGTTCAGCAGTTCGGGTATGGCAGGAACATGCAGGGAGGAGATTCCCAGGAAATTCCACCCGTCAGCGAATACGCCGTCGTTCACCCAGTCTGTGGCCCATCCGCCCACAGTGGAGACGGACACATAATACACCAGTGCCATGACGAGAAAGAAGATGGGAAGGCCGAGGAAACGGTTTGTGACAATTCCGTCAATCTTATCTGAGGTGGTCATTTTTCCCCTGCTCTTTTTGATATACGCTTTTTTTACAACAGCTCCTATATACGTGTATCTCTCATTGGTGATAATGCTCTCGGAATCATCGTCCAAATCTTTTTCCACGGAAGCGACGATGGTTTCCACGTCCGGCAGGCCGGATATGGTCTCACCAATCTTATGATCTCTCTCAAACAGCTTTACCGCGTAAAAACGTCTCTGCTCTTCCGGGATATTGCCGTCCAGCAAAGACTTGATCTCATCCAGGGCTTCCTCCACACGCTTCTGGAATCTGTGGACCGGGGCGCCTGCGCTTTTCTTTCCGGCAATGCGCACAGCCTTTTCTACGGCTTCCCGGATACCGGTTCCCTTCAGAGCGGAAATCTCCACCACTTCACAGCCGAGCTGTCCGGACAGTTCACCGATCTGAATGATGTCTCCGTTTTTCACCACCACATCCATCATGTTCACTGCCATAATGACAGGGATGCCAAGCTCCATAAGCTGGGTGGACAGATACAGGTTTCTCTCCAGGTTCGTGCCATCCACAATATTCAGTATGGCGTCAGGGCGTTCTGTGATCAGATAATTTCTGGCTACCACTTCCTCCAGTGTGTAAGGGGACAGGGAATAAATTCCCGGAAGGTCCATGATGACTACATCCTTGTTTCCCTTCAGTTTTCCTTCCTTCTTCTCTACTGTAACACCAGGCCAGTTTCCCACAAACTGATTGGACCCTGTCAACGCATTGAACAGTGTGGTCTTGCCACAGTTTGGGTTGCCGGCAAGCGCAATTTTTACTGACATTCTCTCTTCCTCCTCTATTTCCAAAAAATACGGTTAGAAACCTCTAACCATAAATCCTAAAAAATGCTGCGGCCGTTTTAGCGGGCAGCTTATCTACTGAATCTCGATCATCTCTGCGTCTGCTTTCCGCAGGGAAAGTTCATAGCCTCTCACCGTCACTTCTACCGGATCGCCGAAGGGCGCTACTTTTCTCACATAGACATCTGTGCCCTTTGTGATCCCCATATCCATGATCCGGCGTTTTACAGCGCCTTCCCCGTGCAGTTTAACCACCCTGACGCTCTGTCCGCATTTTACATTCCGCAGTGTTTCCATGTCTGCATATCCTCCTCTTTCTACATCACCACGCCCGTTATAAGGTACGGCTTACATCTATTTCTATCAAAATGCTGTATCAAACCAGGATTCTGTTGGCCATCTCACTGCTGATGGCAACTCTGGAATCCTTTACACTGACGATCACGTTTCCGCCTAACTGGGAAACCACCGTCACGTCTGTTCCTGTCACAAAGCCGAGATTCTCCAGATGGCGTCTCACTTCTTCTTTGCCGCCCACTTTTTTGATCTGCTTTGTTTCTCCTGCTGAAGCCATAGTCAAAGGCATTTTCATCACTCCTTAATTTTCCATCATCCTTACAGTTAGCTTTTTCTAACTAACCATAAGTTAGCACACACTAACACATTTTGTCAATATATTTTTTTACTTATTTTTCCTATTTGCACAAGTTCTTTTTTCTACAAGTTCCTCCAGTACACAGTCACCCGGTCCCTGGCATCTCTCACGCAAACATTTACCCGCGTCTTTAGCGAAAACGAGATCCACCGTTTACGGAAACTTAGACACGAGGGCTCTCCCGAGTGCTCTTAGTTGTAGTTAACGGTTAGCTCGGCTGAGCGTTGCGGGTGTTTGCGTGAAAGATGCCAGGGCCCGGGTGACGTCCGCTTAGAAACAAAAAAAAGACCGCATTCCACAACCGGAACACGGCCTGACTATTTCTTTAATTTTTAAAGCTGTGAATAGGAGCCGGAATCCTTCCGCCTCTGTTTACAAACGCTTCACAGGAATACGGATTTACCGGCATGATCGGTGCATAGCCCAGAAGCCCTCCGAATTCCACAGTCTCTCCCACACCTTTTCCGATAACCGGAATCAAACGGACAGCCGTTGTCTTCTGGTTCACCATACCGATGGCACATTCATCCGCAATGATGCCGGCAATGGTGCTGGCCTTGGTGTCTCCCGGAATGGCGATCATATCCAGGCCCACAGAGCAGACACAGGTCATGGCTTCCAGCTTCTCTATGGTAAGGGCATTGGCATTGACCGCATCGATCATTCCCTGGTCCTCGCTGACCGGAATGAAGGCACCGCTTAAACCGCCCACATAGGAGGATGCCATAACGCCGCCTTTTTTCACCTGGTCATTTAAAAGCGCAAGGGCTGCTGTGGTACCTGGAGCACCTGCATATTCCACACCGATCTCATGGAGAATATCTGCCACACTGTCCCCGATGGCCGGAGTGGGTGCCAGTGACAGATCCACGATGCCGAAGGGAATCCCCAGGCGCTTGGATGCCTCCTGGGCTACCAGCTGTCCCACGCGTGTTACTTTAAAGGCCGTTTTCTTGATGGTCTCGCAGAGCACCTCAAAATCTTTTCCCCGCACTTTTTCCAGGGCTGTCTTCACAACACCGGGTCCGGAAACACCCACATTGATAATGGCATCCGCCTCTGTCACACCGTGGAAAGCGCCTGCCATGAACGGATTGTCATCCGGGGCGTTGCAGAATACCACCAGTTTGGCACATCCCAGGGAATCCTGCTCCCTGGTCGCCTGGGCAGTAGCAAGAACGATTTCTCCCATAAGCTTCACAGCATCCATGTTGATGCCTGTCTTGGAGGAGCCAAGGTTGATGGAACTGCAGACTCTCTCTGTGGCTGCCAGGGCTTCCGGGATGGAGCGGATCAGCATCTCGTCCGCCTTTGTCATACCTTTTGACACAAGCGCAGAGTAGCCGCCGATGAAGTTCACTCCCACTTCTTTTGCTGCCCGATCCAGAGTCTCTGCCAGAGTCACAAAATCCTCCGGCGCTTTGCAGGCCGCACCGCCCACCAGCGCAATGGGGGTTACAGAGATTCGCTTGTTCACAACAGGGATTCCGTACTCTCCGGAAATCTCGTCACCGGTCTTCACCAGGTTTCTTGCCAGGGTGGTGATCTTGTCGTAGATTTTTCTGTTCACCTGCTGCAGGTCAGAATCTATGCAGTCCAGAAGGCTGATTCCCATGGTAATGGTACGCACATCCAGATTTTCCTGCTCTATCATTTTGTTGGTCTCATTTACTTCAAAAATGTTAATCATATTTTTCTCTTGTCCTTTCCCGGGTTTTCCAGCTTAGATACGGTGCATTTTTGTAAAGATATCCTCGTGCTGTGCGTGGATCATAACACCGATCTCCTCACCCAGTACAGATAATTCTGCAGAAATCTGATCCAGCTTCTTCTCGGATCTGCTGGTATCTGTGATCATCATCATGTTGAAATAACCGTCAATGATGGTCTGGGAAATATCCAGGATGTTAATATTGTTCTCTGCCAGATAGGTGCAGACTCTGGCGATGATTCCTACGGTATCCTGTCCTACTACGCTGATAATTGTCTTTTTCATTATTTTCTCCTCACAGATGTATTTTTTTTATACGGTAATCAGTTCCGACGCGCAGTCCCTGTGCGCTACGGAGATTTTGAAGTCTGAGGAACACCAGGGATTTTCCCCCATGGTCACCTCTGAGCAGACGGTCTCATAAGCCAGTGCTTCGTAATTGTTCTCCCGGCTCAAATGTCCCAGCATGATCTGTTTCATTTTGTCATGGAGCAGACGGCACAGAAGCCTGCCTGCTGACTCGTTGGACAGATGTCCTCTCTCGCCCAGGATCCTCTGTTTTAAGTAATAGGGATAACTTCCCACCTGCAGCATATTCACGTCGTGGTTTGCCTCCAGCAAAAGGGCATCCAGTCCCTGGAGCTGTTCCACTATGTAATCATTATACTTGCCCAGGTCCGTTGCGATTCCCACGGACTTGTCCTCATGATTCACCCTGTACCCGACAGGCTCTGCCGCGTCATGGGAAATGTTAAAGGGATGGATGTCCAAATCCCCGATGGAAAATGGTTCATCTGCCCGTATGATCCGGTACAGTCCCTCCGGCATCTTGCCCAGAGTGGTCATGCGCTGCATCTCCTCCATGGTTCCCCTGGTACAGTAGATGGGAATCTTATATTTTCTGGAGATGACACCCAGACCTTTTATATGGTCCGAGTGCTCATGGGTGATCAGGATACCGTCACAGTCCTTTGTGGTGCGGTCAATGGTGTTGAGCCCTTCCTCAATCTTCTTGCCGCTGATCCCCACATCTACCAGGACGCCGGCGTGGTCACTGCCCACGTAAATACAGTTGCCGCTGCTTCCGCTGGCAATACTACATAGATTCATAATATGTTCTCATCCTTCGCTCAATCTGAAGATAGGTATGTGCCACATCTTCGTCGTTATATAGTAAAAAGTCACATCTGGCTTCAAACTCATCCTCGGACAACTGGTTTTCCATTACTCTTCGGGCTTTTTCCTCAGAATATCCCCTGTCCCGGCGAAGCCTTTCCATGCGCACTTCTTTTTCGCAATAAATATACCACATTTCATCATAAATTTCATCATAATTATCTTCCAATAACAAAGCTGCCTCAATAAAGAAGAATTCCGTCTCCTCTTTTTTGGACCGCTCAATCTCCCGGATGATATATTTCTTCACTGCCGGATGAATGATCTTATTGAGTTTTTCCAGCATATCTTTCTTATCAAACACGATCTGGGCGATGGTTTCCCTGTTAAGAGAACCGTCCTCATTGACGATCCAGTCCCCAAAAAGCCGGACCACCGGCTCATAGCAGGCCTGTCCGGGCATCATCAGCAGGTGTCCCACGTCATCTGCCTTTACCACCCGCGCATCAAAATGCTCCTCAATATAATTCAGTACAAAACTCTTTCCGGAGCCTACCCCTCCGGTCACACCTATGACTCTCATAACAGTTCCTCCTTTATCCATTGTACTCCCCTATGACTGTCCCCATATCCGGATCGTCACCTTCCTCGCGCCGGCTGCCCCGGGATTTTCATGCCTTCGGCCTGAAAACACCTGACGGGACAGGGACGTGTGAACAGCAGCATTTATTTCGCCTCATACCAGTTGCTGCCTGTGTGCATGTCGATTTCCAGGGATACCGCCAGGCTGGCGGCATTTTTCATCTCTTTTTCCAGAATCGCGGATACCTGTTCCTTCTCATCCTCTGCAGTCTCCACCAGAAGCTCATCGTGCACCTGCAGAAGCAGACGTGATTTTAAATGCTGTTCCTTCAGAGCTTTCCATACCCGTATCATGGCGATTTTAATAATATCAGCCGCGGTTCCCTGAATGGGCGAGTTCATGGCCACACGCTCGCCGAAGGAGCGCTGCATGAAATTGCTGGATTTCAGCTCAGGAACAGGACGCCGTCTGCCGAACATGGTGGTCACATATCCCTTCTCTTTTGCCTCGGTCACCAGCCCGTCCAAAAATCCCTTGATCTTCGGGTATGTCTCAAAATAATTCTCAATATATTGGGCCGCCTCTTTCCTGGTAATGCTCAAATCCTGGGATAAGCCGAAAGAGCTGATTCCATAGACGATTCCGAAGTTGACTGCCTTGGCGTTTCTCCTCTGCAGATCCGTTACCTCATCGAAAGGCACGTGGAATACCTGGGAGGCTGTCATGCGGTGGATGTCCTGAGCCTCCTGATATGCCTGGATCAGCTTTTCATCCCCTGACATATGCGCCAGCACACGCAGCTCGATCTGGGAGTAATCCGCGTCGGTAAACACATACCCGTCTTTTGGGATAAATACCTTCCGGATCAGCCTGCCAAGCTCCATGCGGATGGGAATATTCTGCAGATTCGGCTCTGTACTGCTGATACGCCCTGTAGCCGTGATGGTCTGGTTAAAGGTGGAGTGGATTCTCTCATCCGCACCGATATAGACAGCCAGCCCATCCGCATAGGTGGATTTCAGCTTTGCAAGCTGTCTGTATTCCAGAATATCTGCTACCAGCTTATGGTCAGGGGCCAGCTTTTCCAGCACGTCCGCCGCAGTGGAATATCCTGTCTTGGTCTTCTTGCCGCCAGGCAGCTGCAGCTTCTCAAATAAGATAACGCCAAGCTGTTTTGGGGAATTGATATTGAACTCCTCCCCTGCCTCCCGGTAGATCTCCTTCTCCAGCTCCTGAATCCTCACGTAAAGCTGGTCCCCATATTCTTTTAAAGCCTGGGCATTCACACGGATTCCCTCCTTCTCCATGTCAGAGAGGGTAAAGAGAAGAGGCATCTCTATGTCCGTGAACAGGTGCAGCATTTTTGTCTCCTCCAAAGCCTTTTTCAGAGGCTCCCTGCTTTTCAGGGCAACGTAAGCCATGTAGCAGACAGACAAGGCTGCCTGTTCCTCCTGTTCTTTCATTCCCTTTGTATAATTCAGTTTTCCCAGAAGGTCTTCCTTCGCGGGAAGCATCTCTCCCAGGTACTCTTTTGCAATGTCATCGTAAGTGTAGGAAGATTTCAGCGGATTCAGCAGATAGGCCGCGATCCCCGCGTCAAACATCTTCGTGTGGTTCTCCAGGTTCATCTGGCGCAGCATGGATTTCACATCCAGAGAAGATACCATGGCTGCCTCCTGACAGAGCATCTGTGCCTGCTCCAGCAGATAGGCCTCTGTGAGAAAACCCTGGGGCAGGAAGCAGTAGGACACAACGCGCTCCCCATCCCTGCAGGCAAGGCCCATCCCCAGAAATACACCGTTCTCCTTCAGGATATGGAGTCCCAGCTCCGGCGTTGTCCTGGCCTTTGCAAAGATCTCCTCAGCCTTATCAAGCTCTGTCACTGTTGAAAAGCTCTTCTGGGCCTCTGCCGGGGCACTGGTATCCTCAAAACGGGAAAGGAAGTTTTTAAATTCCAGCTCCTTGAAGAACTCATAAGCTTCCTGGGTGTAAAAATCCTTGATCCTGGCACTGTCCCAGTCGTAATCCACCGGACTGTCCGTATTGATAGTTGCCAGCTTTTTGCTCAAAACAGCCAGGTCATAATGCTCCAGAAAAGCATTCTTCGCCTTGTTGGGCTTGATGTCCTCCGCATGGGCGTGGGCATTTTCCACACTTCCGTATTCCAGCAGGATCTTGGTGGCAGTCTTCTCCCCGACTCCAGGAAGTCCCGGGATGTTGTCAGAGGCATCCCCCATGAGCGCTTTCAGTTCAATAATCTGCTCAGGGCTTAACTGATATTTTTCTTTCACGTCATCAGCGAAATAATCCTCCACTGTGGTCTTGCCGAATCTGGTTTTTGGGATTCTGATGCAGATGTGGCTGCTGGCAAGCTGCAGAAGATCCCTGTCCCCGGAGAGGACTGTGACCTCCATGCCTTTTGCCTCACTTTTCTTAGCCAGAGTACCCAGTAAGTCATCCGCCTCATACCCCTCCATGGAGATCATACAGACACCCATGGCTGCCAGCACATCCTTCATCACAGGCACCTGCTCCCTCAGCTCCTGTGGCATGGGTTTTCTGGTGCCTTTGTAGGCATCATACATCTGGTGCCTGAAGGTGGGCGCGTGCAGATCAAAGGCTACGGTCAGGTAATCCGGCTTCTCCTCCTCTATGGTCTTGAACAGGATGTTTAAAAAGCCATATATGGCATTGGTGTGAAGCCCCTCTGAGTTGGTAAGCTCCGGCAGGCCGTAATAAGCTCTGTTCAGTATACTGTGTCCGTCTATCAGCAGGATTTTTTCGCTCATCTTTATCTCCTTTATTTATCAATATCTCAACTCAATACCCTTCTATTCGCCGCTGTTTGCGGAGGGCATAGCGTTTTTCGCCGCCTTCCCACTCGGCTTTTTCCGCCTCGGTCTCCACCAGCAGGCCCGGTACCGGTATGGGATGCTGGCAATCATCCACTGCCACCATGACCACGTAGGCACGGTTGATGATCTTTCGGATTCCCCGGCGGCTCTCCACATAGGTATCCACACGCACTTCCATGGAAGTGCGCCCCACATGGGTGATCTTTCCCCGCAGAACGATCACATCGTCCACAGAGGCACTTTCTTTAAAATTCAGGTTATCTATGGCAGCAGTCGTGATCTCGGATTCGCTGTGCCGCATGGCTACTATGCTGGCGATCTCGTCGATCCAGCCCATGAGCTGTCCGCCGAAAAGCTTTCCGTAGCCATTCAGATACTTGGGACGCATGAGATACGTCTGCTCTGTCTGGGAATCTGCTACCCTTTTCTCTTTCATACCTTGTATTCACACTCTCTTCTGTCTGTTTAGCCGGAATTTCCGGCAATATAAAATTAGTATAGCATATCTTTAACAAAAAAGACAGGCACCCGACCTGTCTTTTTTGTATCTTATTATAACCGATATTTTATAATGTGGCAAGGAATTTTCGGAATGCAGCTCTTCCCTCAGGGGTACATTTGTACACGCCTGCGTCCTCCAGCACCTTGACGAAGACCTGTCCTACCTCTTCCTGGAGAATGTCCATCACGTTGTCCTGATTGATATCCTTGTATTTGGGCAGGAAATCTTTTACCCAGTCCGCATGCTTCTGAAGCATCTCATTTTCCGCAGGGTCTCTGCCTTCCAGAATATAAGATGCCAGCAGCTCCAGCTCGTCTTTCAGTCTTGCCGGAAGTACAGCCAGCCCCATTACCTCGATCAGGCCGATGTTCTCCTTCTTAATGTGATGATACTCTGCGTGCGGATGATAGACACCAAGGGGGTGCTCCTCTGTGGTAATGTTGTTTCTCAGTGTCAGATCCAGTTCAAAGGTGTCTCCAACCTTTCTTGCGATGGGAGTGATGGTATTGTGCGGTTCTCCGTCTGTCTCGGCAAAGACAAAAGCATCCGCATCGGTGTAGCCTCTCCAGTTTTCAAGCACATGTGACGCCAGGTCAATGAGGCGCTTCTCATCCCTGTGACGGATACGGAGCACGGACAATGGCCAGTGCACAATGCCGGCCTCCACATCCTCATAACCCGGTATGGTCACACTCTCCTCCATGGGTGCTTTCGCCATGGCAAAGGTATAATGCCCTCCCTGGAAATGGTCATGGCTCAGTATAGAGCCGCCTACGATAGGCAGATCCGCATTGGAGCCCAGGAAATAGTGAGGGAACAGTTTTACAAAGTCAAAGAGCTTCACAAAGGCGTTTCTCTCGATCTTCATGGGCACATGCTGTCCGTTGAACACAATGCAGTGCTCATTGTAGTACACATACGGGGAATACTGGAAGCCCCAGCCGCTGTCATTGATGGTGATGGGGATGATCCTGTGGTTTTCTCTGGCCGGATGGTTCAGACGGCCTGCGTATCCCTCATTCTCCATACAGAGAAGACATTTCGGATAGCTGCTCTGCTTTGCATTTTTAGCTGCTGCGATGGCTTTCGGATCTTTTTCCGGTTTTGACAGGTTAATGGTGATATCAATGGTGCCGTACGGGCTGTCCACCGTCCATTTTCTGTCCTTTTTGATCCGATAGCGGCGGATGTAATCGCTGTCCTGGCTCAGCTTATAGAAGAAATCCGTGGCTGTCTCCGGGGATTTCTCGTATTCCTTCCAGAATTTTTCCTGCACCTGTGCCGGACGCGGCATAAGGCAGTTCATGATCTTGGTGTCAAACAGGTCGCGGTAGCCGATACTGTCTTCAATAAGGCCGCGCTTTACAGCCTCATCAAGGAGTTCACCCAGAGTTTCCTCCAGGTCCACATTCTCATACTCCTCTGCCGGTTCCTCGTAATCGTCCTGACGGAATAAATCCAGAAGCAGGTTGATGGTATAATTTCTCTCACATGCAGGCACCAGGCCTGTCTCCAATCCGTACTGCACAAGTTTTTTAATACTGTTGTTTAACATAGTATTTCCCCTTCCTGTTATCCGATTCTTCTGGCCCCGTCACCAATCTCCACTCTGTAGAAATCCGCACCGTAACCAATTTTCTTCTTATAAAAAGAGCCCACATTCCGAATAAACGCATCCACAAAGCCGTCCTCCACAATACTGACCGTACAGCCGCCAAAGCCTGCACCTGTCATGCGGGATCCCAGGACGCCGGGCTGGTTCCAGGCTGCCTCTGCCAGGGTATCCAGCTCCCTTCCCGTAACTTCGTAGTCATCTCTCAGTGAGATGTGTGACTCATTCATAAGCCTGCCGAACAGCTTCAGGTCATGCTCCCTGAGAGCCTTTTCCGCCTGTATGGTCCGCTGGTTCTCATAGACCGCATGGCGTGCACGCCTGACATGCACCGGGTCTTTGATGATCTCCTTGACCTCCTCGAAAGCCTCCTCCGTCAATTCGCCCAGTGAACGAATATTTACGATTGACTGAAGCTCCCGAAGCGCTGCCTCGCATTCCCTTCTTCTTTCATTGTATTTGGAATCTGTCAGCCTTCTTTTCTTGTTGCTGACAGCGATGAGAAGGGAAGCATTTCCCAGTTTGATGGGCACATATTTATAATCCAGATCGCTGGTGTCCAGGAAAATTGCATGGCCTTTCTTCCCCATGGCCACAGTAAACTGGTCCATGATCCCGCAGTTCATACCGCAGAATTTATTCTCCGCATACTGTCCGAAAAGGGCCATATCTGTTTTGCTCATATCCGAAAAGCCAAACAAATCTTTTAAAACCATAGCCATAAGAAGCTCTATGGATGCGGAGGAGGAAAGCCCTGAACCATTGGGAATATTGCCGCCGATCACCAGGTCAAGCCCTCTCTCCACAGGGTATCCCTTGGAGCAGAAGGTCCAGATAACACCTTTCAGATAGTTGGTCCACCCTGCCCTGTCATGATAGGCCAGGTCATCCAGGCTGGTCTCAAAAACCCCCGCGTTGCTGAAATTCTCGGAGTAAAGGCGCAGTTTCCGGTCATTCCGGATTCTCGCCGCTCCATATGTACCGTTTGTGAGGGCACAGGGAAATACATGTCCTCCATTGTAGTCTGTGTGCTCCCCGATGAGGTTCACACGGCCGGGTGAAAAATAGAAACGGATGTCGCCGTCTGCGCCAAACAGCTCGCAAAACCGGTTTTGCAGTTTTCGCTTCATCCTCCCTACCTCCTATGTTCCAATATAACTGATGCATTCTGCAGGCACATTAGTTATATTAATTTTGTTTTAAAACAATTTTCCTGTTCCTATTATAACACAGGAAATATTTTTTTCAATATTCAATCCGCATAAGGATATCCTGGGGGTAATCCCCAAAACTGCTGCCGAAGATATTGACACCGCCGATATGCTCCGCATCCTCCTTGATGCCGATACGCACCGAGATGTAAGGGCCTTCCACAAGATCATATCCGGATACCGGAACGTCGCTCACCTTCACGCCGTCCAGATACGTTCCCTCTGTATCCATCACCCATTTTTTCAGATTGCCGTACTGGGAATTCTTATCTTCCCACCAGTCCGGATTCAGCTTGCCTCTTCTGCCTCCGAAGTCACTGGGACAGGCCCAGGTTCCCGCGTCCACGCCGTTGACCCACAGTGTGATGTCTGAGGGACAGTCCAGATCATAATCTGCGGTTTCTGAACACAGCTCCGCGGATATCTCCAAACGCTTTACCAGGCTTCCCTGAATCCCCGCATTGGGGAACCGGTATTCCAGATAACCGGAGGAGAACCAAACCAGCTTGGCAGTGGTCCGCCTTGGATCATAAAAGCACCGTGGCTCGTCTTCCCCGTCAATATACTCCTCATCATTGACCATGCCGCAGGTGGGCGTTATTTTATAATCCACATAATTGCCCACAGGCATGGAAATGAGTTCCTCATGCTTTTTTCCTTTTGCCTGCTGAAAATGAACCACCAGTTCCTCGTTCTGCCGGATGCAGAGCTTCATGGAGCCCCGGACCCCGGGTTTTAACTCGGTTCTGATAAGTCCTGCTTCCTCAAGTACACGGACATTTAAAGCTGCTGAGGAGGGCGGAATCTGCAGAATCTCCGCGATTTCATTGACGCACAGGGGATTTTCATCCAGAAGCTTCAGGATACGAATCCGAATCTCTGAGGCGAGCGCCTTTCCCACCAGCATCAGTTCCTTTTCATTCTCAAAGGATAATTGTCTCTTCATGTTGTTTTCCTCTTCCTTCCGCCGGATATCACTGGGGCCGGAATCATTGATATTTCTATTTTACCCTCTTTGTTCCTGCCTTGTCAACCACGACAAAGAGCTGCCGCACATGCATGCGGCAGCCCCGTTACTGTTCAGAGGTTAGCTGGACATGAGAAAACCGATGGTGTAGACTGATAACAGTCAAAGCCATCGGTTTTCTTATCCAAATATTCTGGATACTCTGTCAAATATATTCGCTGGTT
>NZ_JALIFQ010000039.1:0-26577 GCF_022867815.1 Blautia sp. NSJ-175
TCAATCTCTCACTACAGGCAGCCAATACTGTGACTGCTTTATAGTGATGCTTTCATAATTGTTGAAAACATTTGTTGTCAAGGTTCAGTTTTTTGCTACGTGTTTTATTTTCGTAGCAAGGTGCCATGGCATGGGGATGCCTTTACCTACAAAAAGCCTCATCATCTCTCAAATCTCGAACAGAATTTATAAAAATATGAAAACGGCCTCAGAAAAACCTGAGACCGTCTTCACCTAAATGACAAATTTTGAAATATTGAGTGCGATATGTATCAATAGATACTGTCTTAAATCTTCATCTATCCGGCCGTCAATTTTACTATGTTTATCAATTAACGGTGCATACAGCAAAAATAGTTGCTCCAGAGCCTCATGACTGCCGGAAACTGCCGCCTGAAGCATCTTTTCAAATTCTATGTGATTCAAAATTTATCACCATCCTTTGTCAATGCTATGCGCAGCTTCTTCAATGCCTGATAACGCTGGTCGTAAACATGCTGGGGAGAACAATTTAATAGCCGGGCAATTTCCTCCGGTTTTCGCTCCTCCACAAACAGCATTGTCAGTATCTCCTGTCGTTTTATTGGCAGTTTTGCAAACGCCTCTGCCAACCGTTCCTCTTCAAAATCAAAAGCAGATCCTGATATTTCACAATATGAGGTTTGTTTAAAAACAGATAAAGCGCTCTCTGGTAATTCCTCAATTGAAACTGTATCTACCTTGGGTTTCTCCCGTTCCAAATATTTGAGTCTGGCCCGGTAAACTGTAGTTTCCAGCCAAACTGTAAATCTGGCCCGCAGCTCGTCACGTTCAGACTTCTGCTGGTGGTTCATCTTTGTACCTCCTTACGGGGCACACCACCAGGGCAAAAGTTAAGGCACGCCGTGATGGCGTGCCTTAATTTTCTCGACTTGTTACCTTTTTGCAGCTGTCAATGGTTTAATCCAATGGGACCACCTCCTTGTTTTCAGATAACAAAAAACGACCATACTGCACTTTCGTGTAGCATAGCCGTTCTATAAAGCGTAAACTTTTTTCTGTTTGGTTATATGCGTATCATTCATCTGTTTGACTGAATTTTTCAATGGTATTCAAAAATTCAGCCAGACCTTCGCAAGCGTATACACGCTGCTTTACCGGATACTTCTCAATACGTTCCGCAATCTCTCGCAAATAGACCTTCTCAGGTTCCGAATAATACTCTCTGAGCAATTGATCTACTGTTACTGAAAGAGCATTTGCAATCCGTACAATCATATCCAGACTTGGAATCCCTCTCGCATTTTCTATTTGGCCGATATGGCTATTCCCGCAATCACAGATCTCCGCCAAATCTTCCTGGCGCAATCCGCGCATTTGTCGGTACTTCCGAATATTCTTGCCTAAAATAACATAGTCCATGGTTTTACATTCTCCTTACATTTCTATTTTATATAATCTGACAATGGAATTGAAGAACTTGATATTCCAATATACGCACTATAAGTGGAATATCAACTCATTTACATGGACTTTTTTAATTTTTAAGCGTTAAAAAGCCATCGTTGAACCTATTATATGCACTGTCGGTCTATGAAAACATATCCAGGTTGTCCAACATCTGTGCAATGTCTGCCTCCAGAGTATCTGTCTTACTCTCCTCTGAAAAAGCCATCTGGGGTTCGTCACGGCGAACCGCTGCAAGTCTTTCCTCAACAATGCGCCGTATGATTTCCTCAATTCCATCTCGATTATAGCCAGGTGTTAGCTTGACTTCTATTTTACAATGTGCATCCTGTAAATTCGGGTTAGAATCAAGATAATCATTCAAGGCTGCAACAACAACCGCACTTTTCCTGTTTCCCAGCCTTTCAAGCAACTCTCCAGCCCTTACCTGTTCCTCTGAATCTGCGCTAAATTGAAGCGAGAAGCGGTATTTTCCATCCTTTTTCATTATATTGTCCCTCCGTCCCTTATCCAAGTGGACGAAGAGAAAGCGTTTTCCTGCCCAACATTTCATATCCCAGAGCATTCGCATTCGGAGATTCCACAAAATCCGCCTTTGCTACCAGAGGCGAATTAATCAGGAAAGGCCTTAAAAGAATACTTCCCCCTCCGATAAAAACTGCCGGATTAGAACGCAAATCCACTTGCAATTCTCTAAGCTGGTTCAGAATATCCTGTGCATGTAACTTCGTCGCTTCACGAATTGTCTCCTTGACATCCTCCGGCAGAATGGTATTCTCGCACTGAAGCACTGCACTAATATGCTCATCTTCGATACGCATATCATGAAGCGCACCAACCTTTCGTATGATTTCATTGTTCATAGTAATAATACCAGTTTCCAGGCTCCGGCAAAACTGCAAATCTGGTTTTCCATTCTTCAAGAGCAGCACATCGGTGGTATAACCACCAATATCAACGATAAACATACGAACCGTATGAACCACCAGACTGCTCTGGGGAATAACAGCGGCATATGCCTGCGGGAACACCATAACACGGTCTATCTTAATGCTGTATGGCCTGTCACCATAAACAAATTTGATAATTCCGTCTCTTTTGAAATAATTGGCGAATCTGTCTTTTAAAGCGCCAAAATGCTCAGGTGGTAGTCCAACAGCCAGCTGAATCTGTTCGACCGGCGTATAATTGCCTCTGTTCTCCAGTTCTTTGGCGATTGCAAATAATGTCAAGATGAAATATCGGTCATCCTGGGTTTTATCCCTCATATAACTCAGACGGCGTCCGCTCAAGGTCCAATATTTTCCTCCATACTCCACAATCTCATCTGTCATGGGCGGCTTCACCGTGTGCTCAGAAAGCCCGGAAATAAAGGAATGGTTTGTGGTCTTTACAGCGTAGTTGCCGTGGTCGATTGCGATTAACATATGTATACCTCCTGCAAAAATTATTCTTATATTTATCATTACACGATTCGCCATGCGTATTTACAACTTTTATACGCATTCGATTGAAAAAACGCACGAAAAAGGGTGAAGCATTTTTGCTCCACCCCAGTTTTAATGCTTCTTTTGAAAACAATATTCCCAGATATAATCATCCAGTCCCTTATAGCGTGGATCCCACAGGTACGTACCGAACTGAAATCCCATATTGCCAAGAAGACTGAGAAGATTGTTGTAACCGTTTTGTACATGGTAATTGGTCGCAAAATCCATATCAAAAGCAGTCTTAATCTCTGCAACCCCTTCTGCACGTAAATCGCTAAGGGTTGTTTCAAGCTGTGTCAGAGAATTAACACCAGGAACCGCCAGCACTGTCAGACCAGTCAGTGCATGAATCACGTCAGCTTTCATAGGACCTTCTGTCAGCACCAGCATAGGCCTAACCGGGCCTGCAAGATGTGTCCATCCTTCTGCAGGGCAACCATCCGGCCGCTCTGTACTGGATACCCATCGAAATTTTCTCTTTTTCACCTTATCTCTGCGTATCTGAAGCCCCTGAATTCTTCCTTTCCGATCTCTCATTGGAATTAAGATACCGCGTTCTTCATGAATGAAAGTCCATGTACCGCTTTCATTCCTGTAAAAACCAGGAACCCCAGCTAAGTACATCCCTTCGGACTGAAGTTTGCCGGCAATCGCTGTCATACCGACCACAGGTGTTGTCCTGTATCCAAGCCGAATAATGTCATCCTCCATCAACCCTCTGCCAAGCAGGTTCTCTTTATGGTCTGCCGCCAGCGTCAGCTTATCGAGCAGCGCACTGTATGTGGCATGTCGGGTATCAACATCCGTTATTGGGCATTCAGGCTTTGCCTGCGGCTGTATCCTCTTTTGGGGTTTAGGCCGGTTATCAGGCATTCCCAGTTTCTCCACCAGAGCTTTTCGCACTTTGTCACGCGGAACCCCGGTATATAATGAGTACAGATCAAATATACCACCAGATATTCCGCACCGCGGGCAGCGATACACTTCTTTTTTCAAATTGATGTTCAAATGCTTTTTCCGTGGGTTTTCGTCACAGCAGGGACACTGCACATAATAGGAGCTTCTTCCAGACGGCGGCATCGGGATTCCCAGCAGCGAAACAACGTCGCTCATATGAAATATTTCCATGCTGCCTCCTTTCCTTTTTCAAACTTGCGGGGAACAGCACGCTGTCCCCCGCCTCTTCTCATTGCTGTTTTCCCTATAACCCACAGTTTTCCTTAAACGACGCAACCCCTGAAGGATCGTATTCCGCCAGCTTTTCCAGATCGAAGGCCACCGCCGCATATCTGCCATATCCGGATTTCACGGTGTAAGGCAGCACTTTTCCCAGTTTGTTCTCCCTGATAAACCTTAACAGATCTTTACTGATATCTCCGTTAATGAATGCTTCGTTATCCTCCAGATCATATGCCGGTAGATTGATCGTCATGTCTGCAAAGGGTTCCGGACCATCTTCTCCATAATTAATCATACCGATGTGCAACCGCCCGTCATAAGCATATTGGTTGACATGCAGTGAGACCATTTCATCTCCAAGCTCCCATTTGAAACGAAGTTTTTTCGTTCTTTTACACATTTTTTTGTCCTCCTTTTCGTCTTGTTCACGGCCAGAGGATGACTGCATGAATCCCCTGGTCTTTAGCACCTGTTATGCAATTGTCTGTTGAATAGAAAATTCACAAATCAGTTTCGCAGCAGCTTTAATTTCCTCGCCGCCAGTGAATTTTGTTGCCACCCATTTAATTGCACCGGGATCCAGCGATAATACCTCTCCAAGTGTTTTTCCGCTGAATTTTGAGATTGGGCAAGGCACATTCATTGCCTGTGCCAGCTTTTCTTCTGGAGTCAGTTCCTTTTGTACCGGTTCAATTACGGTATATTCCTCTTGTGCCGGTTCCGATTTTGGTTCTGTCATCTCTTGTTTCTCTGCTGATACTGTTTGAGCCTGATCGGCGGAGATTCCCAGTTCATCCACAGCAGAAGACTCAAAATCTTCACCTGCCATGGAAAACTGAAGTCCAAAGCCTGCATTTCGTAGAGCAATTCCAACAGCAGCCGTCTGTGCCCATTCCCGTGGTGAAACTGAAGGTTTCTCCTCACAATATCCTCTGGATGCCGTCGCTTCTGCCAGATAACAGTCCGCCGCATCCTTATAGTTTGGATACACGCGGGCTGTTGCCACAAAGCAATCCTTTGCAGGATTCACCTGTACAGCAATGCGTCCTTCTGGATATTTCAGACGGAACCACGCCATCTGTATCATGACCGGAAGGCGCTTACGCACCTCTCCGGTTCCCAAGTCCGTATAATCCACAGCAAATGGTGTGGGATCAAATCCATCCACCTGATGAATTGTTTCGATCTTAGCGAGCATTGCCGCCTTCTCATTCGAGTTATTCTGACTCATAATTGTAGCCTCCTTATAAATTGATATATGTGTTCCGATACTGCATCCAAACTGGCAGAATTGTATGGATATATTGACTGATACTTATTTTGTACTGCTCCTGCGTCCCTGCCTTAAAGCTGGAAAACCGCTTTCTGCCGTCCTGTACAACATGCTCAAAAGAGCTCAGTGCTGTTTCACGTCGTTTCTGGCCTTCTGCATCGGCTTTTAATCCAAATCGTCTTTCATTTAAGGTGAAGCGCACATACGCATCTACCATCTGAAAGTGATAGCCCATGACCTTTGTATCCAGTGTAATTGGCGCAGACTTGCAAAAAGATTGAAATGTCTCCAAGACGCAAATGCGATAATTGAGTTCCTGCATAATCAGCAAGTCCTCCGGGGGAAGGCTGTTCTCAGCAATCTGGGATCTGATGGTATTTTGTTTCTCAAGATATTGATCTAATATTGTAGCCATAGCTGCTCCTTTCTTCAAGCAAGCGCCTGCAGCCGCTTAGCAAGGCAGGTGCCGCGTTTTTCTGTGTCAGTTCTTTTAATGGAAATACAAAGCGCCCTTTTTTCCCCGACAATGGTTACACGCTCTTTTCCTCGTGTAATTGCCGTATAGATAAGAGGCCTCGTCAGCATGATGGAATGGGCGCATTGCAGATTGATGATGACGGACTGGTACTCCGCTCCCTGTGATTTATGGATAGTAGAGGCATAACCTAAATCCAACATATCCAATTCACTGGAATCGTACTCTTTCATGCGCCCGTCACCAAAGTCCACATGAACCGTAGTGTCATCGCCAATGCGAATAATTTTTCTGACATACCCGATATCACCGTTATTGACATCATCATGGTTTTTGATCTGCATGACCTTGTCCCCACACCGAAATTTCCGGTTTCCGAAAACAACTTCCGGTTTCTGCGTATCCGGAGGGTTCACCTTCTCACGCAAACACTCATTCAGTGCATTGACTCCGGTTTCCGTCTTCTGCCGGTATGGCGTAAGCAGCGCCACATTATCGACCCCGTATTCTTTCGTTTCCTGCAGATAAAGATCGACAATGAGTTCAGCAGAATCAGAAAGCCTGGGAGAATTGATAAACTGAAAGTCATTCCCATACTCCAGGCCCACATTCCCATGGCGGATCAGCTTCGCATTTGTCGCAATGCGGCTTCCCGCATTCTGGCGAAATACCTTGTCCAACCGTACAACTGGGATACATCCGCTGGCAATCATCTCACTGAGCACTGCGCCAGGTCCCACTGAAGGCAGCTGATCTGCATCGCCAATCAGCACCATCTGGGCGCCATATTTCACTGCATCAAACAGATATTCAGCCAGATAAACATCCAGCATGGAAATCTCATCTACCACAATCAGATCTGCAGTAAGCGCTTCGGGTCCATCATAGTCTCCGTCCTCATCCGCCATCAGCCCAAGGGCTTTATGAACAGTTGAAGCCGAAACACCAGTTGCCTGCTCCATCCTCCTTGCTGCCCTACCCGTAGGGGCACAACAGCAGATTTCACTTTTGGGATTGTTTTTTTGATAAATATCTAAAATGGCACGTTGTATCAAAGTCTTTCCTGTTCCAGGTCCACCAGTGATAATGGAAAGCCCCTGCGTCAGAGCCATCTTTACCGCTTCGCGCTGCTCCAGTGCAAACTTCATTTTCAGCTTCTGCTCCTCTGCATCTATGGCAGCATCCAAATCCCCATAGCTGTGCATCTTCCGGTACTTCATTTGCTGATGAATGGCGGAGGCAAGCTGTTCTTCCACATGTGCGGTCTTTGCCCTATACACATTGCCCTGGTACGACACCAACTGTCCGCCGAAAACCAGCCTGGCGGCACGGTTCGCCACCATTTCTGCTGTTAACGCAGGCGTATCCAGAATTTTTAGGCAGGCTTTCACAAACTCATGTTTCTCCATGCAGAGATGACCTTTGGCTTCCGCATCCTCCAGCGTATACAAGAGTCCTTCATCCACACGCTCTGTCGATAGCCGGTCAAACCCCATGCTCATAGCGATATGGTCTGCCGTCTTGAAACCAATCCCGGCCATGTCGCAGAGCTGATAGGGATGATTTTTTACAATATCCATCGTCTTTTCCCCATACTCCTTATACAGGCGTACCGCTCGGTTCGGCGTAATGCCATGTGGTGACAGAAACGCCACCACATCCCGGGCGCCACGATTGACCAGATAGGAATCATAGATTTTTTTCAGTTTTATCTCACTGATACCCGGTATGGCAAGGAGCCTTTCCGGTTCTTTATCCAGTATCTCCAGTGACTGCTGACCAAAAGCTGCGTAAATTTTCTCCGCTATTTTTGGACCAATCCCTTTAATCTGCCCGGAAGAAAGATAGGCAATAATGCCTTCCTTCGTCGGTATTATCACTTCGTTATAACTCTCCACTTCAAACTGGATGCCAAATTTGGGATTTTTACTCCAATGCCCAAACATGTCGTAGCGCAGGTTGCTCGATATAGGTAAGCAATATCCCACTGCCTTCACCTGTGTAACCGTGTTCCCTGTGCTATCTTTGATCTTTTCGCATGGGTTGTAGAGCGCAATCATATAACTGCTGGCATCAACAGCCGTAATACTTTGTGGATATATGAGCCTATCAAATTCACATAGCAAAATTTTTACTCCTTTCTCTGAGTCGTGTTATAGATACAAAAAACTCCCGAATCGTATCCAAAGATACAACGGGAGTTTTTTGTGAAGCTGCAGCCAGTTGTCCTTTCATCGGAACATCGCCGCATTTTCAAGATATGACAAAGGAGCAGAGATACCCATCAAGAAATTCTCCCTGTCCAGGCGAACTTTCCGCTTATCGCAGCCACGCTTTGTCAGTTCCTTTTGTACTTGCAGGTATACACCCTCATCAAAAGCAATCATCGGCATCTTCAGGCAGATTGCATGGGCAATTTCCCCACGCATCCCACTGCTGATCCGGTTACCGCATATCAGCAGGATATCGCTGCCTTTCAGCAGTTCCAGACCGAACTGAAGGGCAAGCGCTCTATCAGATGGAATATTGTCGCAAAGGATCATCGGGAGGTACGCATGTGGCGCACTTGCGTTCATGCTCATCTTTTTCATGGCATAGAACATATACGCCCTTGTCGCCTGCATGTTCTGTGCAATCCCTTCATTCGTGTCTGCACTGAGCGGCGAGCAGATATACGCCCTCTTTTTGCACCTGTCATATGGCAGGAACTGATAAACCAACTCCTGCTCCCAACCTTCATGATAAATATTTTCCATTATGGTCTCCTTTCTAAATTGGCTGGACCGACACCTTTACCTTGCGGCTTTCCGATGCTTTTAGAACATCAGTATAAATTGCCGGGTATTTTTCCTTCAAGGCTTTGGAATCGGGCCTGCGGGTTGTTTTTGTCACGAAATCAATCAAAAGCTTATCGCTGGTCGTTTCCAAGACGCCATGCTCATGCTCCTTCATGACTTCGGCAATTCGCACACTATGTGCTTCAATCTCCTTTTCATATGTTTTGATTTCTCTGTTGCATTCAGAGATCTTCCCTTGAAGCATTGCGATTCTGCGCAAGGGCGATTCATACTTGCGGGAAAACTCTATTGTTGGAAGTCCCGCCTGACTTGCACCATAAATCCTTGCCAGTGACTCCAAAGCAAGCTTTGGTGCAACATCCGCCATTGTCGGGGGTTTATCATTCTCAAGGCTCCAGATCCATTCGTCCAGGCGTTCAAAAATCATATCCTCCTTCGCCTTATCACGAATAATCTCAGGCATTGCCAGATCATTGTCCGGATTATTTCCCCAAACGGCAGAAAAAGCGCCAATGTTCACATCCGCTACCGCAAGATAAAACCTCAGCTGCATTTCATAGTAGAGCGGAATCGCTCCATCTGCCCACTCATCCGCTTTGTGATAAGTACAGCTTTTACACTCCAAAATTCCCGGTTCGTTATCGGACGCCCGTGTAAAGCGCCGGTCGAAATTGGCAAGAGCATAAGAATGATCTGCGTGCTGATATAGATTCGTGTCTTCCATAACGGTGTTGCCTGTCTTTGCACCATACCAATAGGCAGCAATCGGCTCCAAAAGATGACCCATCTGCAATTGATTGGCATTGGCTTTTTTTGCAGGCTTCATTTGCCCTTTTTTGATTTTCCACAGCTCCAGCGGAGTCGTCCATGGTGATACACCAAAAATAGCTGCAACATCGCTACCGCCCACTGTATAGGGAATATCCCCTTTGGGGCCGTGCATACGGCATTCCAGCCATCTGTCATTCGTCATACCTGCGGTATCACAAAGAATAATTGGTTTTGCCATCAGTAACTCACCGCCTTTGCAAGGTCATAATCACTCCACCTGAATGAAAGCGCACGAGCCATATTTTCTTCTATGACCAACATCTTACTTTCCGGCGTATTCTCAGTCCTCAAAATAAACGGGATCTCCTGCATGGCAAGAAATACGTCATGGGCTGTCGCCGGACCGCCTCCGTATGCCATCTCGTACATGGCGATAGCTTCGACTGCAGCCTTTTTGGGCAGACTCAGTTTTTTACATACCCTGGTCATTGCGTTTACCGGATAATCCAAATGGATCTCCAGCAGTTTCTGCAGTTTGGCAATGCTATCCCCAAATTGGGCAAACAGCTGATCCAACGCCGTATCAAAGTCGGAAACCTTGGACTGATGCCTGTGGTCAACTGCGATGCAGCCCCCGATATGGATAGAACATTTTCCACTCATCAGGAGAGCCGAAACCTTTGCCGAAGCCACTCCGGTATCCGAACTCATAAAACGGACTCCCGGCATCAGTTTGGAAGACATCGTCCCCTTCCCCAGTGAGGACAAAAGTTTCGCATATGTTCCAATCAAATCTTCTTTCTGATTCGGCATTGTCCATGACGCGCTTACCATCGCATGGTCACAGTATCCAGACTCAAATACATTTCCGTTGAATTGTGCATCCAACTTTCCCTTCAATGTAGCGAGAAGTTCATCTACTGGCAGCACCGAATAATCAACTGCATCGCCAGAATGAACTGCTGCTACCTTCTCATCACGAATCAGCAAAAGTGCATCTGCTGAATAAAGGCGCAGGCAGGCATTTAATACCTCCGCCAGCACTTCACGGCTCAGTTTTGGAAGCGCCGTGCCACCAATTTTTGCCCTGTCCAAAAGACTTTTGTAGGCTGTCATGCGCATAGGGAAGAGTTCTCCGTTAACACGCATTGCCAGACCGAGATTGTCCGCTGTGTCATCCACAGCGTCCTGTGTGGTTCCTGCCGCAAAAGCCGACAGATCAACACTCAGAGCAGAGCCTTTGCCCAACGGCTGAATCTCAAGGTCGCTGACCTTACTTTTGATCCAACGGCTGTTCATAGACTGTTCCTGGTGATAATCAAGCATTTTACGATAGGAACTGAATGTGGTGTAAAAACCATCCTGACATTGTTTTTGCATATTTCATGCTCCTTTCTTTTCTGACGGGATTGCCGCCTTGATATATAACAAAAGCCAGCAATCTCGAAAGACTGCTGGCTTATGCCCAAGATAAATTGGCCGGAAAACAAAAAAAGTGCCATCTGCATAATTGCAAATGACACTTTGATAAACTCTGTTAAACTGTGTTCGACCGTAGCCAAACTTGATACTGATATGGATATTATAACAGATTTGTTCGCCATAGTCAATCCACTGGGAAAAGAGCACATATGCTGTTTTTCAGAATGCCAGCAAGTTCGCTACTTCATCCACTGTGTCAAGGACTTGATGAAATTCAAGCTCCCCAATATACTTATTTTCGACAATATACTTATCCCACAAAAGATACATCTGCGGCTCTTCACGTATATCCTTGATAATCGCTTTCCAATCGCGGATATCCTCCACGGACTCTCTCTTTTGAGCGGTATGTATGACTGCCATGCGTAAAATGTCCACATTGATTTCTTCTTTTCGACTCCGGAAAAGAGTATGTAAATCATAAAAGTCTCTTGCCCGGGTTGTTCCGATATTTCTACGGATAATCGTTTCATATTTTTCAGCAAGAACCGTTTCCAAAGTATATGCCATTATAGAAACTGTTTTTTCATCGAAAATCAACGGGAAATCATATTGTATCGCCGCCGGTGTTATAATGTCTCCGGTTGTGACATCAATTTTCATAGGACTGTCAATTTTTCCGTATTTTGCCCGCAAATGTACACGAAAATTATTATAGGCATCCTCCTCTCGAATCGGTTCGATTTTTTCATATTCAAATGAAATGCCGTCGTTGACATCCGTTGAAATAATTTGCTTTACAGCTGCAACGATTTCATCTTCTTCCATCTGAATACCACGCACCGTTGTGTCCATATCCATTGTAGTGCGTTCACCAATACCGATCATTGATGATATCAAAAGCCCGCCCTTCAAAATAAAATTGTTCCGAAAGGATGAGACTGCCAAACGCTCGATGATTCTTTCAAATAAAAACATCTGCAGTACCTCCTGTGCACGAAGATTTTTCTTCGCTGCCATGCTGCGAATGGCTCCTTTTAGTTGCTCCGGTGTCTTCATTATAAAACCTCCATATATGTTCTAATCCTATCTTCAATTCCAAATATCTTGCCATATTTCAGCAGTTTTCTGTTATTCGGATTTGTCTTGAAATAGTCCTTAATTGCCTGCGTAAAAAGCTGCAGCTCAATTTGATCCTTATCCCGAATCACATCACAAATACAGCGCTCTCGGTCATAAAGCTTTACCATCCCGCCTTGAGGGGATTTTGTTTCTGTTATTCCAAGATCGTAAACTTCTGTCTGCACATAATGACAACGCAAATTCGGATTATCGCGCCTTAATCTACTGATGTTCGTTCCGCGAGGCAGTGTTATATCCAAGATGTTCGGCGTCCTGTCCGACATCCCCCAAAAGAACAGTGCGGTGCCATATGAATATATTATCTTTGCGCTTTGCGCCTGAAGAAGCGCAAACTCGTCAGTAAATTCATCGGTCAAAGTATATAGCCCTTTCCGCACTGGATCTAATTTTCCCATATCAACATACTTCTTCAGCATCGGTCTGCTGATTCCAGCCGCTTCAATATCCGAAGTCTTAACAAACCCATTGCTATTTTCGGCAATCGTTTGAATTTTAGCCCAAATCGTATCCGTGTCAATACACCTCCTTGACTTCTATTTACATTCGTGCTTCATATTATACACAGTTGAAGTGCAAATGTAAATAGAAGTCTTGGAAATTAGTATGTCCTAAATGAAAACAATTATACAAAAAGGGATGCCGCCGAAACGACATCCCTAAGAAAAAATCAGAACCTACTCGTACTTCACTGTCTTAAACCTACCGATTGAGGTAAACAGTTCAATAAAAGTTTCGTTAATTTCCGCCATATAAAGATGCTCATACAAGAACCTTATTACTTCAGGATTTAATATTTCCATGACAGTACGCTCTTGTTTATCAATAAGAAAATATTGTCTGGTCTCGCCATTGATAAAAAATTTTTGCTGGGTGCCACCCCATCGGTCTATCATATAATTGAATGAATTTATATCGGCATTCTTGCCCCAATCATATACCCAACATTCTTCACCATTTCTGATAATTTTTCTGTACGTTTCCGGATTATAATAAGCAGACATATTTCTCCTCCTATCTACAAATATATTTGTATTATAGCAAAAAAACCATCCTTCTTCTACATATAGTTAAAGCAACTGAGGGATGCCTACAAAAGACATCCCCCAGACGCAGATACTATGCTGCGCTTCTGTTCAAAGACCACATTCCCCTGCCATCATGAAAGAAGTATGTAGGATTGATCTGAAGCGTTTGGCGGATTTTTTCTTTCCACCACTTATTTGCCTGTGCTTTTCTGTGCGGCTCTATTTTCTCATAGAGAAACGTGAGCGTCACCGGCTCGCTGCACTGTTCTAAAACGGCAGCAACCACATCACGCCATGTCGCTCCCGGCATATCCCGGATATCGACCTCCGCTTTCTTTGCCATAATAATCGGAACCAGAAGCGGTGAATCCTTTCGGACAATCATCACATATTCATGCAGAATCGGAATGAATTTTCCGCTATACTGGATCTTGTCTGAAAAGCAGTTATGCTGGGCCTTGATAATGATATTCTCCAAGGAACCCGGCTTGATGATTTCAGAAAGCATACTGTAAAGCACACCTTTTTTCTTAATGTCTCCCATCAAAACCGCCATCCTGCCTCCTTTTTCAAGGGCGGAAAACTGCTTCATCATGGCATAATTCATTTTATCAACAAAGCTTTCCCAGTCCGGTATGCGCGACAGATCATACTGTCTCGGGTCATAACCGTAGTTCTTTTGGACATCAGAAGCTTTATACATGACATCCGAAAACGTGACGATATCCCAATATGGAGGATGCCAGAAGATGAACTCCGGACGCTCCGGGATTTCACAGTTCATGATATCAAATCCGCTGTGCAGATCATACAGATGACTGCCAATGCCCAATTTGTCCGCCGCTGCTTTGGTCGTCCCGCTGCCACACATGTAGTCACAGATTTCTCCCGGGCGAAAGAACCCTAAAAGATCCTCAATCAGTCTGGGAGAGCAGTTCCCCCGATAACGGTTATTGCCGCCTTCGCCACGCTCCGGATAGGAGACAATGCTGGTCAACGGCCTTGATTCGCTTTTATAAGGCATAATGCCACCTCCTCTCTAACACTGAAGCATTTCTGCTTCCGCTCGTGCAATTTCTAACTCTACCACAGTTCGATCCGCAGACCAGACTTTCATGTGCTGTCTAATAAAAGATTCTACATCTTCCATCAAGACCCTGTTATAGGCTTTGGTCAACTTTTGATCCAGTTCAGAAGCAGTACATGGATGTCTGTTAAGAGTCTTAATAGCCTTTTGGAATCGTTCCATTTCATTTGTGGCAAACGTATGCTCTGCATGACGGTAATTCCAGTCATAGAGCATATAGCAAGCCAGCCATCTCCGCTTTAAAACTGCAGATATTTTATCTTTCGTGATACTGAGATTTTCCAGGACAATACTCATTTGCCCTGCTTTCGCATTTGTTTGGTTATGCAACACTTTCATCGCCTCCTCACAGCACCTCATCATGCCAGCTATTTTTTGCCTTATGAAACAACTCCAGGAGCTGGCTCACAGTCATGTCAATATTGGAAACATTTTCTGTAACCTCAAACCCATCCGCACTTAATTCAAACCAGCAATGGTCCGCTTCCTCGTCAAACCTGTCAAAACGTTTTTCAGGAAGCCCCACCTGCCGGGGAATAAAATATTCCCCACAGTCCAGACAGGAGATGATTTCTGCAATCTGCGCTTCGGTTATCACGCCCATTATCACGCAGGAATTTTGCATTTTATAGTTGTCAGCATCCCTGTAAAGATAGCTGATTCTTGTATTTATGGTTCCCATGGCTTTGCCTCCATTTCTGCATACAGACAGCATTCTTTACATGCCGCACTTCCATTTCCGACACACAGCGGGTATGGATTGTCCTGTTCCGGCGTATAACAGTCCGGATGCGCATTTTCTTTCAGATACTCATCCACAAACGCATGAGCCACCTCGGAAACCGTTTCCCAGTAAGCCTCCCAATAAGAATCATTTTTCCCCAATGCACTGTGAAGCCTTTCCGGAAAACGTGGATCCTGAACCATGCGGTTGTATTGCTCATCGGTCAGCTGATCCAGTTCATCCCAGTCTGACACCTGTGATACAAAATCCTCAAGCTGGCAGGATGCCTTGTAAATCCATCCCATTTCTCTGACAAACCGGTTGGAGACACAAAGCTGCTGGGATATGATTGCGATATGATAATGGTTTTCGCAGTATTCACCGTCAATGTAACATTCATAGAGGGAGTCTGCGGAATGTTCCACAAACTTCTCCTTATCCGTCCATTGGGGAATACAACCGCTTTCCTGTTCTTCCTTCAGCTTCTGTACCAATAAGCGCTTTGCATCATTAAAATCTGTATAGACTTCTGAAGAGTTCCCCTGTTCGCCATCTACCGCCCAATCTTCCAAAAGAATATAAATTCTTGGATGCTGGCGGCACTCTTCCAGATCGTCAAGCGGCTCCACCATAGATGGAGCCATGATGACAAAATCCAGAATGATGTCGTCAATGGTCTTTTTCTGGCTATACAGTTCAGAAAAAACCTCTTCCAGCTTTTTTACTTCACAGGGCAATACAGGAACCTCAAAGGAGCAGTACAGATCCGGCGTTTCATTTTCCGTTTCCTTATCCTCCCCGACACGGATTTCCGTAATTGTCCCATACAGACCCTCATACTCGCTTTCCGGCGTTCCCACAATGGGAGCGCCGATTACATAGGTTGTGCCTTCGTATTCAAACTCAGCACCGATTCGATTGATAATCATTCTTGATACCTCCTTCATTCTGATACTTTTATGGCAAACAGACAGCGTGGATCATAGCGCATTTCGATGGCTGCCTTTCTACAGGCTTCCTCCTCGTTTTCCGCTTTTATGACTGCGATAAATGGAGTCGGCTCCATATCGTGCCACCTTCTTTCGTTTTCTGTGCCGCACATGTCAACTTCTGCCAGTTCATCATCTGTCAAACCGACAATATCAAACATTTGTGAATCACGGACCCATGATGAATCCATGCAAACGACATACGTGTTCATCTGAATCCTCCTTAAATGTGATAGTCTACGGCAACCAATACTGTATCCTCACCCGTGCCATCAATGTAACCGTCAATGTAGCTGCGCCATTCTACCGGGACATAGCTGCCTGATTCTGAATCAAGCACACTGTCCTCTTTGCTAAACCACTGGTCTGCATCCACAATATCATGCGTGCCTATCGGGTACTTCCAGTTGCTTGGAATCCCATACTCCTCAAGGTATTCTTCCAATGTAGAGCCTTTTCGGTAGACGTATCTGCCCCAGCGTATAACTCCGTCCGGAACGATTTCTCCATAAAAGTCGGAATCGGTCTTTCCTGCCAGAAACATTTGCTCAAGCTTATAAAAGCGCTCTTTTGCTTTCTGATTTCTCCAGCCCCGCATCTCTTCCCATGCGATATCTTTTTTTCTGGCGGCACAAACCCACACATATCCATCCGGTGTTTCTTCTTTTCTATCTGAATTGCACCAGCTTCTTTCACCAATGGAATACTCCGTGCAGGTATCTTTTACCAGAAACATCTCCGGCCAGCGCCCGCCAATGGAATACCAGTCCCACATGGCGTTTGGATTATAGTAATATCCATAGCCCTGATGCTTTTCATCAAAAGAATAACCGCATCTTTCTTCTGCATATTCCTCAAAACTCCTATAGAGCTTTTTGCGGGGATACTTAGGCAGAGCCATCATTCGTTTTGCTTTCTTAGTACGCTTTTCATGATGAAGCGGTCCTGCATCCCTTTGAAACACCTTTCCGTCACGGACAACAAATCTGCCCCAGATCGGATAGCCGTACTGCTCCACAATTGTGCCTTGGGGAAGCTTTATGCAGTCAACCACGCTCTCGTATTCTTCACGCAGTCTTTCTGTCCGGTTATCAAATTCCAGATATTCCGGATCCTCCAGCCACGCACAATAAGGATACATCAGCTCAGAAACGCCGTCATTCACTGTACGGGAGAATGATGACTGAAGATTTTGGCATCTCACAATCGCAAGGTCCAGCATAAAATTCTTTGTTTCAATTTGCTTCTGAATCTCTAATTCCTTCAGAGCCTCTGCTATTTGGTTGTCCAATTCCTTGTCTTCCTGTATCTGAGAGATTTCTAAAGCTGCTAATGTTAAAAAGTGCATAATTCCCTTCCTTTCTGAATAACAGGCGGGCAGCTGTAGAAATCCAGCTGCCCGTCGTATTTTTATAATTTGATGTTGTTATACCCTCACATGCTGCTTAATAGCAGCGGTCAGTTTTGTGGGCAGTTGGTTCGGGCCTTGCATCCTCATGATGAGGGTATATCAGGCCGTCAAATAATGAATATTGCATTCCGTTGCTCGGACAATGGAGAGATATTCCGGCACCAGTCTTTTCGTTTCTTCCCGTGTCGATGTCCCATAATAATCCGTGTAATTCAGCGTGATACAGTCTGCCGGAAGAATCGTCGCATGACGCTCAGTGTCATAGACACATTCAGAGGGCATAAACTCAGCCATGACCAGGTTTCTACCTTTATCGTCGAACAGACTGACACTCTCATGGCAGTCCCTGTTGAACAGATCTAACTGGCACCTTTTGGCGCTCATGGTGACTCCACCGCTGAAATGCAGAGTGATGTTGTACAACTCCTCATGCATGTTGATGATATTGATGTCCAGTATTGCCGCTTCAAACGGAATCCCAAGGCTAAGTTCAAACGCTATCGCACGGAGGCAGTCATAATTCAAAGCCACTTTCTTCGAGAACAGGATTACCTTCTCAATCTCGCCGTGGCACCGAGCCTCTAACTTATCGGTCAGATATTCCCTGATATCTTCCGAAGACGGGTAATCAAAGCGGAAATGATAGTGGAAACGACCTGGGCGATTCACCAGATAATCGCTTAGATTGTACAGGCTGTTGCATGTGATAATGAACAGCTTTTTTCCGTCAGATGTTCCGTCAAACAGGCTCAAAAGCCCAGACTGCGGATCTGCTTCATTTTCTCCTGGCCGGATACTGCCAAAGGTCTTGTCGAACTCGTCAAACAAGATGACAGCCTCCTGGTCGATGGACTCAATATAGGAAGCGATACCCGGGATGAACTGGTCAACAATAATGACAGGATACCCGGTCTTAACCGCCTTTGAGGAAAGGACTCTGGCAAAAAGCGACTTGCCAATACCTTTGTCTCCACTTAGGATGACACCAAGATTCCGTTCAAACATTGCAAATGCCGCAATGACTTTGTCTGCCTTTTCCGGATGGACTCCGTAGACCTTCTCCTTCACCACCAAGTCCGTCCGTGCTTCCAGAAAAAAGCCGGACATCTTTGAGAAACGGACCGTGTAAGTCTTTGCAGGGAGCCTGTCGTAGGCCTTGAGTGAATCATCATAAATCTCATATTTCGCACCAATACTTATAGCTTTCATATTATTGTTAACGCTCCTTCTTTATTTTTATTTCTTTCTATTGTTATGAATTACGCAGGGCAAAGCGGATTTCATCCTTTGTCCTGCCTTTTGTTATACCCTCACGTACCGCTTAACAACAGCGGTCAGTTTTGTGGGCAGTTGGTTTAAGTCTGAGATATCCAGGAATGAGTCCCCATAGATTCTCTCAATATTCTGCTTATCATCACCAATAGCGGCTGCAACAAACAAGATACCTTTGCGTTGATACTCCTGCTTGATGCCGCGAAGATCCTCCTCAGCTGCAGAACCACCATAACCGCTGTCAGCAGGCTGTCCGTCTGAAACCAGTATGAGGATTTTTACTGCTTCCGGCCGCTTAGACAGCTGCTCCGCTACAAAACGGAGTGCGGCTCCGTCACGGTTGCTTCCTCTGGCCGCAATATCCATCATGCGGTATTTATCATCATGATCAAAGCCATCAAATTCCGCATAGGAATATAGTGCTACTGTATTTCCGACATCGGTATAATCGGTGGAATGACCATAGACCATTACCGGGATGTCCAGGCTCTGGCAGAAATCATACAGAATAATAGCTGAGGCTCTGGCATAAGTACAGCGATCACAGGAACACATAGACCCTGACTCATCCAGAAGCAGGCCGACTGCCAGCTCCGGAATCTCATTGGGCAGGTTGTTCTTATAAAACACCTTACCGTCATTCCTGCACAGTGCGTGCACATCCAAACGGCGGCCCATGATAAGACCGGTCAGCTTGCCGCCTCTTCGATTTTCCTTGAGCTGCTTCTGCAAACTCTTCTGCAGCTGGCGGGAAATATTGATCAAAGGTCCCGCAATAGCATTATACTGTTCTATAAGCTCCTCATCCACAGAGGCAATCCGATTGATTCGGATAGGTACCCCTTCATGGATATTCCCATAAGAAATATTCTGAGCCACATCATTCAACTCCTGAATCCTTTCATTCTCCAATTGCTCGCAGACCGCTTTTTCCGCCATCTTGTCCAGAAGACGTTCGATATCGGATGCAGCACGATCATACTGCTCCCGCTCATAATCGTCGTTTCTTTCTATTGACCCACCAACAGGTTCTGAAAGTGATTCTGACTGGTGGTAGGGGATGCGTCCCTGCTCAGTATCCGCAGTTTCCTGTTTCTCAGCACCGGAACTGCCACCATCTATAGGGGCAGTTTCTTTATCTGAAGAATTATTGCTTCCCCCAGACCCAGATGGCTTTTCTTCCGTTTCAGAGTCAGTCTGGAAGCCCTCTGTTTCTCTTGAGTCATCCTCGCTCTCGGCGTCTGCATGAGTCTGTGCCCGTTTGCCGGCCGTCGCAGATTCTTCTGACCCGTCGGATGCTTCCGGCACCGGCGTGCTGCTTCCTTCACCAATTTCGGAACCGCCGGCAATTGCGCCCAACACTTCCGACAAGGTTTCTGCAAGGCTGGCGGAACCTCCGGAGGTTATAGCCTCTTCCTGACGTTTTTTGCATTCTTCACAAAATGATTCGATATAGTCCCAGCACCTTACCAGTACCATATTGACGACATTCAGCCGGTCTTTTCCGGACCTGCTCATTAAGGCGCTGTCAATATCGGTAATTAAACCGAACACCGCCTGAATTCTTTCATCGCTGAGCGGTTCGTCCCCATACTTGATTTCGCCAAATTTTGCATAAGACAGCATGATCTGAAGAATGCTTTCAAAAATATGACTTTCTTCATCCTCCTGCTCGATCAGCTGCGTCACGGTCAGTATTTGCTCGAAATGCCGCTCCCGCAGCTTTTCAAGCCCGTATCCCAGTGTACCTGGGAAATTGTTCAGCACCCGGTTTTCAATATACCCATCCTCAATTACATTGGAGATATAATGGGCAATCATCTGCACCATCTCCAGATTTCTTGGATCGGTTCTCACATAATTCCAGAATGCTTTCTCGTTCCGTGCATCCGCCGTTGTCTTCAGGTCTGGCGGATAGGGATACCAGCGACCGCTTCCTAAATAATTGGCATGTGTCTGTGCTGCAAGAAAATCTGTATAAAGGACATGTCCCAGCTCATGAGCGAACATACCGCATACGATCTGGTAGCGGTTTTCCCTCCCCTTTACCTTCGTGACCATAGGATACCCGGCATTGATACGCACAAACATATTGTCCGTTGATGCCACATGCTTTTCTCTCGGTTTCCAGTAAAGATTCACACGGACCCGTCGGTTATAGTGATACCGCCTTGTCTGTGCTGCCGCCAGATCTTCAAAATGTCCCGCCAAAAGACGGGACGAGAAGAATTGTCGGTCTGAAATTTTACTGCGCTGCTCATTGAGCCGCTGTTTTACTAACTTGTGATTCACCCTCGCCATACAGGGTTGACCTCCTTTCTAAATACATTTATGCGGTTGCTCTCTTTCGCTTCTTTGTAAAAATCGGTTCCAAAACTGCACTGATCAGCGCCTCACGGTCTACTTCATCTGTGGTCGCCTTGCTGATGATCGTATACAGCGCCGACTCATATACATCGCCGGTAATCTCACTGCTCACAATCCAGTCAATCAGGCTGCGCATACCATAGGAGCCGTCCGTAATACTGTTCTTTCGGCAATACTCCGACAGGTCGTTGACCACCTGCACCATCTGGGAGATCTGGTACTCATCGGTTGCGCCCGTGACGGCCATGGCGCGCTGCACCATAACTTCAGGCGTCGGAAGTTCCACATCTCGTACCAGACTCATTCTGTCGATAACAGACTGGTTCATACTGCGGCATCCCTCATATCCGATATTAGTCGTCACTACGACCACCGCATCCGGATGACGCTCTATCACCTCTCCGGTAGGAAGAGTGATTGTCCCGGTCTGCTCCAGCAGAGAATTCAGTCCTGGCAAAACGCCGGGCTGGACAATTGTCGTAGGCTCCTGGATCTCAATGACATACCCATACTTCAGAGCCTTGATAAAATCAGTCTCAATATAAGTATAGGTTTGACCACTGCTCTTGGAATTTTCATCTCGTCTGGACAGGGCACACACCTTCTCCGTTACACGATCCAGCACAATGCTCATACAGTCCTGGGATGTTGCGGCTGCATTTTCTACACCAGTCAGAGCCTGATATACCCCCGCCGGATCATAATCCATATCATCCAAATCGGGCAGATTCATCATTTTGGATACGTTGGCATAGTTGATTCCACCCATACTCGCCAAAATCGCTTTTTCATGATCAAGCTGTGCATCCCCGGTAGAACCCGAATCGGTATCCGGAAAAATCTGACCGATGAAGTCAAATATTTCTGTGCCTGCCGAGCAGGTGTATGCCATATACGGAAGCCCCAGCCCTGCTGCAATCGCTTTTGCGCTTCTGGTCTTTCCGGTTCCCGACGGGCCACGGAGGAGGAAATTCCTCATCTGCGTCGGTTTCCCGGTGGTTGCCTGAGCATGTTTGCAGATATCAACGACCTCCTGTGGAATGATGTACCATTCCGGAAGCACCGGTATCAGCTGTTTTTCCTGACTGCTCATCGTCCTTGGATGCAGTTCATACTTGCCGACAAAATCCGTGTGTTCCACAATGACATCTGCGCTCTTCACAATAACCCTCGCTGTTTTTGCAAAGATCGTAAATTCCCCAGCAATCACATGGGTAGGCTCAAAAGCGCCGGAATCCAGCTGCACCTGAGATACACGCATCAGATTTCCGGCCTTGTCCACACTCACCTTGACGGCTGCTGAACAGGAGGCATCTTTGATGCGTCTGTAGGCGTTATCACATAGCATTGCCATGTACTCCGTAGCCGAGGATAAATCCGAAAATCCATGACTAAACTGATCGCGGTATAATTCAAAATTATCACTGAATTCCTCATCATTCATAAGTACCGGAAACAGTGCCATCATAACGGCAGCTCCGTCACGCCCTGATGCGTTTAGCACATAGTTTTCAAAAACTTCCGTGTTCTTGTCATACACACTTGCCATTAGCGAACCAGAGTTGCTGTCATATACTACCAGATGATACTCATCAGGTCCCATGGACGATTTGTATTCAGCAACTGTCCTGTGGTCGATGACTCCGACAGCTCCTTCGGCGCTGCCATCCATGCAGCGGCAAACTGCATGTACCGCCTTTATGACTGTTGAACACAAAGTTGCATTTGTCCCATCTCCATATTTCGATGATACTGACACCTTTTTGTTCGTCAACGTATCAAACGGTTCCGGTAAGGGACGGCTGTAATTAAAGATGTTGTTCATGTATGCACTCATACGTTATTTCCTTTCTGCATTTGACTGCGTAAGATTGATTTTGATTCCCTCAGATACACACTGGACATCCGTAAGCCCGGCTCTTATCAGTTCCTGGCAGATATCTGCCCAACTCTCCCGGACCGGAAGTTCTTCCGCGAGCAAAATCAATTCTGAGAGATTTTCCCCAATTGCTTCATTACATCTGGCATTCAGCTCGAAAATATGAGCATCTGCCCACTCAAAGGCCAGCAACTCGTAATTTTGTACCTCTGGTTCTTCTTCAGGTTCCGGGGCATTATCCTCCGGCTCCAAAACCGCATCCTCCTCAGCCGGCGGATTGTACTCAATTCCAACCACCTGCAGGTTTTGGATCACGACTCTGGCACGGCGGTATCCGCCGGCACGGTTCAGCAGGATGAATACCTCCTGGTTTTCCCGGATGAGCCTTTCGGCATTCGGCGCCTCCCAGATCCATCTTGCTTCCGGATACTCAGATAGCACAAGTTCTGTAACCCGTCTGAGTATGACGGAATATGCAAGCACCTGTACATCTTTCTCGGTCGCTTCTTTTACCGGCTCCGGCAAAAGAGGAAGTGGTACAATTACTTCAATCTTTCTGGAGGAAAGAAAAAGCAGTCTTATCACCGCTGCAAAAATACCGAGAATAATCAATAACAGGATGGGCCATAGCCGGCATATAAAAGTGAGCAAAGCCAGCATACCTAACAGCACCAGCGCTTCATAAGCCATGTGCCTTTTTTGATCTTTCTTATTCATCACTCTGTTCCTTTCTGACTTCGTTCCTTTGGAATAAAGATATAGAGGCAGTTTGCATTACTGCAATCAACAGTATTATGCAAAATTACTGCCGCCGCCTGCGATGAGTCAAATTGTTTTCCCGGTATTTCTCCAATACCTGCGGCTACATGACCAAGAATGGTTCTTCTTTGGAACCCGTCCGCCGCTGACAAAACACGGCAAAACTCCTCCCCATCTCGATAGACTGAAATAGCATACTGTCTGTTCAGGGAAATGCTCATCAAGATACTATGAAGTTCTTCTTCATTCAGACATCCTTTTGTCTTGCCCTTCATTGTAGCCTTGAATTTTGTGTGTTTCTCCTCCTCAGAGAGAAGGCAAAAGGTTTCATTTGTCATAAGACACCTCCTTTGAAACGCAAAAAGGCGCACATGAGCATACAGTGTCTGTAACTCATGTGCGCCTTAATACGCCGGATTCAATTGTTGCTCCAATCAATTCTCATCAAAGAATGATCCGCCGCCAAATGCCTCATACCCGGTAAAATTTCCGGATGCTTCAGCGCCTGTCGCAGGAGTTGAAGCAGCATTTTGCGGAGCAGTATTCTGAGGAGCAGTATTCTGGGGAGCCGCATTCTGCTGTCCTGCAGCTGCCTGGTTTTCCTTGGACTTGCCTCCACCGGAAGCATACTCAATGTCATCCAGAATAATAACCATCATTTTTCTGGTTTCTTTGGTATCCTTATCTTCCCAGGAATCTTCGTCCAGCCTGCCAATCAGATTCACAAAGGAACCCTCTTTCAGCTGCATCTTCTTGATGCGCTCGCATACGCCGTTAAACGCTTTGACCGGAAGGTTAATCCAGCGGCTGTCGTTTTCAGCATGAGGGTCATAGACCTTCTTGCCGATTCGGAACCTCACAGAATCACCATTCTCAGAAAAGCGAAGAGCTGGCGTGTTGTCATAACCTTTGGATACGACGACTTGTGTTGCAAAAACTTTTAACATGGAAATCTCCTTTCTCGCAGGGGTTACCTGCTATAAAATTATTTATTTCAAACCTGCTTTGCAGGTAGAAACCAAAAGAAACAAAAAAAGTGCCAACCAGCACAATTGTGCTAATTGACACTTTGAAAACTCGGATACTCGTGATTTCTCTTTGGAAATCTTGAAACTGATATAAATATTATAGCATATGCAGCTTCAATAGTCAATCCATCCGAAAATCACTTGGAAATCGCTTTTTCGATCTCCGTTTTTGCGAAATCCAAAGCAATAACTGCCTTCAGCAAGTCAAATCGGTAGGTGCCGTCTTCATTTTCATTTTCCTTGATCAACTCCTGTATTTCGTTCAAGAGCCGATTCAACATCTCCTTATCTGCTTCCATTTTAATTACCTCTCTTTTTTGTTCCCAGTGCATAGTAGCTGCATATCATATAACTGCCCTCATGCTCATATACTGGGGTTTTGTCTGATAAGTATATAATAACAGTATCGCCAATAGAGAGCACCTTCATTCTTTGCCGAATAGGAATTTTCACTGCGTTTCCCTCCAGTTGAACCCAGATTCCTCTGATTCTTTTTCGGATCCCGACCGTCTCAATTTTTTCGCAGATTCCCTGGATACACATATAGTTGCCAGCAAAGCTATTATAGCATAGTCGAATCCCGTTTATAAGCAGAAACCCGGATAATAATAGACAGGGAAGGCTGAAATAGAAATCCCGGAACCCAAGCAAGATGCTAACAAACAACAGCAGGAAAACAGCACCCCCTGCAATCCTTATGGCAATCTGCTTTTGTAAAGGTGCTGGCAACCCATAAAATTTCTCCTTCATCTGCTTCACCTCACAATACGATTAGTTTCTTTTTCTTCAGCAGCCCGAGCAGTATCTTTACGGTGTCATCCCTGCAATCCGCACATTCCATGATCTGCTCCAGGCAATTATCTGCGATGGTATTCTTTGTGTAGATTGCCTCCACCAACGCCTGCCGGTTTTCAGAATGGAGATATCGTGGTTCAGGTTTGATCTTATGCTCTCTAAGAAAAATAAGTTCTGCTACCGTCAATCGAAGTCCGGCATTCCGAAGCCAGGTTAATGCTTCCTTTTCTGCGTGGCTCAAAAAAATTTCCGGTTTTGCATTGACCGCCGGGCAGCAAACGCACTGTGTGAGGATTCTGTATCTTGCCACATCAGTATTTTCTGCTCCCGTTTCTGCCAGACCCATTCTTGCCAAATGCTTCAGCGTCCGCTTCTCCGATTCTGTTTTAGCCTCTGAAAATCCAAACCTTCCGTTCAGCCACAACGCCGCCTGTTCTCCGGATAAGCTATATTCCTGACCACATCTCGCCACCTGGAGAAGATGTTCCGTGGAGTTTTCTTTTACAATCCCTTTGGACAAATAAATCATGTTCATCACCTCTTTGACCTTTCAATTACATTACACGATTGGATAAGGTGATTTACAACATTTTATTTTGCTGTTTATATCAAGTACATAAGTGCAACACAAGCTCCGGCAATTAAGAGAACGCATGCCACGACCAATATAATCTTTTTAACCAGCGCCTTGTCAATCTCCTCACGCCCTCCCCCTTCATCAAAGGGACGGACATCATCATAATAGCCATCATAATCATCTTCTCTTACCGGCTCAGATGCCTCACCAGCTTTCACAGGAACAGCTGGTCTTTTTGTTTTACCTGAATATCTTCCTTTCTTTACATGTTTCTTGCTGCTCTTTTTCTTCTCTCGGTGCGCTTCGGTAACCGACGCTTCCTCCGGGACCGCAGAGGATAACGATTTTCCGCACTCCGTACAAAAGGATGCTGCCGGGTTTGCAAGTTCTCCGCCGCAATAAGGACAGTATTTCATAGTATTGAACTCCTTTCCTGAAAATAAAAAAAACAAGCAGATTCCTGAGAACCCACTTGTAGACGATATAAGTATAACAGATTTTCTTTTCCATGTCATCGGCATTTCCTATGCCACTTTTGTGCCATTTTAGTTACTGTTCAGAGGTATGCATAAGTCATTGTAAAAAATGACGAAATTTATTTTTTTATTTTGTGGATAACCATTCGCGGCAGGAAAAACTGTGTTTATAGTTTTTCCTGCTGTTCTTT
>NZ_JALIFQ010000040.1:0-25201 GCF_022867815.1 Blautia sp. NSJ-175
TGAAAGTTCCCAGGTGGACGAGTTTGGAGAGACGCACACAACCAAGGACGCCTACTGGGAATATGATTTCCGCCAGTTTAGGGAAAAAGCTGAGAACATAAGCCGGGAAATAGTTGAAGCAAACCCGGAACACTATCTGGAATACGTTCCAGATCAGCCGCAAAGCTTGGAAGAGCAGGTAAAGAGCCAAGCGAAAACAATCCAGATGCTGACAGAGTGCCTGCTGGAAATGTCGGAGGCGGTCTATGTGTAACTTATTAACCAATCTCATGATTATGATAACAGGAAAGGATGGTAAAGAAATGATGGCAATGTTATGGGCACAGCAGATCATGCTGGGAAAGAAAACTTATGAGCAGGTTCCACGTCTGCTGAAAGAAAAAGTAAAAGAGATTCTGGCGGACTCCGGCATGGAGGAACTGGTTAAGGAATGATGACGAAACTAAGTATCATCACCAGGCTCTGGTCTCACATTACAGACCTGAGACTCCTTATCAGGGGTCAGGGAAATAAAACTCTGTCCCAGATCGAGGAGGAGTTAGACCTGACAGAATACTACTGCAGGCCATATGCCGATGCCGATGACGCGGACAAACATAACGAGATCAGAGCGGAACCGGAAATGGTCTTGTTTTATTGCGAAAATCAAGGAAAGAGATGAGGTAAATGAAGAGAATGGATAAATTATTTAACTGGATCAGCATTGTAGGCGGTGTGATCGGAGGATTCCTGGCATATTGGTTAGGCGGCTGGGATGCGTTGCTGAAAACAATTGTGTGTCTGGCGGTGCTGGACTACATAACTGGATGTATCAAAGCTATTTACAACAAGCAGTTGTCATCTGAGATTGGCTTTAAAGGGCTGCTCAAAAAAATTGTTATGTTTATCGTGATTGCAGTTGCTTATGCAATCCAGGGACTCATGGGCGGTACAGTGCCACTCCGGGAGGTTGTGATCATGTTTTATATTGCCAACGAAGCATTAAGCCTGTTGGAAAACGCAGCGGAGTTTATACCGGTACCGGATAAATTAAAAGAGGTATTACTGCAGTTAAGGGACAAGGATTCAGAGGGCGAGTGATCGCTCTCTTTTTGCGCCGGCGCAAACCGGCAGAAAGGAGTAATATATGAAATTTGAGCAGGCTTTAAAAGAAATGAAAAGAGGAATCCCCATGAAGTTGCCGTCCTGGGGAGGGTATTGGTGCTGGGATGAAGAGGTACAGAGCATAATTATGTACACAAATGATAATCAGAGGTTGGATATCCGAGAAACACAGCGAGTAGAATATACGCTTATGAATGTGCTGTCAGATGAGTGGATATCTGCTGATGGAAACAACACAACAATCCTTGGCGGTACACCGACATTTAATTTTGGTGAGGCGCTAAAATATCTGAAACGCGGCATGAAAGTTACAAAGAAGAGTTGGCACAAGCCAGGAATGTATCTGGAACTGCAGGTGCCAGATGCTCACAGCAAGATGACAGCACCATACATCTACATCACCATTGATGGCACATATCGTATCCCCTGGCATCCGTCACAGGCAGATGCCCTGGAAGAGGACTGGATGTTTGCAGACTGATTTGCGCCGGCGAAACTAACGGGGAAAGGAGTAACACATGACGAAAACAGAGGCAATCAATGAGATGATTCAGACCGCAAAAGCAGAGGTTGGGTACCTGGAAAAGCGTAGCAATAGTAAGCTGGACAATAAGACCGCAAACGCCGGGGATAATAACTACACAAAATACTGGCGTGACATTATGCCATCTTACCAGGGTCAGCCTTGGTGTGCCGCATTTGTGTCCTGGGTATTGATGCAGGCGTTTGGTAAAGATAAAGCTAATAAAATGTTAAAACACTGGCCTTATGTATATGTACCTACTCTTGCAAGTCTGTTTGCAAACTACGCCAATCCGCAAGTTGGTGATATCGTGATGTTTAAGCATGGCGGCGTATTTACTCATACAGGCATTGTAACGGGTGTTAATGGTGATTATTTTACAACTGTAGAGGGTAATACCAGCGGTGGCAGTACGATCATTGCCAATGGCGGCGGTGTATGCAGTAAAGGGTATTACAACAGCAATCTGCCGGGGACTAAGTTTGCACGGCTTGATTGGAGTATCGTAGCTGGACAGGCCTCTTCTGGCACATCCACTGTGGCAGATATACCAATCAGCATGGGTGCGAATGGCCTTACCATTACCGGTAATAACCTAAATGTCCGTAAGGAGCCAAATGGCGAGATTATTGGCCAGTTGAACAAAGGCGACCGCATTGGATGCGATAAGCGCCGCTGGGTAGGCAGTACATGCTGGTTCCATTATGCGGATGGCTGGGTATCTGGAGATTACCTGGACGGCTGGATCTGCGAGGCCGGGAAGTGGTGGTATATCACTGCAGGGTATAAGTATCCAAAGAACGACTGGAAGCAGACCGGCGGAGCCTGGTACTATTTCGATAAAGAAGGATGGATGGTGACGGGCTGGATTGAGTGGAAAAAGAACTCGTATTACTTAAAACCGTCAGGAGCGATGGCGGCGGATGAGCTGGTAAGGACAGGCGGCAAGGTCTACTACGTGGACAAGTCTGGCAAGATGTGTTATACGGACAGTTCGGGTGCACTTAAATAGCAATGTTGTAATTCGACTCGACGTCGAGTTTCTGACATAATAATAGCCCCGGTGATGAGCCGGGGCAAACAAAAGGGAGCCAGCTACAGCCGGTCCCCAGATTCGTGTTTTACACAGTTAATGTGTACGCAAGCATCATATCATATAAAGCATTTGTTTACAAGTTTAAATAACAAACAAATCCATGTTTTTCCCTTATAGTAAAAAAACCGCCAAATGGCGGTCCCGCGTCCGACGACATTACATGTCGCTTAAACGTTAATTCGGTTGAGCGGGTATACAGCATATTTCTATCTGCAAGTACATAATAGCAGTTTTTGAAGCGGTTGTCAATATACTGACAATTAATTGACAATATTTTGACAGCCAAAAACAGATATTATTTTACACAATATGCAGAAAATGGCCGACAAGTCCGGAAAGATGTGCTATACTGATAAAACAGGAGCACTACTGTAACTATCAACGCACAGAGTGCCACTGTAAAACGCTGTAAGGCTCCGGGTCTCCCGCCGGGGCCTTTTTAGTGGCCATAAATAAAGAGACTATACTAAAGTATAGCCTCTCAGATAAAGAAGGAAATGGTGGAAGTATTACCAGTTTTTCAATAATAACGCTTGGAAGCTCTGATGTCAAGTACAAAACGGCCGACACCATTATAATGCCGGCCATAAAAAAGAGAAGAGCGAACCATTAAGTTCTATTTATAATATGAGATAAGCCTGCTATAAAATACCGATAAGGTCAATAAATGATAAGAAATTTAATGCGGAGCAGGAAGCAAGCTGATACGCAAAACGACCAACACCATTACAGTGCCGGCCGTTCCACGACGAAAAAGAATATTCATACCTCTGGTTGCAAATAAATGATACAACATAATTGGGATTAGAGCAATAGATAATTGTGGACAGTTTTCGACATTACGCCAACATATGTCGTTTGTATCTATATCCTATGGGGCGTTCTTCTGGATATGCCTTGTAATATAGGTACAGGGCATACTGTACGGATACGCTGCCGTGTGCGGGTAACTCAGGGTTCTTCTTCAATGCCGCACTATATAAGTAGGCATCGTGATTTTCAAATACAAGATTGTTTTTCATTCGTGCCACCTTCTTTCTGAAATGCGAACAAATGTTCTTTGATATACTTCAATTATACGAATCTATGTTCGCTTTGTCAACGATAAAAAAACTGGCAGTTTATGGCTGCCAGCTTTAAATCTATATTGTATCATCTCTCTTGTTTAGTTAAATATAAATGTATTCAGTATTATTGGGTTAGTCACAAGTTAGTCACAAATATAGCGGAAATACAATGGTTTCAAGCATATTTATTTAAGAATTTATTAAGATAAATAACATATCAAATTGTGTAAAGAACAATCGTACAAATATGGTATACTGAAAAAGTGTATCTTTCCATTGCTTTTACATGTGGTGAAAAAAAAGGATGTGTAGTATAATGGGTAACAGGCAGGAACAAAGAGATAACCTGCATCCGGAAAATGCATTCGTAAGGAGGAGCAATGAAGATGAAAGAACCGGTATTAGTAGTTATGGCAGCAGGGATGGGAAGCCGTTACGGCGGCCTGAAACAGATTGACCCCATTGACGAACAGGGGCATATCATTATGGATTTTTCCATCTATGACGCAGTGAAGGCAGGATTTAAAAAGGTAGTATTTATAATAAAGAGAGCCAATGAGAAGGATTTCCGTGAGGCGATCGGTGACCGTCTGAGCAGACATATCCAGGTGGAATATGTATTCCAGGAGCTGGAGAATATTCCGGAGGGATTTTCAGTGCCCGAGGGCAGGGTAAAACCCTGGGGAACCGGACACGCGGTACTTAGCTGTATGGACGTGGTGGATGCGCCTTTTGCAGTCATCAACGCAGATGATTACTACGGTGCCCATGCCTTTCGGATGATCTATGATTACCTGACCACACATGAGGACAATGACAAATACCGTTATACCATGGTTGGCTATGTGCTGGAGAATACTCTCACGGAGAACGGACACGTGGCAAGAGGCGTCTGCGAGACAGACGAAAACCATTATCTTGTGGGAATCCATGAGAGGACCCATATTGAGAAGCGGCCGGATGGAGCGGCTTACACAGAGGATGAAGGCAGAACATGGACAGAGATTCCAAAGGGAAGCACGGTTTCCATGAATATGTGGGGCTTTACAGCCAGCATACTGAAAGAGCTAAGAGACAGATTCCCCCTGTTCCTTGAGAAAAACCTGCAGAGCAATCCCATGAAGTGTGAGTATTTCCTGCCCTCAGTGGTGGGTGAGCTGCTGGCAGAAGACAAGGCTACAGTGGAAGTCCTCAAATCCATGGATAAATGGTACGGTGTTACATATAAAGAGGATAAGCCGGTGGTAGTTGCTGCCATTAGAACATTAAAAGAAAGCGGCCTCTATCCGGAGAAACTTTGGGAGGAATAACAAGTGAGCGGCGAGGAACTGATACGCAGAGAGGTAATTGAGAACTTTGCATTTCCGGGAAAGCTGGTGGAGGAGATTCCATACGGCAGCGGACATATAAATGATACCTTCCGTCTGGTATTTGAGACGGAGCAGGGCAGGAGGAGATATATCCTCCAGAGGATGAATAAGAGTATTTTCCACAAACCTGTGGAGCTGATGGAGAATATTGTGGGTGTCACATCCTGGCTCAGGAAGAAGATTCTGGCAAATGGCGGAGATGCCGACAGGGAGACCCTGAACATTATCCATGCCAGGGACGGAAGGCCTTATTATCTGGACCGTGCCGGTGATTACTGGAGAGCGTATCTGTTCATCGAGGGCGCAAGTTGTTATGACAAGGTGGAGAACAAAGAAGATTTCTACCAGAGTGCAGTTGCTTTCGGGCATTTCCAGGGAATGCTGTCGGATTATCCGGCAGAGACCCTGCACGAGACGATCGTAAATTTCCACAACACGGCAAGCAGGCTTGAGGATTTTAAGGCGGCCGTGGAACGTGATACCTGCGGTTACGCCGGCAGCGTGCAGAGGGAGATCCGGTTTGTGCTGGAGCGGGAGAACCTGGCCCATGTGCTGGGGGAGCTGCAGGCTGAGAAGAAGCTGCCTCTTCGGGTGACCCACAATGATACAAAGCTCAACAATATTATGATAGATGATAAGACAGGCAGGGCAATCTGTGTCATTGACCTGGATACGGTAATGCCGGGACTGGCAGTCAATGATTTCGGGGATTCCATCCGTTTCGGCGCCAGTACTGCGGATGAGGATGAGAGGGATTTGTCAAAAGTCTCATGTGACATGGAATTGTTTGAGCTGTATACAAAGGGATTTGTGAAGGGCTGCGCAGGCAGTCTGACAGATAAGGAGCTGGACATGCTGCCCATAGGCGCCATGGTTATGACGTATGAATGCGGAATGCGCTTTCTGGCCGATTATCTGGACGGGGACATTTATTTCAAGACACACCGGGAGGGTCATAATCTGGACCGGTGCCGTACACAGTTCAAGCTGGTTGCGGATATGGAGAAAAAGCTCTCAGCCATGAATGCCATTGTAGATAAATACAGGTAGAGAAAAATTTTCCTTTTCTTTTCAGGGAAAAAGTGTTAAAGTAGTTATGAACAGAAAATATGTTTTAAAACAGGATAGTTAGAAGGAGGAGTTGTAAAATGGCAATTTTAGTGACAGGCGGTGCTGGTTACATCGGAAGCCATACGGTAGTGGAACTGCAGACTGCAGGATATGATGTAGTGGTACTGGACAATCTCAGTAACTCCAGTGAGAAGTCTTTACAGAGAGTGGAGAAGATCACAGGCAAACCGGTTACCTTTTATAAGGCAGACATTCTTGACAGGGATGCGCTGAATGCTGTTTTCGAGAAAGAGAGCATTGATTCCTGTATCCATTTTGCAGGGCTGAAGGCTGTAGGGGAATCTGTACAGAAACCCTGGGAATATTATGAGAATAATATTGCAGGAACCCTGACTCTGGTGGATGTCATGAGAAAACATGGCGTAAAAAATATCATTTTCTCATCCTCCGCAACCGTATACGGGGACCCGGCTTTTGTGCCTATCACAGAAGAGTGTCCGAAAGGACAGTGCACCAACCCTTATGGCTGGACAAAATCCATGCTGGAGCAGATCTTAATGGATATCCAGAAAGCTGATCCGGAATGGAATGTAGTGCTTCTGCGTTACTTCAACCCCATCGGAGCCCATAAGAGCGGCATGATCGGAGAGAACCCCAACGGAATCCCTAACAACCTGATGCCATATATCACACAGGTAGCTGTGGGTAAATTAAAAGAACTGGGCGTATTCGGCAATGACTATGACACCCCGGACGGAACCGGCGTGCGCGATTACATACATGTGGTAGACCTGGCAAAGGGCCATGTGAAAGCCCTGAAGAAGATTGAGGAGAAAGCAGGCCTGAAGGTTTACAATCTGGGAACCGGCATCGGCTACAGCGTTCTCGACATTGTGAAAAACTTTGAGGAAGCAACCGGCGTAAAAATCCCGTATGTGATCAAAGACCGCCGTGCAGGCGATATTGCCACCTGCTATTCCAGTGCAGAGAAAGCGGAAAAAGAACTGGGATGGAAAGCGGAATTCGGGATCAAGGAAATGTGTGCGGATTCCTGGAAATGGCAGTCAAACAATCCGAACGGTTATGAGGAATAAAAAATAAGATTTTATATAAAAACAGCACCCCATGCAGAATATGGTGTGCTGTTTTTATGCTTGGTTTTAATATAATCTTTTGTGTTCGTAGACCGGTTCACAGGTAAGCTGCACAGACAGCTTCTGGAAAATAGTCCTGTCCACAGCGGACAGCATCACAGAGGAATGTACCTGGCAGCCTTTCAGCTTTGGAAGCTGTTCCAATGCTTTCTTAGCTACATCGCTGGTTGCAGCGGAGCTTGAAAGGGCGATAAGCACCTCATCTGTGTGCAGGCGAGGATTCTTGCTTCCGAGATAGGCTGTTTTCAGCTTCTGGATAGGCTCAATGGAGGCCGGGGAAATAACATGGGTCTCATGAGGTATCTCTGCCAGCTCCTTTAAGGTATTGAGCAGCAGTGCAGCGGAGGCGCCCAGCAGATCGGAGGTCTTTCCTGTGATAATGCGGCCGTCCTCCAGCTCCAGCGCAGCGGCAGGGAATCCTGTCACTTCGGCTCTTAAAAGAGCCGCTGATGTGACCTTGCGGTCTTCTGTGGAAATATGAGCCTGTTTCATGAGAAGTTCCAGCTTGAAAACTTCCTCCTGTGTGCGGGTCCCTTCAGCCTGGCCGTCAATGGCCTGATAGTAACGGCGGATGATCTCCTGTTTGGAGGCTTCCCTGCAGGCTTCGTCGTCAATGATACAGTTTCCTGCCATATTGACACCCATATCAGTTGGGGACTGATATGGGCACTGTCCGAAGATGCGCTCGAAGATTGCACTCAGCACAGGGAAAATCTCCACATCTCGGTTATAGTTTACCGTAGTTTCACCGTAAGCGTCCAGATGGAAGGGGTCGATCATATTTACGTCATTCAAGTCTGCTGTCGCCGCTTCGTATGCCAGGTTTACCGGATGCTTCAGCGGGATATTCCAGATTGGGAAGGTCTCGAATTTTGCATAGCCTGCATGGACCCCTCTTTTGTGCTCGTGGTAGAGCTGGGACAGACAGGTGGCCATTTTTCCGCTTCCGGGACCGGGTGCTGTGACAACCACAAGGGGTCTGGTGGTTTCAATGTATTGGTTTTTGCCGTAGCCTTCATCACTCACGATGAGGGGAATATTGCTGGGGTATCCTTCTATGGGATAGTGCAGATAAACTTTGATGCCCAGTTTTTCCAGCTTATCTTTGTATTTATTGGCGCTGTTCTGCCCGGAATACTGGGTGATGACAACGCTTCCCACATAAAAGCCTCTGCCTCTGAAGGCGTCTATCAGGCGGAGCACATCAATATCATAAGTAATGCCTAAATCCCCGCGGACTTTATTTTTCTCAATATCACCGGCGCTGATAACAATAACGATCTCTGCGTGATCGCTGAGCTGCATCAGCATGCGAAGCTTACTGTCAGGGGCAAAGCCGGGCAGAACCCTGGATGCGTGGTAGTCGTCAAAAAGCTTTCCGCCGAATTCCAGATACAGTTTGTTGTCAAACTGATTGATCCGCTGGCGGATGTGTTCTGACTGCATGGACAAATACTTGTCATTATCAAATCCGATTTTCATTTTTTTCTATGCCTCTATTCTACAAAATATTGGGGTATGTGATGTCGCCTTCCATAGTATACTACAAAAGATAGAGGAAATTCCAGTAGCTAAGGGAAAAATATATCATTTTGTTCAGATTACACAGAATAACAGGGAAATTAACAAAAGTTTTATAAATGTGTCGGCTTTTTCACAATCTTCTTATTGATTTATCAAGCCCCAATCCGTATAATAGAAGAGATAATAATAGGAGGAAAGAGATGGATCAAAACCAAAATAGAAACCAGGACCCAAATAAAAAAAGTCCTCAAAATAAGCAGTCCCTTTTGGTGCTCCTTATTTGTATCATAGTCATGCTGCTCTGTATGAATATGATGACAAATATAGGCAAAAAAGATACCAGCAAAATTGATTACAGTGAATTTATCACAATGCTGGACAAAGGGGAAGTAGAGAGTGTAGTTCTGAAATCCGATACTCTGACAGTTACCCTGAAGCATGGTACTGGCATGGCAGCGCAGACCAAGACGGTTACACTGATGGAGGATTTGAGTGAACTTACCAAACGTCTTGAAAAAGCAGGTGTTAAAAGTTTTGACAAGGAGCAGCCCAACATAGCAGGAGAGCTGATATACAGCCTGCTGAGTATTTTGATACCGGTTGTTTTGATGGTTGCCCTGTTCAGCTTTATGTTCCGCCGGATGAATAAAGGCGGCGGTATGATGGGCGGCGTCGGCAAGAGCAAGGCCAAAGCCTATGTGCAGAAAGAGACCGGAGTCACCTTCCGGGATGTGGCAGGCCAGGATGAGGCCAAGGAATCTCTCCAGGAGGTGGTTGATTTCCTTCACAATCCGGGGAAATACACGGCCATTGGTGCCAAGCTGCCCAAAGGTGCCCTGCTGGTAGGCCCTCCGGGAACCGGTAAGACGCTGCTTGCCAAGGCAGTGGCCGGAGAAGCCCATGTTCCGTTTTTCTCCCTGTCCGGTTCGGACTTTGTGGAAATGTTCGTAGGTGTGGGTGCCTCCCGTGTGCGGGATCTGTTTGAGGAAGCCAAGAAAAATGCCCCGTGTATCATCTTTATTGATGAGGTCGATGCCATCGGAAAGACACGTGATACCAGATTCGGCGGCAATGATGAGCGTGAACAGACATTGAACCAGCTTCTGGCTGAGATGGATGGATTTGATACATCAAAAGGTCTTCTGATCCTTGCGGCAACCAACAGGCCGGAAGTATTGGACCCGGCACTTCTGCGTCCGGGACGTTTTGACAGACGCGTTATCGTAGACAGGCCTGATCTGAAGGGCAGGGTAAATATTCTCAAGGTACATGCAAAAAGCGTCTCTCTGGATGAGACCGTGGATCTGGAGGCGATTGCCCTTGCAACGTCAGGAGCTGTAGGATCTGACTTGGCGAATATGATCAATGAGGCAGCTATCCTGGCTGTCAAGAACGGCAGAAAGGCAGTTTCCCAGAAGGACCTGCTGGAAGCCGTGGAGGTAGTACTGGTAGGTAAAGAGAAGAAAGATAGGATCTTAAGCGCAGAGGAGCGCAAGATCGTCTCTTACCATGAAGTGGGCCATGCTCTTGTGAGCGCGCTCCAGAAGGACTCCGAACCGGTTCAGAAAATCACCATTGTACCGCGTACCATGGGTGCACTGGGGTATGTCATGCATGTGCCGGAGGAAGAGAAATTCCTGAATACCAGAAAAGAGCTGGAAGCCATGCTGGTCGGATATCTGGGCGGCCGTGCGGCAGAGGAGATCGTGTTTGACACTGTGACTACAGGTGCCGCCAACGATATTGAACAGGCTACAAAAGTGGCCCGTGCCATGATAACCCAGTACGGTATGTCTGACCGTTTCGGTCTTATGGGACTTGCAGATACCCAGAGCCAGTACCTGGACGGCCGCGCGGTGTTAAACTGCGGCGATGCAACAGCAACAGAGATTGACCATGAAGTGATGAAGCTTCTGAAGGTTTCCTACGATGAGGCGAAACGCCTGCTCAGTGCCAACAGGGAAGCGCTTGATAAGATCGCTGATTTCCTGATCCAGCGTGAGACGATCACAGGCAAAGAGTTCATGAAGATTTTCAGGGAGATCAAGGGAATCAAGGAGCCGGAGGAGAAGAAACGTATTGCTGAAAAAGACGGATCTTCAGCAGCCCCGGCGATAAACGTACCGGCAGATGCGCAGAACGGGACAGCAGGAGATGCAGCAGCTCCGGCAGCCCCGGCGATAAACGGGCCGATGGATGCGGAGAACGGGACAGCAGCTCCCGCAGTTTCGGAACCCGAGCAGAATCCGGTGATCCACACCGTGTCAGGAAGCACAGCGGAAGAGGAAGAAAAAAAATAATCGTACACCTGTTCCTTTTAACAGGAGGATATGATAGAATAAAGGAAGTTATCGCATGGCGGTAACTTCTTTTTCTTTAATATTTCCGGGCAGACAGATATTTTTACAACCGGAAGCTGTGAGGAGGAATACATGTTTAACATAGAGGAAGAACTGAAAAAGCTGCCGGCCAGGCCCGGTGTCTATATCATGCACGATGCTGACGACACCATCATCTATGTGGGCAAGGCCATCAGCCTGAAAAACAGGGTGCGCCAGTATTTTCAGGGCAGCCGTAATCTGGGAATCCGTAAGGAACAGATGGTGGAGCAGATCGCCAGATTTGAATATATCATCACAGATTCCGAGCTGGAGGCTCTGGTCCTGGAGTGCAACCTCATAAAAGAACACACACCAAAATACAACATTCTATTGAAGGATGACAAGACGTATCCCTTTATTAAAGTCACTGTGGGGGAGGATTATCCCAGGATACAAATCGTCCGCAGAGTGAAAAAAGATAAATCCCGCTATTACGGCCCCTACTCCAGCGCTATGGCGGTGAAGGATGTGGTGGAGCTTACCACAAAGCTCTACCGCCTCAGAACATGCAGCAGAAATCTTCCCAAGGATATCGGTAAGGAGCGCCCCTGTCTCTATCACCAGATCCATCAGTGTGACGCGCCCTGCCAGGGATATATTTCAAAGGAAGAATACAGGAAAAAGGTGGATAAGCTGCTGGATTTCCTCAACGGAAACCACAGGGAAATCTTAAAAGAACTGGAAGAAAAGATGCTGGCAGCCTCCCAGGAGATGAATTTTGAGGATGCTGCCCAGTACAGGGATCTGATACAGAGTGTAAAGCGGATCGGGGAGAGGCAGAAGATCACAGACCAGCATGGGGAGGACAAGGACGTTGTGGCGGTTGCCCAGGATGGGGAGGACGCAGTGGCGCAGGTATTCTTTATCCGCGGCGGCAAGCTCATAGGAAGGGATCATTTCTACCTGAAAGTTGCCAAGGAGGACCAGCGGGCCCAGATCATTTCCAGCTTCCTGAAACAGTTCTATGCGGGAACACCCTTTATTCCAAAAGAAATCATGATCCAGGAGGAGATTGAGGACCGCGAAGTGATCACTCAGTGGCTGGAAAAGAGAAAGGGAAGGAAAGTGCACATACGGATTCCGAAGAAAGGAACCAAGGAAAAGCTGGTGGAGCTGGCCCAGAGGAACGCAGAGCTTGTACTCAGCCAGGACAAGGAGCGTATCAAGCGTGAGGAGGGCAGAACCATCGGTGCTGTGAAAGAGATTGCCGGCAAACTGGCCCTGCCGGGATTGGAGCGGATAGAGGCCTATGATATTTCCAATATCAGCGGATTCCAGTCTGTAGGTTCCATGATCGTCTATGAGAAGGGTAAGCCAAAACGCAGCGATTACCGAAAATTCCGTATCAAATCTGTGCAGGGACCAAATGACTATGCCAGTATGGAAGAAGTCCTGACTCGGCGTTTTGTGCACGGCCTGGATGAGCAGGAAGCCAGGAGAAAGGAAAATCTGGATGAGGAGTTCGGCAGTTTTACACGTTTCCCGGACCTGATCATGATGGACGGCGGCAGGGGGCAGGTCAATATTGCCCTGGAAGTGCTGGACAAACTGAACCTGCAGATTCCGGTCTGCGGTATGGTAAAGGATGATAAGCACAGGACCAGAGGTCTGTATTTCAACAATGAGGAGATTCCCATAGACAGGGACAGCGAAGGTTTTAAACTGATCACCAGGATTCAGGATGAAGCCCACCGTTTTGCCATTGAATTCCACCGATCCTTAAGAAGCAAAGGGCAGGTACATTCCATTCTGGACGATATCCCCGGTATTGGGCCGACCAGAAGAAAGGCGCTTATGAAGCAGTTCCAGGGGCCGGATAAGATGAGGGAGGCATCCCTTGAGGAGTTAAAGGCAGTTCCTTCCATGAATGAGCGGGCAGCGGAAGCTGTTTACCGTTTTTTTCATGAGGAACAAGAAAAAAAGGAATAGTTTGGACAGGCTTGTTGAACTTCCAAATGCCTTATGATAAACTAAATAGGAAGAATATGAAAAGGAGAGCGTGCCATATGAAAGGTGTAGAACTGAAAAAGCTGATACAGGAACTAAGACTGTATAATAAGACACCGGATATTGATATTTCCAAAAAAAGAATCACCACACCGGATATTAACCGTCCAGCACTGCAGCTGACAGGGTATCTGGAGCATTTTGAGAATGAGCGGGTACAGATAATCGGATATGTAGAATACACATACCTGCTTCATCTTGGACGTGAGAAGAAAATAGAGGCTTTTGAGCGTTTTGTCTCCAGCCAGATTCCCTGTGTGATATTCAGTACCATGACGGAGCCCGATGAAGATATGCTGGATCTGGCTATGAAATACGAGGTGCCCATTCTGGTGACAGAGCAGACAACTTCCACATTTATGGCTGAGATCATCCGCTGGCTGAATGTACAGCTTGCGCCGTGTATTTCCATCCACGGTGTTTTGGTGGATGTATACGGTGAAGGTGTGCTGATCATGGGTGAGAGCGGTATTGGAAAAAGTGAGGCAGCTCTGGAGCTTATCAAGCGGGGACATCGCCTTGTCAGTGATGACGTGGTGGAGATCCGTCGTGTCAGTGATGTGACGCTGGTAGGTTCAGCGCCGGATATCACCCGCCATTTTATCGAACTGCGCGGCATCGGAATCATTGATGTGAAGACCCTGTTCGGTGTGGAAAGCGTGAAGAACACCCAGTCTATTGACCTTGTCATCAAGCTGGAGGAGTGGAACAAGGACAGAGAATATGACCGTCTGGGTATGGAGGAGGAATATACAGAATTTCTTGGCAACAGGATCGTATGCCATTCTCTCCCTATCCGTCCGGGCAGAAACCTTGCTGTCATAGTGGAATCCGCGGCTGTTAATCACAGACAGAAAAAGATGGGCTATAATGCGGCACAGGAGCTGTACCGCCGTGTACAGGAGAATATGGCAAAGAAGAGAAACGAGGAGGACGAAGACTGATGACTGCATGGTGTTTTGGAATAGATCTGGGAGGAACAAGCGTAAAATGTGCACTGTTTCAGACAGACGGCACAGTGGAAGAGAAGTGGGAGATCAAGACCCGCGTGGAGAACGAGGGGAAAGAGATCCTTCCTGACATAGCAAAAACCATTCTGGCTAAGATGGAAGAGAAGAAGATCGTGAAAGAGGATGTAGCCGGCGTGGGAATCGGAATCCCCGGACCGGTAGATGAGAACGGAGAGATCGCCTGTGCGGTAAATCTTCACTGGGGCAGAAAAAACATTGAAAAGGAACTGGCAGAACTGACAGGTCTTGTGGTAAAAGCCGGAAATGACGCCAATGTGGCAGCACTGGGCGAGATGTGGAAGGGCGGCGGTCAGGGCTCTAAAAACCTGATCTTGGTCACTCTGGGAACCGGTGTAGGCGGCGGTATCATTGTCAATGAAAAAATGGTCACAGGCGCACACGGGGCCGGCGGCGAGATTGGACACGCATCTGTGGAGATGGAGGAAGAGGAGGCTTGCAACTGCGGTAACAAAGGGTGTCTGGAACAGTATGCTTCAGCAACCGGAATCGCAAGACTGGCGAGACGTGCCATGGCCTCCGGCCAGGAAGAATCCGTACTGCGCAGTATGGAGAATGTGACAGCAAAGGATGTGTTCGATGCCTATAAGGACGGAGACGCGCTGGCAGCGAAAGTGGTAGATCAGTTTGCACGCTATCTGGGCAATGCACTGGCTATCTTCTCCTGTGTGGCTGACCCGGATGTGATCGTGATCGGCGGCGGGGTTTCCAAGGCCGGACAGGTCCTGATCGACTGTGTTGAAAAGTATTTCAGACAGTATGCATTTACAGCCTGCAAGGATACAAAGATCAAACTTGCGACTCTGGGCAATGATGCGGGAATCTATGGCGCAGCGAAATTGATCCTCAGCAAATAATAAAAGGGAATAAAAAAGCATTTCCAATCGGATTAGGTTGGAAATGCTTTTTTTTATGCGTTATTCTGTCTCGCCGCCGGGGTCCTCGCCGCCTCCCTCAGGGGGAGCCGGTGTGTCCGGGTTATCCGGTGTATCCGGAGTATCGGGCGTATCAGGATTGTCCGTAGGTGTGTCGCCTCCGGGGTTATCTGTCGGTGTGTCATCGGGATTATCCGTTGGTGTGCCGCCGTTGTTATCCGTCGGCGGATTGCCGTTGTTGTCTGTTGGCGTATCCGTCGGTGTATCGGAAGGCTCATTGCTTTCCTCTGCAGGCGGCGTGTATACTTTATTGGAGTGTACATTACACCGCTTCTTCGGAATTTCATCTGTTTCAAAATACTCCGTGATAGTAGGGCAGGCATAATTAGGAAGAAGTCCTGTCTCACTGCAGACGGTAGTTTTTTCTACGGTTGCCGGCATCTTGAAGTCTGTATCTGTCTTGTCCTCGTGAAGCCTCTGCATGACCTTGCGCCATAAATCCTGATGATAGGTTCTGTAATCGCCGGAAGGCAGTTTCGTGTTGTCATCATATCCTGACCAGACTGTGCAGGTGTAATATGGTGTATAGCCTGCAAACCAAAGGTCATTATAACCCTCTGTGGTACCTGTCTTACCGGCAACATGCATGTTGTTAAGCTGAAGCCTGGTACCGGTACCGTGGTCCACAACATCCTCCATAGCGCTTGTGAGCAGATAGGCGGTGCTGGGTTTGATGACTTTTGTCTTCTCCGGTGTGTTGTCAAGGAAGACATTGCCGTCCTCATCCAGAATCTTGGTGTAGAACATAGGCTTGATATAAGTTCCGTTATTGGCGATCGCCGCATAGGCAGCGGTCAGTTCCAGATTGCTGACACCCCTTGTGATACCGCCCAGAGCGGTAGGCTGTCCGATATCAGAGTACACCTTTCCATCCACAGTCATGGTGTCCACAATGGTGGAAAAGCCGAATTTCAGCAGATATTCATAAGCAAGCTGAGGGGTTACATCTGTGATACATTTTACTGCCACAACGTTGACAGAATTAACGATGGCTTCCCGGATGGTGGTAGGGCCGCCAAAGCTGCCTGTCAGCCAGTTGTTTACCGGTTTGCCGTTTACATATTCATAATATTCATCGTCATAGACGGTTGCCAGTGTCTTGCCGCATTCGTTCAGCGCCGGTGCATAAGTGGAAACAATCTTAAAAGTAGAACCGGGCTGCCTTACCGTTCTGGTTGCTCTGTTCAGCGATAAACTGGTGGCCTTTTCACCGCGTCCTCCCACGATGGCTTTCACATATCCTGTGTGCTGATCCATAATGCACATGGAAGACTGAGGCTGAGGCGTAAAATACTTCTGCTCCGCAATGACGGTGCTTCCATCTTCGGTCTTGGCTGCTTTAAAGGTTTCTATATAGGATTCTGCCTGTTCCTGGCTGTCAAAGAGAAGAGAAAAGTTCGGGTCCTGCTCCTTGAAATAAGAGGTCATCATTTCCTTACTGAAATTTTCTTCTGTTCCATCCGGATGCGCGATAGTCAGTGCGTAATCAAGCCCCACCTGCGTACCTGCAGGGAAGTTTTCCGGATTGCCGTATTCCTCATCGCAAATCTGCTGAACCTGCGGGTCCTGTGTTGTATAGATACGCAGACCGCCGCTGTACAGGGCATTGTAGGCCTGCTGTTCGGAATAACCCTTCTGTGTCATCAGATCGTCAATCACCTGTCTTGTCAGCTCGTCAATGAAGTAGGAATAAGTATCGTCCTCCTCAGAGGATTCGGATTCCACTGCCTGGATCCGGTCATAGACATTGTCTGCCAGACATTCATCATATTGTTCCTTGGTGATATAACCCTGGTCCAGCATATGTTCCAGGACATCTTTACGCCTTTTTGCATTTTCCTCCGGGTTCACTGCCGGGTTGAAACGCGTGGGGTTCTGGCTGATACCAGCAATCACTGTGGATTCTGAGAGCGTCAGTTCACTGACGTCCTTATTGAAATAGCCGTGTGCGGCGGCCTGTACACCATAATTGCCATTGCCCAGGTTGATCGTATTTAGATAGCTTTCCAGAATCTTGTCCTTATCCTTCAGCTGTTTTTCAAGCTGGATAGCCAGGTACTGTTCCTGGAATTTACGTTTGAAACGCTCTACCACAGACTCATTGGTCCAGTCTTTGAATACATTGTTTTTCAGAAGCTGCTGTGTAATGGTACTGGCACCCTCTGAGAAATGAAAACCACTGGTGATACCCTTTACCCCCGCACGGACAATACCGCGCAAATCAATACCATTGTGTTCATAAAAACGTTCGTCCTCAATGGCGACTACTGCATGCTGCAGGTCCAGAGGAATTTTATCAATAGTGACCGGCATACGGTTGGAATTAGGTGCTGTCAGTTTCTGAAGCTGATTGCCGTCAGAATCATAGACAAAGGTTGCTGAACCGATTGGCATAATATTAACGTCCTCAATATCCGGCGCATTATCCAGCAGTCCCTTGAAGGCACCAAAACCTACGCAGCCGCCGATTACCATAATGGCAATCAGGGAAATGAAAATGATGCGTATAAAAGAAACGTGTGCTTTCTTCCCCATCATAGTGGAGCGGGAGGAAAGCGAGTTGCGCTTCTTGTCAGTCGCACGTTTTCCAAAATTCATGTAGTTTGCCTCCTTTTCCTGATTATATACCATACCCATACCATCTATACAAAATACAGCCGAACCATGGCCTGTCCATTCCGTTTTCCGGTAAAGATAAGAGGGCAATATAAGCAGTATACGTTCCTATTATAGCAAAATGGCATAGCGAAATAAAGTAGAACTTATAAATTTAATGGAATTTAAGAGAAATGTTATAACTTTGAAAATACATTTTTATCAGCCACTACCCGCATGTTACGATTTGTGATATGATAATCCCAGACAAAATTCTGCCCCATGCAGGAAAAGGAGGACCCCCATGCTGGAACAATACAACACGATTTACGAGGGCGGCGAGGGAGAAATTATTGAGAAAAAATCACGTTTCATCGCCACCGTAAGACTGGTAAAAACCGAGGAGGAAGCCTTAAGCTTCATAGAAGAAATGCGCAAAAAATACTGGAATGCCACCCACAACTGCTATGCCTATGTCATAGGCGAGCGCAAAGAAACCATGCGCTGCAGCGATGACGGAGAGCCTTCAGGTACAGCCGGCAAACCCATGCTGGACGTCCTTTTAGGCGAGGATCTCTACAATACAGCCGTAGTCGTCACCCGGTATTTCGGCGGCACACTGTTGGGAACCGGCGGCCTTGTCCGAGCCTATTCAAAAGCCGTCCAGGAAGGTTTGGCCTGCAGCCGCATCATCACAAAACACCACGGCATTCTCCTGGAAATCGGCACAGACTACAACGGTGTCGGCAAACTTCAATACCTTTTCGGCCAGCGCGGCATCCCCATCACGGATTCCCGGTACACCGAGGATGTAAAGCTCCAGGTCCTGGTCCCCAAGTCCGAAGAGAATGCAGTAAAAAAAGCCGTGACAGAAGCCACCAGCGCCCGTGCCTCCATCACAGATCTAAAAGAACTCTATTATGCCTCTCTGGACGGCGAATACCTCACCTTTGAAGATTAAAAATACCCTGTCTGCAGTCCGGAATGAATCCGGCGCAGACAGGGTACTTCTTTTACTTCTTAAAATTTCTCAGGCTCAGCGTACTCCTCGCCAAAAGTTTCCACAGTCATACTCTGAATCGTCTGCGGCTCCATGGGACGATCACTGTAATCTGTCCGGACTTCAGCGATAGCGTTCACCACATCCATTCCTTCCGTCACCTTACCGAAAGCAGCATACTGCCCGTCCAGATGCGGAGCATTCTCATGCATAATAAAGAACTGGCTTCCGGCAGAATTTGGATCCATAGCGCGCGCCATAGACAAAACGCCGGCGTCATGCTTCAGATTGTTTTCAACTCCATTTCCGCTGAACTCTCCCTTAATAGAATATCCTGGACCACCCATTCCATTTCCCTGCGGACAGCCACCCTGAATCATAAATCCACGAATCACCCGATGAAACACCAGTCCATCATAAAAACCCTTCTTTACCAAACTAATAAAATTATTCACAGTATTCGGCGCAACATCCGGATACAATTCCGCCTTGATCACGCCCCCATCTGCCATAGTAATCGTAACAATAGGATTAGCCATATCAAAAATCTCCTTTTAAACATTTTTCTCTATTATAATCTCTAAAAATAAAAGGTGCAAGAAATTTCTTTTTTATACTTGTGGCGCAAAAGATTATATTATATTATAACTTATAGTATCTTTACAGAAAGATAAGCGAGACAATCTATGATATATATTAAATTTCCGCAATAACTACAGCTCCACGAAACCATTACCTTCAGCATTCAAACCTACCGCCTGAGAACATCAGGGGAAGCCGTTGGGAGGGGCCGGGCGTGTGATGGGGGGAGCGATGTATAGTGGAGCGGGCAGAAGATCCACCTGCCCCAGACACTTAATGAGGAAGCCTCTGCTGACGAATTTAGTGACTGGGAGCAGGTTAGCTTCTGCCCAAGCGCAACGCTTCGCTCCCCCCATCACACGCCCGGCCCCTCCCAACGGCTTCCCCGTCCGTCTCTCACCCACTAAAAAAGGAGCCACCCACCAAATGAAAACAATAGAAACCACCACCCCAAAAGAAACATTTAACCTGGGCCAATCCATCGCCCAAAAAGCCACCCCCGGCCAAATCTACACCCTAAACGGCGACCTGGGCACCGGCAAAACCGTCTTCACCCAGGGCGTAGCCAAAGGCCTTGGCATAGAAGAACCCGTCAACAGCCCCACCTTCACCATTGTCCAAATATACGAAAGCGGCCGCCTCCCCTTCTACCATTTCGACGTCTACCGCATCGGTGACATCGAGGAGATGGAAGAGATCGGATACGACGATTACTTTTTCGGTGAAGGCATCTGCCTCATTGAATGGGCAGAGCTGATCGAGGAACTTCTTCCCCCGGATGTCATAAAAATCACCATAGAAAAAGACCCATCCAAAGGTTTTGATTACCGCAAAATAACCATAGAAGGTTTAAATGAATAAGGAGATGAAAGAACAATGAAAATCTTAGCCCTAGACAGTTCCGGCCTGGTAGCATCCGTTGCCGTGGTGGAAGACGATATACTGGTAGCGGAATACACAATGAACTACAAGAAAACCCATTCCCAGACCCTGCTTCCCATGCTGGACGAAGTAAAAAAAGCCATATCCCTGGATTTAAATTCCATTGATGCCATAGCAGTAGCCGCCGGCCCCGGTTCCTTCACCGGCCTCAGAATCGGCTCCGCAACAGCCAAAGGTCTGGGCCTTGCCCTGGACAAACCCCTCATAGGCATCCCGACCGTAGACGCCCTTGCCTACAACTTGTACGACACAGCCCCTGATACTCTGATCTGCCCCATCATGGACGCCAGGAGAAAACAGGTCTACACAGGCATCTATTGTTTTGATAACCACGCCTTAAAAATTTTGAAACCCCAGGACGCTGTCCCTATGACAGAGCTTATAGAGGAGCTGAACCGAACCGGAAAATCCGTCATTTTCCTGGGCGACGGCGTACCTGTATACAGAGAGCTTATAGAGGAGACCTGCCATGTCCCCTATTCCTTTGCCCCGGCTCATATAAACAAACAGAGAGCAGCCGCTGTGGCAGCGCTTGCCCAAATCTACTATAAAGAAGGGAAAATGGAGGACGCTGCTGACCATCAGCCCGATTACCTCAGAGTATCACAGGCTGAGAGAGAACGCGCAGCCCGCCTTGCAAAAGAAGAAAATGCTGATCATTAGAGATATGCGCCCCGAAGACACAGCGGCAGCCGCACAGATTGAGGCGGAAAATTTTTCACGCCCGTGGAAGGCATCCGGCTTTCTGGATGCAGTGCAGTCTGTAAGTGCTGTTTACTTCGTGGCAGAACTTGACGGCGTTGTCACAGGCTATGCAGGCATGTGGACAGCTCTGGATGAAGGTGAGATCACCAATGTCTCCGTGAAATCTTCCTGCTGGGGACAGCATATAGGAAGACAGCTTGTAGAGGCACTTCTGGAGGCCGGCAGGAAAGCAGGGGTCTCCTCCTTCTATCTGGAAGTACGCCAGAGCAACGAAAGAGCGATTTCCCTGTACCGTTCCTGCGGGTTTGAGGAAGCAGGATTGAGAAAAAATTTCTACGAGGCGCCCACAGAACACGCTGTCGTAATGTGCAAAAGATAGCAGAACTGCTATCTTTTTCTATATCTGCAACTGTTTCCCACTGGGCTTTTACACACATTTTCTGTATAATGACAGAGAATAGACAAGGAAGAGAAAGGATCTGGCGTACAAGCTCAAGGCAGGAGGATAAAGACTATGCGAAAATACGAAAAAAAGGAAACGGGCATGCTCACAGAGCTATACTGCAACCGCTGCGGGAAAAAACTGCACGTGGAAAACGGTATAGCCATGGAAGGGGTACTCCCTGTTGACATAGCCTGGGGATATTTCTCAAAAAAGGATACACAGCGCCACCAGTTTGACCTGTGTGAAGACTGCTATGATGAAATTATCCGCGGGTTTGCCATACCTGTTGATGAGAAAATTGAAAAGGAATTGTTGTAGTGGAAAAAAATGTGTGCTAAGATAGAAGCGCAGTCAACAAAGAAATGAAGAGAAATGAGGAAATGACAGATGCTGGATGTTTGTCTGTTGGGCACAGGAGGCATGATGCCGCTCCCAAGGCGGAAACTCACCTCACTTATGACCCGCTATAACGGCAGTAATTTTATGATAGATTGCGGCGAAGGCACACAGGTCGCAGTAAAAGAGAAAGGATGGAGTTTCAAGCCGATCGATGTGATCTGTTTTACACATTATCACGCTGACCATATCAGCGGGCTTCCGGGACTCCTTTTGACCATGGGAAATGCAGAGCGGACAGAACCGCTGACACTGATTGGCCCCAAAGGGCTGGTACGTGTTGTTCAGGCTCTGCGCGTGATCGCTCCTGAACTTCCCTTTGACATACAATGTATAGAACTGACACAGCCGGAGGAACAGATGGAAGTCTGTGGATACCATATCACGGCATTCCGTGTGAATCACAATGTAACCTGCTATGGATACTCTATTGAAATTAAGAGGGGCGGCAAATTTGACGCTGCCCGTGCAAAAGAACAGGGGATTCCGCTGCAGTGCTGGAACCCGCTTCAGAAAGGGCAGATTGTTGAAGCAGACGGTAAAACATATACGCCTGATATGGTTTTAGGCCCTGCAAGAAAAGGAATCAAACTGACCTATACCACAGATACCCGTCCTGTAAAATCCATTGCGGAACATGCCAAAGACTCCGATCTGTTTATCTGCGAGGGCATGTACGGAGAGCAGGATAAAGAGGAGAAGGCCAAAGCTCACAAGCATATGACTTTCAGGGAAGCAGCACTTCTGGCAAAAGAAGCGCAGGTAAAAGAGCTGTGGCTCACACACTACAGCCCATCCCTTGTACGCCCGGAGGAGGCTCTCCCCGAAGCCGCGAAAGTATTTCCCAATACGATTGCAGCCCGGGACAGGCAGTCCGTGGAACTGCAGTTTGAGGAAGAATCATAAGGCATCCCGGGCATTGCCGGTGAGTTTTGTGAAAAAGGAGAATGTAAAATGGAGAAGAAAAATGAGGATGTACTGATCCTTGCAATAGAAAGCTCCTGTGACGAGACTGCCGCCTCTGTGGTGAAAAACGGCAGGACCATATTATCCAATATCATATCGTCCCAAATAGAGCTGCACAAATTATACGGAGGAGTTGTTCCTGAAATAGCCTCCAGAAAACACATTGAAAAAATTAACCAGGTCATTGAGGAAGCGTTAAAAGAGGCGGACGTGACCCTGGACGATTTAGATGCCATAGGCGTCACATACGGACCGGGTCTTGTAGGCGCGCTGCTTGTAGGGGTGGCTGAGGCAAAAGCCATCAGTTTTGCAAAAGACATTCCGCTTGTAGGTGTGCACCACATAGAGGGGCATATTTCAGCGAATTATATTGAACATCCGGATCTGGAACCGCCGTTTTTGTGCCTGGTGGTTTCCGGAGGACATACCCATCTTGTGATCGTGAAAGATTACGGGGAGTTTGAAATCCTGGGCAGGACAAGAGATGACGCCGCAGGTGAGGCATTTGATAAAGTGGCAAGAGCCATTGGGCTTGGTTATCCGGGCGGACCGAAGATAGACAGGCTTTCCAAAGAGGGAAATGCCTATGCCTTTGATTTTCCTAAGGCGAAAGTGGACGAGGCGCCATATGATTTTAGTTTCAGTGGTGTCAAATCAGCAGTGCTGAATCATTTGAATAAATGCAGAATGCAGGGCGAAGAGATTGTGGCGGCAGATGTTGCGGCCTCTTTTCAGCGTTGTGTTGTGGAAGTGCTTGTGGAACATGCTATCGCAGCAGCAAAAGACTATAAGATAGACAAACTGGCAATCGCAGGAGGGGTGGCTTCAAACAGCGGCCTTCGCACAGCCATGGAGGAAGCCTGCAGAAAACATAACATTGATTTTTATCATCCGTCTCCTATTTTCTGCACAGACAATGCCGCAATGATAGGAGTGGCAGCTTATTATGAATATCAAAAAGGAACCAGACACGGTCTTGACTTGAATGCGATTCCGAATCTGAGGTTAGGAGAGCGCTGATGAAATCCACCGCAATTGTGCTGGCAGCAGGCCAGGGAAAGAGAATGAACAGTAAAGTACAGAAGCAGTTTCTTCTAATTAAGGGGAAACCGGTCCTGTATTACAGCCTGTCCTGTTTCCAGAACAGCAGGGAAATTGAAGAAATTATTGTTGTTACAGGAAATGACAGTATAAATTTCTGTAAACAGGAAATTATAGAAGCATATGGTTTTTCTAAAGTGAAGGCAGTGATCGCCGGCGGCAGAGAACGCTATGATTCTGTCTACGCGGGACTGTGCGCCTGTGAGGACAGCGATTATGTATTTATACACGATGGGGCTAGACCCTTTTTGACAGAAGATATGATCAGAAGGGGGAAAGAAGCAGTTCTTGCCAGTGGTGCCTGTGTCATCGGTATGCCTTCAAAAGATACCATCAAAATCGCAGATGAGAACGGAATGGTGGCGTCTACACCCAGCAGAAGCCTGGTGTGGAACATTCAGACGCCGCAGATTTTTTCATACACTGCAATTCGGGAAGCTTATGAGAGGGCGCGGCAGCAGAATATGGCGGATATTACGGATGATGCCATGGTAATGGAGCGCTTTGGAAACATGAAAATCAAGCTGGTAGAGGGTTCCTATGAGAACATAAAAATCACCACGCCGGAGGATATTCTTGTCGCAAAGAAAATTTTGGAAAAAATTCAAAAAATCTATTGACAACTTCCGACATAAGTGATAAGATACCACTTGTCGCTGACCGAGTGATAGATATGGAGAGATATCGAAGTGGTCATAACGAGGCGGTCTTGAAAACCGTTTGTCCGCAAGGGCGCGTGGGTTCGAATCCCACTCTCTCCGTTCCCGAAAGCAAATATCGAGAACGAACCAGAGGGGTGAGTTCAAGATTGGTTATGATGCTTTTGGATATATAAATGAATATTTGATTGATTCAGCCTGGAGAAGTACCCAAGCGGCTGAAGGGGCTCCCCTGGAAAGGGAGTAGGTCGTTAATAGCGGCGCGAGGGTTCAAATCCCTCCTTCTCCGTTTTCTCTTAGAAAAATAAGAGAAAAAAGTTGTTGACAAACGACAGAAGATGTGATAATCTATTATAGCTGTCGCGAAAACGGCAACATCCGACAGAAGAAAAAACTTCTATAAAAAATAAAAAAAGTTCTTGACAAGCTCAAAACGATATGATAAAATATCAAAGCTGTCAAAAACTGACAGGAACCTTGATAACTGAACAGTGAAACACATGAATCGAAAATTCTTTTACATTCAATTTTAAGAACGGTTCTAACGAAC
>NZ_JALIFQ010000041.1:0-25048 GCF_022867815.1 Blautia sp. NSJ-175
CCATTCATAATGAGCCAGCCAGCGTCCTTGTTTTCCTCTGCCAATCGTCTTAACTTGTTTTCTCCGATACGGAAATACTTTGACGCTTCTTCAATGGTAAGGGTGTATTTTTCCCATACAGGAATATCGTTGTTATTCATCAGATACCCCCTTTCCCATGTTTCGTGTCATACTGGATATAGGGGATAAGGTCGGTGCGGTCTATCCTCTGTAAGTGGGCGGTTAGTTTGCTGGAAAGGGAATTGCTGTATCTTGCCTTATCAAGCATAGTTCCCACTTTTTCCAGTCCACCTAATGCGTCATGTTCTTCTAAGAAGTAAAAACTTTTGACAGCGGAAATCACACCACCCTCTGTGAGCCATTGCTGTGTTTCTTCAAGAGAATTATGTAGTTTCGGTACTTGCAGTTTCAAGACTTCCACAGCCCCTAAAAAGCGTTCCCAAAACCGACACGTTTTCCATCTGCTCTTATTACTTTCATTTCTGTTTGGCACGACAAAGCGTAAGTTGTTTGCCAATAGCCCGAAAGCCAGTTCCCCAAGTTCCAGCGGTCTGTCTTTGAATGTCATGGCAAAAGCATGAGCCTTATCATCACGCAGTTGCATTTCTGTCCGTTTCCAACTGCCGACTTCATCAAGTGTCTTATTATGTTTTGAACAGACTTCCTTATCTTTATCATAAAAGCGGTAGGACAATCCCGATTTACCAGCACCGATATAAACAGTCTTTGCGGTGTCGAAATCATCAAACTTGCTTTCGTCAAAGTGGTAGCCCTCACTATTCGAGATAAATTCCTCTTTTTCGCATTTCTTCTTTATCTGCTCTATGGTAAAGAATGGCTTTTCGTTCTTATCATCAATGGCAATATCAAGTCTTGTGAAATGGAAATTATCCAGTCCGTATCTTCGCTCACAGCGTCGGAACATATCCCCAAAGGTATAATTCCTACTGTCGAGAATACGGAAAATATCATCACAACCTCTGCCAGTCATAACAAGATAACAGCCTAGTCCCTGTGGGTTGTCCTCTGTCTTTCTTGCGTCCCCCGATACATAAATATCTCCAATCTGCCAGCGTGCTTGATAAGTCTTGAATTTTATCGTTGCTGGATAAACATTGAAAATGTCAGTCGGTAAACCTAAAATGTGCATGATTACATCTTCAGCGGTTGCAGTTTCAAATACAATGCTGATGTAATCAATCTTAACGGATAAATTTTTGTGTGTAGTTATAGTGCATTTCTCCTTTCGTATGCCCCGTTTTTTTGCGGGGTAAAAATTGTGTTTTTTCCTTTATTTATCACAGTTTCTAGGTACTATGACATGTATACGCAGGGCGGTGTTACATATACGCCCTTTACGAACGCCTAAAGGCGTTCCCTTTCTTCCTGTGTCTGCCCCGTTCTTAACGCTCACGAGCCTTGTAAGGCTCGTGGCTAAACGGAACAGCCCCAGTCAGAAACCTTATTTTAGGTCTGATAGTCCATGCTTATTCATGCTATCAAAGCGAAAATATATATTTTCTATGCTTATTCAAGCGTGTGATTGACCCTAGCGTGCTTAATCACTCTATCCGATACGATAATAACGCCATTAGAATTACTTGTCAAGAAGTTTTTGTTGACTTTTTGATGTATATTAAGTATGATATGCTTATAAATACCAAGAAAAGCAATGAAAGGAGTGTTTATACTAAGTCATGGAGCATTACGAAAAGAAAATCAGTTTCTTAGGAGAGAACATACAGACCATAAGAAAACACAGAGGAATGAAACAACAGGAACTTGCGGACAAAATCGGTATCAATATGCAGAGCCTTTCCAAGATTGAACGTGGCGTGAATTATCCTACCTTTGATACGCTGGAAAAGATAATGGACGTGTTGGGTATAACACCGAATGAATTATTGTCGGGGAAATGGAAATATGTCAGTCAAGCCGAAAAGGAAGTCTGCCAGTTTCTAAGAGCAGAAGAACGATTAAATGCAGAATTGAAACACGGACATTATGACAACTTCTTTGACAGCGAAGAAGAATGGCTGGAATATGAGTTAGAAAAGTTAAGGGAGTATATTACCGATTATATTAACGGAAAGAGCATTGAAGCGTCAGACCTTTACCAAATCAAAGAATTTATCCAGCATTTGAAATTCCAAAAACTACTAGACCGCTATGATGATTTATACAGTATGGATATGTTTGGGGAAAGCACAGAGGGACATAAGTATAAAACTCCTTATCAAGTTGTGAAACGAATAAACCCGAATTCAAAAGAAGATATGGAACTTTTACGGGAAGTATTGAGGAATAATTATTTTGATGATGAGAACGAGTAATCTTTTTCCTCTTGTTAGAAGATACCGCAAATAAAAAGCCCAGTAAAGAGTGCAAGCACCACCAATGGTGGCAAAGCTCTTGACAGGGCTTTTTCTTTTCTGTGTTGGGAAATCAAGAGGAAGAAAGAAGAAATGTGCATTTTTAACAGAGAAAAATGGTACGGGCATGATGATTTTTATTGTAGCGGATATATGGAACTGTTATAATATTGAATATGAATAAAACGACAAACGAGAATTTGAGGAGGAATCATAGGAATGAAATGTTATCATGCAGAGGTCATTAACCTGAGTTTGAAAGATAAAACAATGATAAAGAAATATCCTGTTCTTAAATGCAAAAATCGCTTTTTAGGATTGTGTAAAATTTATACGATTTCAATATCCGAAAATGATATTGAAGATACAGTAAAAGCATTTCAAAAAAACATGAGTACATCATTGAAAAAAGAATGGTATATTACATTTCATACATCAGAAAATGTAATTGTAGTTTTTCGGGAAAAAATCTTTGCTTTGTCGGGGAAAGGGATTATACCTGTATACCAGAAATGTATTGATACATCTCATGCGGAAGATAAGCAGAAGTGGGATGAAATGATAACATATGCAAAATCGTTAGGAATCCCGGATGAGCAGTGTGATTTTTTACCAGAGGATTTTACTAATCAAGACTACTGACAATTTCATATCCATACACACAAAGCAGTTAGTCTTAGGATTGACTGCTTGTTCTTACCAAAATTCCAGTTTTACAATTTCATATCCATACACAAAAAACAGTTAGTCTTAGGATTGACTGCTTTTAATATAGTTTTTATCGTCATATCAAGGCTCATTCAATCGTGGTAAGTTCGTGGTAAAATGAGTGCTTTTCTATACTTTAAAATACTTGAAAGTATAGTGTTTATGCGGATAATCAGAAATCAGATATAAAATTTAAAATAATAATTGCAGTTAGTTGTTATATTTGCTATAATTGTTCTGATAAAAGAAAATGAGGATGATAGAATATGAATGTTGGTATTATAGCGCACAACAGTAAAAAACCTCTGATTGAAGATTTTTGTATTGCTTATAAGAATATTCTGGCAAAACACCAGGTCTATGCCACCGGAACCACAGGCAGAAGGATTGAAGAAGTGACCAATCTGCATGTGCATAAATTCCTTCCGGGAAGCATGGGCGGCGATAAGCAGTTTACGGAGATGATAGAACGCGGTGATATAGATATGGTGATCTTTTTCTATAACCCGGCTATGATCGATCAGAAAGAACCGGATGTCTACCAGATATCACGGTGCTGTGACCAGTACAATATCCCTATCGCTACAAACATCGCTACAGCAGAATCCCTGATACTGGGACTTGACCAGGGGGATCTGGACTGGCGTATGAATAAGTAGAGAAAAGGAATTACAACAAGATGAGAGTGATTGCAGGAAGTGCAAAGAGTATGCCCCTCAAGACAATCCCCGGTACGGACACCCGGCCGACCACCGACAGAATCAAGGAAACGCTGTTCAATATGCTGCAGCCGTATCTGTGTGACTGCCGGTTCCTGGATATATTTTCAGGCAGCGGTGCCATCGGGATTGAAGCATTGAGCAGAGGGGCATATTCGTGTGTCTTTATAGAAAAAAATAAAAAAGCGGCAGAGTGTATCCGGGAAAATCTGAAATTTACCCGGCTTGCTGACAGCGCAGAACTTTACTGCCAGGACGTATTTTCCGCCCTGGGTGTTCTGGAGGGCAGTGAGCCCTTCGGCTGTATTTTCATGGACCCTCCCTATAACAGGGAACTGGAAAAACAGGTGCTTTCGGTGCTTTCCAAAGCATCCTATGTGGATGAGGACACCCTGATTGTGGTGGAAGCCTCCTTAGAGACACCTTTTGATTATCTGGAAGAGTATGGCTTCACAATGGTAAAAGACAAGAGATACAAGACGAACCGGCACATTTTCCTGAGAAAGGCATGAGATACGAGCAATGGTGAGAGCAATTTATCCGGGCAGTTTTGACCCGGCAACTTTTGGACATCTGGACGTGATAAGGAGAGCAGCGGAACTTTTTGATGAGGTAATTGTTGGAGTTTTGATGAATTCTGAAAAAAGTCCGTTGTTTTCTGTGGAAGAACGTGTTAATATATTAAAGAAAGTGACGGCAGATATCCCGAACCTGAAGATAACATCCTTTTCAGGCTTGTCGGTGAATTTTGCCAGAAGCTGTGATGCCAAGGTGATTATCCGCGGTCTGCGGGCAATTACCGATTTTGAATATGAACTGCAGATGGCGCAGACCAACCGGGTGCTTGCCAGAGATGTGGATACCATGTTTCTGACTACCAGCCTGGAGTACGCTTATCTGAGTTCCACCACTGTAAAAGAAGCCGCCTATTTCGGCGCGGATATTTCCAAGTTCGCTCCGGAATACGTCGTTGAAAAAGTGAGAGAGAAATTCGCACAGAAGGAAAAAAAGTAAGAATACAATAAGGAGAATGATTATGAGTAGCAGAATTGAACAGATTATCGAAGAAATTGAAGAATATGTAGAGAGCTGCAAATATCAGCCATTGTCCACCACGAAAATCGTAGTGAACAAGGAAGAATTAGAAGAACTGCTTCGTGAACTGCGTATGAAGACTCCGGATGAAATCAAGAGATACCAGAAGATCATCAGCAATAAGGATGCCATCCTGGCTGATGCCCAGGCTAAGGCAGACGCTATCATCGCTGAGACAAAAGTGCAGGTACAGGAGATGGTAAAAGAGTCTGAGGTGATGCAGCAGGCATACGCGCAGGCCAATGAGACTGTGAATACTGCTAACCGTCAGGCACAGGATATCATTGACGCGGCAACAAACGATGCCAACAATCTGCGCCTCAGTGCAATTTCCTATACCGATGAAATGATGGCTAACATGGGTCAGATCATGGCGAATACTCTTGAGGATGCCGGTTCCAAATACAATGAGTTCGTACGTTCCCTGCAGGCTTCTCTGGATGTGATCAACAGAAACAGAAGCGAACTGCAGCCTCAGTTAGGAGGCGTTGCGCCGGTACAGGAGGCTGCACCGGAGACTGAGGGCGTTTCCCTGGATGATGATGATTTAGATGATTTCGACGAATAAGAATGCCAGAAGGCCTGTGAGCAGAAAGTTTGTAAGCTTTGCCCATACATAAGGCCCGAAGGACAGGTCTGTTCCCGCAAGCATGGACTTTGTCTGGGCTGCAACGCAGATGCCGCCGAAGGCGGTGATCCCCAGCAGCATGGGGTATAAAAAAGTAAGACTCCAGCCGGTGCCTGCCAGGGCAGTGATTCCGGTGGTCATTTCCGTGACACCGCACATGACATACATAACCGGCCCGAGAGGTGTAAATACTTTTTTGATGACACCCTGGAAGACAGAAAAGAGGATGATATATCCTCCCAGTTTTGTGATGGACTCAAATCCGTTCATAATAGAGGTATCCAGAATTTCTCCCAGTGGGGATTGGATGGATATCTCTTTTTCATTTCCTGCCGGGGGGCAGGTGTCAGCGGCAATGGCGCTGTGGTCTGCTTTCTTTCGGAAGAGAAGACAGCACAGGTAGTTGGCAAGATAAATGATACAGTAGGTGGGAAGGATCAGTGCTTTCTGTCCCAGCGCCTGCAGGCAGACATAGGAGGAGAGAAAGGACGGGCCAGGGTGATTGGCAAAGGTGAGAAGGTATTCTGCCTCTTTTTTGGAAATCCTGTTTTCCCGGTAGAGGTCAGCCGTCACCTTGGCGCCCATGGGATAGCCGCAGACAAATCCCAGAAGCAGTGCGTAGGCGCCGTCACAGGTAAGGGCAAAAAAGCGGTGCCACAGGCCTGACGGTATGCGGATCCATTTTTTCAGCAGGTCGGTCCGGATCAGCAGGTTTGAAATGATCATGAAGGGCAGCAGAGAAGGCAGCAGGGTTTCAAACCACAGCATCAGGCCGGAAGCTGCACAGGTAAATGAGGTGTCCGGGAATAGGAGGAGAAAGGATAGCATAATTAGGAAAGGGAGTAGGAATAGAAAACGTTTCATAGAGGGAGCTCCTGGGTTTTTTAAAATTATATGCGGGGGTATGAGGATGAATGCGGACGGAAGTGTATGGGAGGAGGGCAGGGGAGGGATTTCCTGTGAACGAAGCGTTCCGCTGCCGGGGAGCTAACCTGCTCCCATTTACTAAATTCATCGGCAATGGCCTCTTCATTAAGTAACTGGGGTAGGTGGATCTCCCCGGCGCTCCACTGAGACATCGTTCACAGGAATTCCCTCCCCTGCCCTCCTCCCATACACTTCCTGGTTTTCACAGGCCGCGGGATGTGTTTTGAAGGACTTACAGCGTATGTAAGTGATTTTTTTAATGTTTTTTATTAATTTAAAAAGTTTATATGTTTTAGACTTCCGGAGAAAAGGAGCAGGGGTGGCGGGGGGAAGCTGTCTGTGTCAGCGAGGCTAAGTGGAGGAGGCTGTGAGATCCACCGATTACGGAGACTTAGGCGCGAAGCCTCTGCTGAGCGTCTTAGCCGCAGTTATCGGTTAGCTCACTGCTTCCGGAACCTCGAGCGGACACAGACAGCTTCCCCCCGCCGCCCCGTCCGTGAGCCACCAAACTAAAACAGGTAAAAATCCCCCATCCCCTTGCCAAGCGGGGGAGAATGTGACAAAATAGAAGACAGCAGAGGAATAAAATTACAGGAGGAATCAATATGTCAGTATTAGAAAATCTGAAACCGGAAAGAGTGTTCCATTATTTTGAGGAGATCACAAAAATTCCTCATGGTTCCGGCAATACACAGCAGATCAGTGATTATCTTGCGGCTTTCGCCAAAGAACACAGCCTTCGCTATATACAGGATGAGAGAGGGAATGTGATCATTTTTAAGGATGCAGCCAGTGGATATGAGAATGCACCGGGAGTGATTCTGCAGGGGCATGTGGATATGGTGTGCGAGAAGCTTCCGGGCAGTACACATGATTTTACGAAGGATCCGCTCACACTTTTTGTGGAGGGCGATATTATACATGCGGACGGTACGACTCTGGGCGGGGATGACGGCATTGCCGTGGCCTATGAGCTGGCCATTCTGGAGGATGATAAACTGCAGCATCCGGCCATTGAGGCTGTGTTTACCGTGGATGAGGAAATCGGACTTCTGGGCGCATCCGCACTGGATACTGCCCCGTTAAAGGGAAAATACCTGATCAATCTGGACTCCGAGGAGGAGGGAATCCTCTGGGCAGGCTGTGCAGGCGGTATGACTAGTATCAGCGAGCTGCCTGTTAATTATCAGGAGAGGACAGGAATCCGCTATGATATCAAGGTGGATGGACTTCTGGGAGGGCATTCCGGAGCGGAGATTGATAAGATCCGGGCAAATGCCACACTGCTTCTGGCCAGATTTCTCCACGAATTCAGAGAGTTCGGAGAGTTTGGGCTGATTTCTTTGAGCGGCGGACAAAAGGACAATGCCATTCCGCGCCAGGCAGAGGCATCCGTGCTGACAGAACAGGAAGACGGGGAAAAGCTGGTGAGCTATGCGGCAGAGTTTACACAGATGCTGAGAAAAGAGTATACAGGTACAGATGAGGGTATCACAGTGACGGCTGTATGCCGGGGTGAGCAGACGGAACAGGTGCTTCATCCTGTAAGCCAGGAAAAAGTAATCTTCTTCCTTATGAATTATCCCAATGGTATTCAGAAAATGTGCGGTTTCATTGACGGGCTTGTGGAGACTTCCTGCAATGTGGGGGTTACAAGACTGGAAAGTGAGTGCCTGGCCTGCTCCACCAGCGTGAGAAGCTCCGCAGGTTCTGCCAAGAAGGCGCTGGCAGGAAAGATTCAGTACCTGACTGAATTTCTGGGAGGTGAGTACCATGTGGAAGGAGATTATCCGTCATGGGAGTACCGCCAGGATTCTGTCCTGCGTCCGCTGATGGTACAGGTATATAAAGAAATGTATAAGGAGGAGCCTGCTGTCCAGGTGATTCATGCAGGTCTGGAATGCGGTCTGTTCTATGAGAAGATCCCGGGGCTTGACTGTATCTCCATCGGACCGAATATGAAGGATATCCATACTTCTGAGGAGACACTTTCCATCTCCTCCACAGCAAGGGTCTATGAGTATCTGCTGGAAGTATTGAAAAGATTGAAATAATAGAAAGCACGCTCTGCGAATTTTCTATTGTCATAAATAATTGGAATAATTTCCCCTGTCTGTTCATAAAATGATATGTACGGGTAAGAGCCGATCTTTACAGGCTCTGGTACAGGCACAGCCGAATTTTATGTCAGATGGGGGAATTTTTGTGCGGAAATGGATACTGTTTTTTCTGATTTTGGTGTTTGCGGATGTTTTTGCCATCAGTTCCCTGAAAGAACATGTTTCCCTGGATATCCTGCGTGAGGCCGGTATTCCTGTGGAGGAGATGGAGAACGCGGGAATGTCTCCAAGAGAAATGCGGCTATATCTGCCTTTCTGGCAGGATATGGAGTATTTTCCCCTTGCGGTCCGCCCTCAGGAAAGGGAAGATCCGTTTTCCTTTACGGATACCTGGATGGAGGAGCGGAATTATGGAGGAAAGCGGAAACATGAAGGCTGCGACATTTTCGGTAAAGCAATGCTTTCCGGGTATTACCCTGTCATCAGCATCACGGACGGAACCGTGGAGAAAGTGGGATGGCTCCCTTTGGGCGGCTGGAGGATTGGAATCCGAAGTCCGAAAGGCGGCTATTTTTACTATGCCCATCTGAACGGTTACGGCAGAGAATTTTTGGAGGGGGAAGCTGTGAAGGCGGGAGAGCTTCTGGGATTTTTAGGTGACAGCGGATATGGTGAGGAGGGGACCTGCGGAAAGTTTGCACCCCATTTACATATGGGATTATACACAAGATACGGTCAGGATGAGGAATATGCCCTGAACCCGTACCCTGTGCTTGTATACCTGAAGGATCATACAAAGGAGATAAGTTACTGAATTTCTATGGTGAGAGTTATAGAAATATGCTATACTTAAAATACCTTACGCGAAAACCGGGCCGTTATAGGGAAAACAAAGCGCGCGGCTCCGGATACCCACTTGGGCACCCCGCAGATTGTGCCGCAGCAGACGCGGCAATGATAAGGGATAGAAAAACAGGCGCACTGGTAAGGAGTAATGTCTTATGGAGATACATTTATGGCGTGAACTGCTGATTCCGTATGAACTTGCTGTCAAAGAGCTGGTTATTAAATTCAACCATCTGAAGAAGGAGCACAAAGAAAAGGACCTGTACTCCCCCATTGAACAAGTCAGCGGAAGAGTCAAAACGATCAACAGTATTCTGGAAAAAATGCAGAGAAAAAATATATCCTGGGCAGACCTGGAGGAGAAGGTGGAAGATATTGCCGGCATCCGGGTGATCTGCCAGTTTTATGAAGATATTGAAAAAGTGGCAGAGATTATAAGAAAGCGCCGGGATATGCAGGTGGTGGAGGAGAAGGATTATCTCACACACATGAAGGAGAGCGGCTACAGAAGCTATCATATGATCGTTCTGTATCATGTGGAGACTCTGGATGGCCCGAAAGACATCAGGGCTGAGATCCAGATTCGGACACTTGCCATGAATTTTTGGGCTACCATCGAACATTCCCTGCAATATAAGTATAAGGGAAATATGCCGCCTCACTTAAAGGCGCGGTTAAATCATGCAGCCCAGTCCATACTGCTTCTGGACGAGGAAATGTCTTCTGTCCGGAATGAGGTTATGGATGCCCAGAATTCCATGCTGCACCAGTCTAATCTGGTGTCAGGGATTCTGAATAATATTGAGAATCTATACCACTATTCCAACAAGAGGGAAGTGGCAAAAATACAGGATGAGTTTTACCGGATTTATGAGACTAAGGATTTATCCAGACTGGAACGGTTCCACCGGGAGCTGGATATTATCGCTGAGGGCTATCGGGCCCAGGCAGTAGCTACAGAAGAAATTATGTAAAAAGGACGAGACAATGAATCTGCCGAGTGATTATGAACAAGAGATGAAAGAATTGCTGGGCACGGAGCTGAAGGCCTATAAAAAGAGCCTTGACCTGCCGGTCATGCAGGGACTCCGTGTCAACACAGCAAAGATTACCTGCGAAGAATTTGAAGCCATCACCCCCTTTTCCATGGAGAAAATCCCCTGGATACCAAACGGGTATTTTCTGAAGGAGGAGGAGCGGGCATCCAGGCATCCGTATTATTTTGCCGGATTGTATTATCTGCAGGAGCCAAGCGCCATGACACCGGCCAGCAGGCTTCCTGTAGAACCGGGAGACTGCGTACTGGATCTGTGCGCTGCTCCGGGCGGTAAAGCCACGGAGCTGGGCGGACGGCTTATGGGAGAAGGAATGCTTCTGGCCAACGACATCAGCAGCAGCCGGGCAAAGGCTCTGCTTAAGAATCTGGAGATGGCAGGCATTCCCAATGTCTATGTGACAAGCGAGGACCCGGAGGTTCTGGAGCGGAATTTTACAGGCTTTTTTGACAAAGTACTCATAGACGCTCCCTGTTCCGGGGAGGGAATGTTCCACCGGGAACCCAGAATGATGGAATACTGGAAGGAGAGAGGACCTGAGGCCTATGTGCCTGTACAGAAAAAGCTCATCCTCCAGGGTGCCCGCATGCTGCGCGGGGGAGGAATGCTTTTGTATTCCACCTGCACATTTTCAAGGAAAGAGGACGAGGAAGTGATTGAATATCTGCTGCAGGAGATGCCGGATATGCGTCTGAAGGAAATCCTTCCCTATGAAGGATTTGCAAAAGGCGCCGGACTTGAAAAATGTGTCAGGATCTTCCCTCACAGAATGCCGGGCGAAGGACATTTTCTGGCGCTGCTTGAAAAAAGCGGAGAGGACAGCAGACCGGGGCAGGAAAATCTGCGGACCGGGAAAAGAAAAGCACCCAAGCTGCCGGACTGTGCGGAGGAGTTCTTATCGCTTCTGTCATATCCCATAGACAGGGAGAACTTAAAACTGGACAGGGACAGACTTTACCTGCTCCCGGGCAGGGTGGAAGTGCCGAAGCTGCGCTTCCTGCGCACAGGACTCTATCTGGGTGATGTGAAGAAAAACAGATTTGAGCCTTCACAGGCACTGGCCATGGCTTTAAAGCCGGAGGAATTTGTCTCCTGTATCCGGCTGGAGCCTGAGGATGTGCGCACAGTCAAATATCTGAAAGGGGAAACTCTGGATGTATCGGATCTGCCGGTGGAAAAGCAGAAGGGATGGCAGCTTATATGTGTCAGGGACTATCCTCTGGGATTCGGCAAGCTGGCAGGCGGAATCCTGAAAAATAAATACTATGCCGGATGGAGATGGCAGTAATGGGAAAGATTCGATTAGATAAATATCTGGCGGATATGGGCCTTGGTACCAGAAGTGAGGTAAAGAAGCTTCTGAAAGCCAAACAGGTCACCATAAACGGTGAGACCGCCACAAAGCCGGAGCTGAAAGTGGACCCGGAGACAGATGAGATTTTGTCTTCCGGAGAGCGCGTAGTATATGAAGATTTTGAGTATTATATGCTCAATAAACCCCAGGGCGTGGTCTCTGCTACAGAGGACAGCAGGGACAAAACCGTGCTGGACTGCATACCTTCCAAAAAGAGGAAAGATCTGTTTCCCGTAGGCAGGCTTGACAGGGATACAGAGGGGCTGCTTCTTATCACCAATGACGGGGCGCTGGCTCACAGGCTGCTCTCCCCGAAAAAGCATGTGGACAAGACATATTTTGTGCGCCTGAGGGACGAACTTTCCGAGGAAGACTGCAAAAAGCTGTGTGAAGGTGTGGACATCGGTGAAAAAAATCTTACCATGCCTGCAGAGATCACAGAGTATGAGCCGGAGGGCAGACAGTGCTTCATCACCATCAGAGAAGGGAAATTCCACCAGGTGAAGCGAATGTTTGCAGCCGTGGGCAATGAGGTGTTATACTTAAAAAGGCTTTCCATGGGAAGCCTTATTTTGGATGAAACGTTACAACCCGGACAATACCGGAAACTTTCAGAGGAAGAGATAGAAAGGTTAAAAAACAATGCTTGAAAATATCAATGCAGTATTATTTGATTTGGATGGAACCCTGGTGGATTCCATGTGGATGTGGAAGGCTGTGGACGAGGAATTTCTGGCCATGAAAGGGCTGGAAGTGCCGGAGAACCTGGAAGAGTTCCAGCAGGAGCTGGAGGGAATGGGGTTCACGGAGACCGCGGCATATTTTAAAGAACGCTTTGCCCTTCCGGATTCCCTGGAAGCCATCAAAAGTACCTGGGTGACCATGGCAGAACACAAATACTGCCATGAGATTCCCCTGAAGAAAGGGGCGCGTGAGTTTTTGGGCTATTTAAAAGAGCGAAAAATTCCTGCGGCCATCTGTTCCAGCAACAGTATCGAGCTGATCCGGATGGTGCTGAAAGCCCATTCCATAGAAGAATACTTTACGGACATTACCACCTGCTGTGACGTGCCGGCAGGCAAACCGGCCCCGGATGTGTACTTGAAGACAGCGGCGGGCTTACATAAAAAGCCGGAGGAGTGTCTTGTGTTTGAGGATGTCCCCATGGGAATCCTGGCCGGGAAAAATGCCGGTATGAAGGTCTGTGCCGTGGAGGACGCCTTCAGTGCACAGCAGGCAGATAAGAAGAAAGATTTGGCAGATTATTATATTGATGATTATTTTCAGGTGATGAATCACACATATGAGGTGCTTTTATGACAACGGGATTTTTGCCGGTGACAAGGCAGGAGATGGAACAGAGGGGAATCACACAGCCGGATTTTGTTTATGTGAGCGGGGATGCCTATGTGGACCACCCCTCTTTCGGTACGGCTATCATTACCAGGCTTCTGGAATCTTACGGATACAGTGTGGGGATCATTGCACAGCCTGACTGGAAAGATGAGAAAAGCATCACTGTGTTCGGAGAACCGCGTCTGGCCTTTCTTGTGTCGGCAGGCAATATGGATTCCATGGTGAATCACTATACCGTATCAAAAAAGCACCGGAGTACAGACGCCTATTCTCCCGGAGGGAAAATGGGGCTTCGCCCTGACCGGACAGTCATTGTGTACGGCAATCTGATCCGCAGGATTTATAAACACACACCCATGATCATCGGCGGTATTGAAGCATCCCTCAGAAGATTTGCCCATTACGACTATTGGTCTGACTCCCTGAAGCGCTCCGTGCTTCTGGACAGCGGGGCAGATATGATCTCCTACGGTATGGGGGAGAAGAGTATCCTTGCCATTGCCAGAGCTTTGAATGAGGGGATGTCCATCCGTGATATCCATGATATACCCGGTACGGTATATCGTACTATGGAACTGCCGGGAGGCGTGATCCTGCCCTCCTATGAGGAGCTTTGCAGGGACAAGAAAGCCTATGCCGAGAGTTTCCGTATCCAGTATGAGAATATGGACCCTTTTACCGGAAAGGTTTTGGCAGAACCATATGAAAAACAGGGGTATCTGGTGCAGAACCCGCCCTCCAAACCACTCACAACACAGGAGATGGATGAGGTGTATGGTCTGCCTTACACCCGTACCTATCATCCCATGTATGAGAAAATGGGGAAGATACCAGCAATTGAAGAAATCAAATTCAGCCTCACCAGCAACCGGGGATGTTTCGGAGGCTGTAATTTCTGCGCCCTTACCTTTCATCAGGGAAGGATCGTACAGGTAAGAAGCCACGCATCCATTCTGGATGAGGCTGTCATGTGTACAGAGGAGAAAGATTTTAAGGGGTATATCCACGATGTGGGCGGTCCTACCGCGGATTTCCGCCAGCCAGCCTGCAAAAAGCAGATGACAAAGGGTGTCTGCAAAAACCGTCAGTGCCTGTATCCGAAACCATGCAAAAATCTGGAGGCAGATCACAGGGACTACCTGGAGCTTCTGGCAAAACTCCGGGAGATTCCAGGGGTGAAGAAAGTTTTCATCCGTTCCGGGATCCGCTTTGATTATGTGGAGGCAGACAAGGACAGGGAATTTCTGGAGAAGCTTGCGCAGTATCATGTGAGCGGCCAGCTTCGGGTGGCGCCGGAGCACGTTTCCGACCAGGTGCTTACCTATATGGGCAAGCCGGAACATGCGGTGTATGAAAAATTTCTGAAAGATTTTGAAAAGGCCAATGCGCGCACCGGTAAAAAACAGTATGCAGTGCCATATTTCATGTCTTCCCATCCGGGATGCACCATGAAGGAGGCTGTCAAGCTTGCGGAATATGTGCGTGATATGGGATTTACGCCGGAACAGGTGCAGGATTTCTACCCCACACCCTCCACTATGTCCACCTGTATGTATTATACCGGCCTGGACCCGAGAACCATGGAGCCGGTATATATACCGAAAAATCCCCATGAAAAAGCCATGCAGCGGGCCCTCATCCAGTATAAGAACCCCGCGAACCGGGAACTTGTAAAAGAGGCCCTTATAACGGCGGGAAGGACTGACCTGATTGGGACAAACAGAAAATGTCTTATCCGTACAGGAAATGGCAGTGATACAAAGAGGAAGGAAGCCGAACGCGGCAGCAAAATGAAAGACCGCAGAAATACACAGAAAAAGAAAACCATAAGAAATATCCACAAAAAGAAGAGTAGGTGATCGTTTGAAAATAGCAGTCATAACCGGTGCTTCCTCAGGTATGGGGAAAGAGTTTGTGCGCCAGATCGCCAGCCATTACGGCTGGCTGGATGAGATCTGGGCCATTGCCAGAAGAAGTGAGGCTCTGGAAGAACTTGGAAAGGAAATCGGTATCAAGGTCCGTGTGATTCCCATGGATATTACGGATCCCAAAAGCATCGGAAAGCTGAAAGAAATGCTGAGGGAATACAAACCCTATGTAAAATATCTGGTAAATGCAGCGGGCTGCGGAGTGCACAGGAGTGTGGAGGTAACCTCAGCCGGGGACTGTGCCGGAATGATAGATCTGAACTGCAGGGCCCTGACGGAGATTACCAGGCTTTTTCTGCCGTATATGAGGCAGAAGAGCCATATTGTCATGGTGGCATCCGCTGCCGCTTTTATCCCCCAGCCGGAATTTGCCGTGTACGCGGCCACAAAAGCGTATGTCCTCAGCTTTTCCCGGGCTCTTTTCCGGGAGCTGCGCGGCTACATTGCGGTGACGATTGTCTGCCCCGGGCCGGTAGATACGGAATTTCTCGAGCATATCGGTGGAAAGAAACGCATGCTTTCCTATAAGCGCAGATTTATTGCCCGCCCGGAGGCAGTGGTAAACCAGGCGATTTTGGATGCAGCGAGAAAAAAAGAAATCTCCATTTATGGATTTTCTATGAAATGTTTTTTTATCCTTTGCAAAATTGTTCCACATAGGGTATTATTAAAAATTGTAGAAGTTATTTCTAAATGACAGTTACTATTCACAGCCCTGCAAAAAGTGCAGTTCTGTGAACAGTAACACGCTTCGCGATGCACACACAATGCAATAAATTGCATTGTGGTGCTGGCCAACTCGGGATTTTGCTTCGCAAAACACCTCCCGGAACATTGGCCGTGAATAGTTACAAATGACATACAATGACACAAATGAGGAGACGGATTTTCAATGGAAAAAAAGAAGAAAATCAGAAAAGGTGATTTCGGATATATCTCTTCCCAGAAGAAAAAGAGAACGATGTATACCATTCTGGCCTTTATAGCCCCGCTTACAGTTTTTTTTACCGGTCTTATCATCAAGGGAAACAGAAATACGGTTTTTACGGTAGTGGCTGTTGTGGCCTGTCTGCCTGCCTGTAAATTTGCAGTGGGCATGATCATGATGTTTATGCAGAAACCAATGTCCGAGAAGGATTACCGGCAGATTGAAAAGCACAGACATGGCCTGGCTCTGGGATATGAGCTGGTGATATCTGCCTATGAAAAACAGACCTTTCTGGACTCAGTGGCTGTATGCGGCAATACGGTGGTGGGATATACCAGCCGTGAAAAATCCGACATACCTTTTGTGGAGAAGCATATTCAGTCCATCCTCAGACAGAATGGATACTATGTGAATGTAAAGATTTTCCGGAAACTGCCGGATTATTTAAACCGTCTGGAATCCATGTGGGAGCATCATGAATCCCTGGAAAAGGATATCCGTTTTACACCGGATGAGAAATATCCGGATTTGACCAGAAATGAACTGATCCTGCATACTATTTACGCGATTTCTCTCTAGAGCCTGTTTGAAAATTCATTCCGACAATCTGCACGCCCCACTTTGCGGGAGATTTGCCCCCAATTCAGTCAGCGTAGCCCGCTACGCCTCCTTCATCGGGGTCAAATCTCCCACAAACTGTGACGCACAGCTTGCCGAAAGCAATTTTCAAACACGCTCTAGAATACCGCGAAACAAGGCTTACAGACAGGAGGAATACATGAGAGAACTGACAGTCAAAGCAGGGGAGAGCGGGCAGCGTCTGGATAAATATCTTGCAAAATATCTGAAAGAGGCACCGAAAAGCTTCCTATATAAAATGCTCCGAAAGAAGAACATTACTCTGAACGGCAGAAAGGCTGACGGCAGTGAGAAGCTGCAGGCAGAGGACTGTGTCCGTCTTTTTCTGGCGGAGGAGACACTGGAAAAATTTATGGGAGCTCAGACAGAGGCTCATACCTGCTCTTTGGATGTTATCTATGAGGATGACCATGTGTTGTTTATCAACAAACCTGTGGGAATGCTGTCCCAGAAGGCGGATAAGAAAGACATATCCCTGGTGGAATATCTGACAGGATATCTGCTGGAAAAGGGTGCACTGACAAGAGAAGATCTGCTGACTTTTCATCCGTCTGTCTGCAACCGTCTGGACCGCAACACCAGCGGCATTGTGGCAGCGGGCAAAACCATGGCCGGCCTGCAGACATTGTCCGGGGCATTTAAGGACAGAAGCCTGCACAAATATTATCTTGCGCTTGCGGCAGGGCGCGTGGAGCATCCGTCCTATATAAAAGGTTATCTGTGGAAGAATGAGCGGACCAATAAAGTCACTGTGACAAGGGAACCGAAAAAGGATGCCCTCCCTATTGAGACACGTATGCGGCCTCTGTCTTATTCCGGGACAGGAGACTGCACGCTGTTGGAGGTGGAGCTTCTGACAGGGCGTACCCATCAGATCAGAAGTCACCTGGCAAGCATTGGGCATCCCATCATTGGAGACGCAAAATACGGCAGCAGAGAAGTCAACGAAGCGTACAGGAAGAAATACCGGGTTACCTCTCAGCTGCTTCATGCATGGAGGATTGAGATGCCGTCTTTCGAGGGAGAGCTTAGTTACCTGTCGGGACTGAAGCTGACGGCAGAACTGCCTGCGTTATTTAAAAAAGTCATCAAAGGGGAGAAACTGTAATGAGCAAACAATATAACGGGCCCTCCATCATGGAGGAGCTCTGGGAATATATAAAAATGATTATTTTTGTGGTTGTTGTGGTTTTCATCGTCAACAATGTGCTTTTGATCAATGCCAAGATTCCGTCAGAATCCATGGAAGACACGATCATGACGGGAGACCGGATCTTCGGAAACCGACTGGCATACATAAATAAAGACCCACAGCGTTTTGACATTGTGATTTTCAAATACCCTGACGATGAGACACAGCTTTTCATTAAGCGTGTCATCGGACTGCCCGGGGAGACGGTGGAGATCAGGGACGGAAAGGTATATATCGACGGCGCCGAAACCCCATTGGATGACAGCTTTACACCGGAGCCGCCCCAGGGAAACTGGGGACCGGAGGTGGTTCCGGAGGGCAGCTATTTTATGCTGGGTGACAACAGGAACCGCTCAAAGGATTCCCGCTTCTGGACCAATACCTTTGTGAAAAAAGAAAAAATTCTGGGTAAGGCTGTCCTTCGCTACTTCCCGTCACCGAAGCTGATAAAATAAAGTGCAGGGAAAAATAAAAGAACAGCAGGAAAAGAGACAGCATAGAAGACAGAAGAAAGAGGAGGAATGGAGATGGCGACCTGGAATTCCAGAGGTCTGCGCGGTTCCGCACTGGAGGAGTTTATCAACGAGACCTGCGCGCGCTACAGGGAAAAGAATCTGGCCCTGATACAAAAAGTCCCCACCCCCATTACACCGGTCCGCATAGACAAGGAGAGCCGGCATATTACGCTGGCTTATTTTGAGAAGAAGAGTACAGTGGATTATATCGGCGTGGTTCAGGGAATCCCCATATGTTTTGACGCAAAAGAGTGCAATACAGATAACTTTCCCCTGCAGAATATCCATGCCCATCAGGTGGAATTCATGGGGGATTTTGAGAAACAGCAGGGAATCGCTTTTCTGATCCTTTTTTTCACCCACAGGGATGAACTCTACTATATGCCCTACCGGGAGATGTATCGCTTCTGGATGCGGGGACAGAACGGCGGCAGGAAACATTTTAAGTATGAGGAACTGAACCCGGAATGCTTTTTAAAGAGAAGCAAAAATTTTCTGGTGCCCTTTCTGGAAGGGGTTGCCTGGGATTTGGATAAAAGAGAAATATAAAAAAGTTGTATTTTTTCAACTTATGGTGTATACTGAATGAAAAGTATGTGTCCGTGAAGAAAGAAATTGAAGTATACAGGTAACAGCCCTATCTGTCTTTGATGACAGGTTCGGCTGTTTTTTGTTACATGGGAAAATTCTCCGAACTTCCTGACCGTAAGTGGCTGCGCTTTGGCGTGAAGGTCATATGGGCAGGATTCTATTTTAAGTAATTTGGGGACTGCATGAAGAAAGAGGTAAAATTTGAATAAAACAACAAAAAAACAAAACGACAAGGTTAAAATCATCCCACTTGGGGGACTGGACAAAATCGGTATGAATATTACTGCAGTTGAATATCATGACACGATCATTGTGATCGACTGCGGAATATCCTTTCCGGATGATGAGATGCTGGGTATTGACAAGGTCATTCCCGATGTGTCTTATCTGATTGAGAATAAGGAGAAGGTGAAAGGGTTTGTGATCACCCACGGACATGAAGACCATATCGGTGCGCTGCCCTATATCCTTCCGCAGATCAATGTGCCGGTCTATGCCACCATGCTGACAATGGGACTCATAGAGCATAAGCTGGAGGAAGCAAAACTGCTGAAAAAGACGAAACGCAGAGTAGTGAAACAGGGAGGCCAGATCAATCTTGGCGAGATGCGAATCGAATTTATCAGAACAAACCACAGCATAGCGGGGGCATCCGCTCTGGCAATCCATACACCCGCAGGGATTGTTTTCCACACAGGGGATTTTAAAGTGGATTATACCCCTCTGTTCGGAGAGGCTATTGACCTGCAGAGAATGGGAGCTCTGGGGAAGAAAGGCGTGCTGGCAGTCATGTGCGACAGTACCAATGCCATCCGTCCCGGATTCACTCCGTCTGAGACAAAGGTTGCAAAGACTTTTGATACGCTTTTTGCAGAAAACAAGACAAACAGAATTATTGTGGCCACCTTTGCATCCAATGTGGACCGAGTCCAGCAGATCATGAATACCGCTTATAAATACGGAAGAAAAGTGATCCTGCAGGGCAGAAGTATGGAGACGGTCATCAAGATAGCGGAAGAACTGGGATATGTGACGATTCCTGAAAAAACTCTGATATCCGTAAATGAAATGAACCGTTATCCCGATGAAAAACTGGTATTCATCACAACAGGAAGCCAGGGAGAGGAAATGGCTGCATTGTCGAGAATGGCGGATTCGACACATAAAAAGGTAGTCATCAAACCAAAGGACGCAATCATATTCAGTTCAACTCCCATACCGGGAAATGAGAAAGCTGTCTCTAGAATCGTCAATGAACTGGCAAGGAAAGGCGCAAATGTTATTTTCCAGGACACCCACGTGTCAGGTCATGCCTGTCAGGAGGAAATCAAGCTGATCTATTCCCTGCTGAAGCCCGAATATGCCATTCCGGTGCATGGAGAGTACCGCCATCTCATAGCCGGCGGCAATCTGGCAAAGGAATTGGGGATGGATGATGACCATGTATTTATACTGGAGGCAGGTGACGTGCTGGAACTCTCCGAAGAGACCGGAAAGGTAGTGTCAAAAGTCACCGCAAGAGGTATCTATGTGGACGGCCTGGGCGTGGGAGATGTGGGAAATATCGTACTCAGGGACAGGCAGAGCCTTTCGGAAAACGGTGTCATCATTGTGTCACTGGCTTTGGAGCGGAAAACAGGCAAGCTTATGTCAGGTCCGGATATTATTTCCAGAGGATTTGTCTATGTAAGAGAATCCGAAGAGCTTATGCGCGAACTGAAGAAAGTGGCATCAAAAGCCATTGAAAAATGTGAAAAACAGAATCACAGGGAATGGGGACAGATAAAGACAGAGATCAGAGACAGCCTGGATGATTATTTATGGAAAAAGATCAAGAGAAGTCCTGTTATACTTCCTGTCATTATGGAAGTTTAAAATGTTCCTAAGCCTGGTTGAAGGTTTTTCGGCCCTCCTTTTTGGGGGGCTGTTTTTTATATCGGTCGCAAAGGATATAGAAGTGTGGGCAGCAGATATGATATACTGATCATACAGAAACAGAGTTATGGGCAGGACACATGAGGAACGGTATTTGGCAGGGAAAGGAGATGGTTTTATGTGGAAAAGGGCAGAACTGAAAAGAAGAGGAAGGGAAAAACTAAAGCGGAATTATTGGCCTGCTGTGGCGGTTTCACTGGTTCTCGCTGTCATGATGACAGATATTAGCGGACCGTTTTTGCTCCATGGGAAGAAGTATAACCTGGTGTCGATTCTCTGGACAGACTTCCTGATTCCCTGGAAATTCAGCGGAACTATCATAAAGACGATTATCCGTGATATTCTCTATGTTTTTATTTTTGCCATAATAGAAGTGGGCGGAGCTGCATTTTTTATCAGGAACAGAAAGGAAAAGGCAGGGGCAGGCCTGGTATTTTCCGGCTTTTTTGATGGAAATTATAAGAAGTATATGAAGGGGATGTTCCTGGTGCATCTGGAACTGTTTTTCTGGTATCTGATGCTTCTGGTACCGGGAATCATACAATCCTATGCATTCCGCATGGCCCCTTACATTCTGGCGGAAAACCCGGATGCCGGGTTTGAGGAGATTCTGCATACCAGTGAGGATATGATGCGCGGACAGAAGTGGAGGGCATTTCTTCTGGACTTATCCTTTCTTGGATGGCGGGTACTTACCATTCTGACCTTTGGCGTGCTGGGAATCTTTTTTACAGGAGCATTCATAGAGGCAGTGAATGCGGAGCTGTATGCTGTTCTGAAGGAGGAGCGTATGAGACGGTTAGATGCAGACAGAACTATTTTGGCAGACACAGCACAGGAACTTGACTGACAACTCTGTTATTTTATTTTTTTCTCTGTTATAATGAGACAGCAGATATTGTGGATTTGTGAAAAGAAAACTGGGCTATTAGATATACTGGGGCAGGAGTAGTAAATGAATATATTTATACTCCGGATGAGACACTTAAAGTTTTGAAATTTTCTGAGATGACAGAAGAATGGCTGGATTTTATTGTCAAATGCCGTTCAGGACAAAAACACAGTTATGATATAGTAGAAGGACCTATGGCAAATGATACAATATTTAATTATATTCAGAACTTTATTGATGGAAAAATATCGCGGGCGGCATTCTGGGAACTCGCGAGGTTCAAAAAGCCAACTCATCAAATAAGCTTTCATAGTATCAATGCCCTAACCGCGTTAAAATTTGTGAAAGGATATAATGTTTATGATGAAAAATAACAGTGCATTATTTTTTACCTGTAGTTTAATTGAGTATATCGGCCGTGAACAGAAATTAAGCCGTGATAAAGTGGTCGAATATCTGGGAAAGGATATTATTCAGCGAATATATAGATATTCTGATGTTCTGCACTGTGAACCCATTGAGAAGACAGCAGATGAATATATTAATATAAAATCCATCCCCAAGGGCGATTATGATAATGTCAGTAAATGCAGGTATGATGTACCTGATTACTGGACGATTGGAGAGGTTTATGAGCGGCTTGTGGAAGATATTGCAGAGAGTGATGAAAATGTGATTGAAACACTAATAAAGGTGTATACATCATGGATAACGCCACATCTGTCGAATTATAATTCAGACCTATATTATCAGTCAAGGGAATATATAGCTGAATGCTATAAATCCAATCAGATTTTATAGATGTTCAGACAATCACGGCATCTCATCCCGCCCGTCATGAATAAGAAAACTCTCCAATCCGGCTTTGATAAAAGAATCAATGGTCTTTTGAATCTTCTTCCAGTCTCCACACTGGTTGCGGATCGTCAGTTTATTGATCGTCAGGCATCCGTTCATCTGGAAATAAAATACAGCCTCAGCCTGTTCAAATGTGAGCAGGCTGTGAGACATCAGCCAGGTGACATAGCCTTCCTTATACACATCTGCTATTTTGTCAATGATCCTGGAGGAAATAATATCGTCCAGAAACAGTACCTGATATCTGGGAGTATTGTGTACCTTGTGGCAGAAGGGAAAAGTGCAGTTGGAGGCAGCGCGGCCGGGGCACATGAGATGTTCCTCCAGGCTTTTGGTGTCCTTCAGCATTTCTGTCAGGATATCATCCAATACATCGTCCATATCATAATAGTGCAGATAAAAGGTTCCCCTGTTGATCTCAGCCAGCTTACAGATCTCCGTGACGGTGATTTTTGAAAAGTTTTTTTTCTCCAGCAGGGCAAGGAAGGTATCTTTGATTGCCTGCCGGGTGTATTTGGTGCGGCGGTCTTCTTTTCTTTCTTTGGTCTCCATATGTTTCCTCCTTAAACGATTCATATCAACAATTTTTTTAATCTGTTGATAAAATGAACAGATTGAAAAAATTGATGATTGTAATTTTCATAATTACAATTATAATCAATTATAGAAAGAAATCAACAGGTTGTTCAGAAATTTGGAGGTAAATATATGGGACATGTTATAGCAGTGGCCGGAAAAGGCGGCGTAGGCAAGACAACTCTATGCGGTCTGCTGATTCAGTATTTATGCGAGAGCGGGAAGAAGCCGGTTCTGGCAGTGGACGCAGATGCGAATTCCAATTTAAATGAAGTTCTGGGAGTTGAGACAGAGATTACATTGGGCGAACTGCGTGAGGAAATAGAGCGTGCGGGCATTGACAGCAGATATCAGATTCCTGCAGGTGTGACAAAGCAGGATTATCTGGAAATGAGGCTGGCGGATGCCATCACGGAAGAGGATGATTATGACCTCATGGTAATGGGGCGTACCCAGGGACAGGGATGCTACTGCTTCGTGAATGGCCTGGTGCAGACACAGATACAGAGACTCCAGAGCCATTATCCCTACATTGTGGTGGACAATGAGGCGGGCATGGAGCACATCAGCCGCGGCATTCTGCCCACCATGCAGACAGCCATCCTGGTAAGCGACTGTTCCAGAAGAGGGGTACAGGCGGCAGGGAGAATCGCCCGTCTGGTGGAGGAACTGAATTTCAAACCACAGAAAATGGGACTGATCGTAAACCGTGCGCCGGAGGGCAGATTAGACGCAGGAACCATGGAAGAAATTGAAAAGCAGAACCTGAATCTTTTAGGAGTTGTTCCCCATGATGACATGGTATACCGCTTTGACTGTGACGGAAAGCCGACGATACAGCTTCCGGCAGATTCTCCGGTGCGGGCAGCCCTGAAAGGGATTGTGGAGAAATTAGGGCTGTAAAGGAAAAATAAAATCAGATATAAGGAAGACAGAGAATACAGGGGAGCAGGCAAAACAAAGCCTGCCCCTGTTTTTTTATTTTACCTTGTATCTAACATTTCTGTAAGATTCCCGGAAACGCTGGGAGATAGAAAAAAAATAAGTTATAATGATAGCACCAAACAAGGATCAAAACCGATACACAAGACAGAGAAAAGGAGCAGAATATTATGAAGATCATGATTGTGGAAGACGAATTGTCCCTTGCCAGAGAAATTTGCCTCCTCTGCAGAAAATGGGAGTTTGATACAGAATATATAAGAACTTTTGACCATGTGGATGAGGAGTTCATGCGCATCAAGCCGGATTTTGTTCTTCTGGACATTAATCTGCCTTATCATGACGGCTTTTACTGGTGTGAAAGAATCAGAACCATGTCCAATGTGCCCATCCTTTTTTTATCCAGCCGTGAGTTAAACGCGGATAAGATCATGGCTATGGCATCCGGCGGGGATGATTACATGGAAAAACCCTTTGATTCGGAGCTGCTGCTTGTGAAAATCCGTTCCATGCTGAGGCGTGCCTATGAATACCGGAAAAATGACAGGGAATATCTGACGGACGGAGGATATTATGACAGCGCGGAGGGGATCTTTACCTATGGGGAACAGTCGGTGGAGCTGACCAAGTCGGAGAATAAAATCATGAGTGCCCTGGTAGAATGCAGAGGAAAAGTAGTGGAGAGAGAAAAGCTGATGCAGCATCTATGGAATACGGATGAATTTGTCACGGACGCCTCCCTGACTGTTCTGGTGTCAAGGCTCAGAAGCAAGCTTCGGGATATATCCGGCGGGAAAGAGATCATAGGCACGAAAAAAGACTAACTATTAAAGAAAGTCAATAAATAGTTTCAAAAACAGAGATGTTTTGAGTATAGTGGCGATGACTTATTCATCGCAATCAGTACCTTGAAAATTGCATGACAAATAGAG
>NZ_JALIFQ010000042.1:0-22900 GCF_022867815.1 Blautia sp. NSJ-175
TGTTTAATAATCAGGGAGCAATTAGTGTGATTGTCCAGCTTTAGGGAAGCACCTGGAAGAGGCGTCTAAAATGAAGGGACTACACTAATTCGATTGTCCACTGTTATGGGTACATTATACTTTGCCATAGCTTTATCAAACTTTGCCTTCTTGAATGCCGTTTCAAAACAAGAATATTTTCTTATAGCATAAATAAAACATAAAATCCCCGCTATTCCTTGCGCCAACAATGAGGCGATTGCTGTCCCCTCAACACCCGTATGAAATATCAAGATAAATACCAAATCAAATGCAATATTCAATATACTGCAAACCACCAAAAAAATAATTGGTGTTTTCGCATCACCTAACGAACGTAATACGCTAAACGGTATGTAATATAAGATTACAACCACCAGACCGCCTAGTGATATTGACATATAATTGATGGAATCTTCCAACAAAGAAGCAGGCGTATTCAGCAATAAAAGAATCGGTTTTGTGACCAGCAATGCTAAAATGGAAATCATCAAGGTACTAAGTATTGTTATCATTGTGCCATTTCTGATTGCCAAAGCCGTCCCCTCTTCATCCTTTGCCCCATAAAATTGCGAAACAACAATTCCTGAACCAATCGCAATTCCAAGACAGAGAGATGTAAACACCATAGATACAGAACCCGTTGCACCTACGGATGAAAATGCGTCTGCACCTATCAGATGCCCTACAATTATCCTGTCCGCAATAATAAATGACTGTTGAAATATTGTTCCAAACATAAGTGGAATGGCAAAACATAAAAGTAATTTTAAAGGACTGCCTTTTGTCATATTTGTTTGTGTACTCAATTCTATGACTCCTTTCTTTTCATTCGACACTATTATAGGGATTTTAAATAGGGAAAAGAAGAACGGAAAACAATTATAATCATTTTATCCGAAAAAAAGGGCTTTACCCTTTTGTCGGATAAAGCCCTATAAATTAACTTTTATTATCTTGCGTATTGTATCATAGGATAAATGAAACTGTTCACAAAGCTCATCAATACTCACACCTTTTATATGCAAGTCAACGATACTGCTGTTTCGTTGTTCATAATACTGTTTAGAACCGCTTTTGCTTCCCCATGATTTTTTATTTTCCACTGAAGGCACATATAGCAACTGTCCATTTACATAAACGGACAACTCTTTTAAAAGTTCCTTCGGAAGCACATCTGCTGCATTCAGATATTTCATAATTCCATTCCGTCCTTTACTTAATCTTATTAAATAAAGTGCAGAATCAGCAGACTATGCAACTTTCGTTTCACCCATACAGACCGTTGCATTTCTACTATTCTGCATGGGAAAATTCACTATCTGAACAATTCTGATTTTTAAAGTCCATTACCAAACACCTCCTTCGGTAAGTCCATGAACAATAAGTACATATGCTTCGATATTCTAGCATGAATTTTTTGGGATTTGTTTTATCGATCTATTTCTGCCTTCACAGGTACAGGTTATTCTATCGCTGCCGGAATCACCCAAACCTCCATATAATAGATTCCATCCATATTTTTAAAATATTTCTCAGCGGAAAACGGCTGGGTCACCAGCTTATGGTTCGGAAGCCAGGTGCCGAAGAGGTATTTTCCCGCCTGATACAGTGCTTTTGTCACAAGCGCTTCAAAGCTTTCCGCTTCAATGCCGCAGACAACGTATTCTCCCGGCGGCAGTACCTCTTTTACCATTCCTTCCGGTATCTCCTTTTGGCTTGCCAGCCCTCCTGCAAAATAGGTAAACTCTCCCCTCTGCGGATCAGGCCTGTAGGACATTCCCAGTTCCACATCCGGATTCAGATACTCCGCAAACCTCTCTTTTTCCTTGTGGTATTGCTTCCAAAGCTGTCCCGGTATATCTACTCCTGTACTCTCGCCTGCCGGGATCTGGTCTTCTATCTTCACTTTTGTCTCAAACCCCAAATATGTCTCCGGTTCATTGAATGTTTTTCTGTTGATCTCCAGAACAATATTTCCTGCAAGCAGCGGAACTCCTTCGTCGATCATGGTATAACTCATGGATATCTCAGGTTTTAGAAAAGTATTCAAAAGCGGACGCCTATCTCTGTATTCCTCCGGCGTCAGTCCGTAGGTGGATTTGAATGCTCTGGTGAAATTGGCATGGCCGGAAAACCCGTAATCCAGGGCAATGTCCAGTATCCTCTGTTGGTCTTTTTCCAGTTCTGCGATCACCAGGGCCAGGCGGCGCAGTTTTATATATTCCTGGACCGTTCTGTTTACCAGACGCTTAAAAAGTCTCTGAAAATAAAAGGGAGACAGCCCTGCTATCTCGGACAGGCGTTCTGCACTGATGTCCTCCTTAATATGCGCTTCTATATAGTCTACTGTATTTTGTATGGCTTCCCATGCGTGCATTTTTGTGCACCTCCTTTATTTGATATGGGTATTTTACCAAATAAATTCCCTGCCGGCTTTTCACCCAGTGCTCATTTCTTCTGGTATTCCTCGTGTTATACATAAATCTATATACAGCATATCCCATTGACTATTTATTGCAAGGCCTGTTTTCATCTTCTTTCATTTTTTCGCTGTTAACAGTTATTCCGGTCATAATGGTAACTTCCCGGCTGTTGTTCCAAACCGTACCTAAAAACATAAACAGCCTGACAAAGTTCCTTTATTCACAAGAGTATAAAATGCTGTGGAGCATTCATATGTTAGAGTTAAGACCGTCCCGGACGGCAGCGGAAAACAAAACTGCTGACCGCCGGAGAAAAAAAGGTAAGATTCTTTATGAATAAAATCTCGAAAAAACTCCTGCAGATTATCGCTGATTTTACCGATGAATTCCGCGGTGCTTTCAATATCCGTGAAAACGGGGAATGTGCGGGCCGCCGTTCCACTCCGAATATACGCATTGAGACAAAAGAAGGTGCTCCCGGTCTCGTAATACATATAAGCTCCGAAGCACAGAAAGAGACGGTTTATATCCCTGCCTGCGTAACCCACGGAGGGATTGATGATCTTGTCTACAATGATTTTTATGTAGGCGCAGGGGCTGATGTCACCATCATAGCCGGATGCGGCGTCCACACAGGCAGCGGGGAAACGGCGCGGCATAACGGAATCCACAGTTTCTTTCTGGAAAAGGGCGCACACGTTCTCTACAAAGAGAGGCATATAGGCACAGGACCGGAAAACGGCAAAAAACACATAGACTCTGTTACGGATGCTGTCCTATTGGAAGACTCCTTTCTGGAAATTGACACCAAACAGATCGGAGGTGTGGACAGCACGCTGAGAAAGACAACAGCCCGGCTGGCCGCAAGAGCCAGACTGACCGTTCATGAAAGGATCCTGACAGAAAAGGAAGAGACTGCCAAAACATGTTTTACAGTCTCCATGGATGGGGAAGATTCCGCTGTTGACCTCATCTCACGCTCTGTGGCAAAAGGCGCCTCACGCCAGGAATACCACTCCCGCATCATGGGAAACTGCCGCTGCAGCGGACATTCCGAATGTGACGCGATCCTGGCTGACCGGGGCACGGTAAATGCTGCCCCGGAGTTGTTCGCAGGCTGTATGGACGCTGCACTGATTCACGAAGCAGCCATCGGCAAAATCGCCGGGGAACAGATCATAAAACTTCGTACCCTGGGCCTTACAGAGGCGGAGGCAGAGGAAAAGATCATAGAGGGATTCTTACGTGCATGACAGCGCCCTCACGGCTGCTGCAATAATTTTGCTATTTTATCGAATTCTTTTCAGACTATTGACAAAACAGAAATATGTGATATATTTGTATCAGTTACAAATATATCACATACAAACAGGGAGGTGCAGAATATGCTGAGTGTACGAAAAGAGGAACTGCTGACCAACGGGCTGGTGGGACTTGCAGGTATTTTATTTTCTGTGCTCAATTTTTTTGCCGATAAAGATTCACTGGCATGTATTTCATTTGCCGCTATCGTATTCCTATATGCCGGCGCATATTATTACCGGCGTAAAGTAAAAAATGAGCCATGGGACGAGTTAACGGTTGAAAATTACGCGAAGGCCAGACGGCTCACATTGCTGTTTGTGGAATTGACTTTGCTGATCTGGACGGTCCTCTGCATCATCGGGCATCTGCGGGTAACGATCAGTGCCAGCCATATTCTCTTTTATTACGGATCGATCAAACTGGTACAGACGGGAGCATTTCTGTATTTTGACTCTCACATCACAGAGTAGAAAGACTGACTTATGAAAAAGAAACTGACAACAACCATCCGGGAATACCGTATACAAAACAATTTGAGCCAGCAGGAACTGGCTGACCTCACAGGTGTACGGCGTGAGACCATTATCCGGCTGGAAAAAGGCGCGTATAATCCATCCCTTCAGTTAGCCATGGACATCTCCCATGTCTTTCACACTACTGTGGAAGAATTATTCACCTTCACAGCCGAACAAGAGGATGAGGAAAAGCATTAATTTGCCCAGTCTGCCGGATATGTCACATAGATAAAACGGGCGCTTTGGGGGACAGAAAACTGTATTTTGGAACCTTTCGGAATCAGAATGATCTCCCCAGGGCCTGCGGTCACCTGCATTTTATCCTTTATGATAGTAAGCGAACCTTCTATGACATAATCAATCTCATCATAGTCCAGAGTCCAGTCAAATGTGGTCTTCTCCATTTCCATGATTCCGCATCCAAGCCGCGGACTCTCTGACAGGGTAAACAGATCATGTGTGTATACCCTGTCATTCCTGTTTCCGGTATCCAGCCGGTCTGTCTCTGTCACATGGATCTTCGGAACTTCCATCTTGATGACGCCTGCAATCTCCTGTCTGTGTACGTCATTTTTCGGACAGCCGGAAGTTCCTATTTTCTCTGTCAGTATCTGTGTAATGATCTGTTCAATAGCTTCTCTGCTGATTTCCATTTCTTCACCTGTCTTTCCGTAACAGTTCAGACAAGCTGAACTGTTACGTTTTTCCTTCTTATGCTTCTTTTGAAATCTTTTTATTCCGTACCAGAATCAACGCAGCAAATACTGCCGTGATTCCGCCCACCAGTTTTCCCACGATCATGGGGAAGATCATATCCTGGTTAAATCCTGCCGTAAATCCCAGATGGTCTCCGAATACAAAGGCTGCTGACACTGCAAAAGCCACATTCAGCACTTTTCCTCTGTCATCCATATCCTTCATCATACCGAACATGGGGATACTGTTTGCAAGACTGGCTACCAGTCCTGCCGCTGCCACCTCATTCATGCCTAAAACTTTTCCCAGTCCCATAAGGGGCTTTTTAAATACCTTTGTGATCACATATACCAGCGGAAATGCGCCGGCCAGGACAATGGCAATATCCGCTACCACCTCGAATCCCTCGCCAATGGGATTCATGCCCGGAATCAGGACAATACCGGTGAGCTGTTCTATGATACCCACGCCGAGTCCGAGGGTGATCACTGCCACTACAAACTTTCCAAAATACGTGAATCCCTTTACCATAGCACTCTCAAATTTCCACAGGCCAAGGGCAATGAGCACTGCAAAAATAATGATGGGAATCAGATTTTTGAGTACCATGGTGAACGAATACCCTGCTGCCAGACCGCCTGCCAGAGAACCGATGGGTATGGTGATGACACCGGCAAGAATACCTGTTGCCAGATATTTCCGGTCCTCCTCTCTGATGATCCCGAGAGCTACCGGAATGGTGAATACAATGGTCGGCCCCAACATGGCTCCCACAATAAGTCCGCCGAAATTGCCGGCATCCTCATTTAATGCCAGTGCCTGTGCCAGAGGCGCGCCGCCCATATCGTTCGCCAGAATAGAACCTGCAAACATGGCCGGGTCAGCCCCCAAAAGGCCGAACACAGGCACAATGACAGGCTTTAAAAGATTGGCGATCACCGGAGCCAGGGCAATGATTCCCACCATGGAGATTGACAGCGCTCCGATTGCCATGATTCCCTCTTCAAACTTTTCTCCCAGTCCAAAACGGCTGCCGAATATTCTGTCCAGCGCACCCAGGGCCGCAAATATTACCATAATGTAAATAATTATCTCATTGATGCTCAACCGTCATCCCTCCTCATGTATATCCAGTCCGCGGTACATGTGCGGACCTACTTAATCGCTACATCCAGAGTATCTATGATCCCCACAATAGCTGCATCCACCGGTGTTTTTCCATTTCCCACAACCATCCTTGCGGAATTTCCCCGGCAGACCAGGACCATATCCCCAACCCCGGCTCCGATGACATCCGCGGCGACCAGCAGGGATTCCTTTTCCTGTCTGTACCGTTTCATCACATCAATTACCAGGAGCTTCTGTCCGCTGATAGCCTCGTCTTTTTTCGTGGCCCAAACACTTCCGATTACTGTTCCGATTTCCATTCCTATACCTCACTGCTGTCTTCTGACTGTCAGATTATGATTGGAAATATAGTCCTTCGCCAGAGGTGTTATGATCGTCTTTCTGCCGATCAATACGGTTCTGTAACCAGTCCCGCGCATTTTTCCCAGGTCGGATTCCCCAAGCAGCTTAAGGCCGGTCAAATCAAAGGCTGTACTGTCATCTGCCGGTGCACAATCTTTTTTCCAAACCCGCACTGCAAGCTCTGCTGCCTCCTGTACGCCCGAGACGATCTCACCGCCGAAGCGCCTGATCTCCTCCTCATATTCCTGATATTTCTGATATAAGGCCTTGTAGGAAGACTCCCGGTATCTCCGGTATTCCAGACCTTTTTCCAGGATATAGACCTTCCTGCCGCTTAGCAGGGCCTCCAGAATACACTGTGCCTCCGGCTGTCCGGGAATCCCAAGAGCAGTATAAGCCAGTAAACCCATGGAGACTTGTGCTGCCACAATGAAATCATATGTCCCTGCTTCCTGAAGAGTTTGAATCTCTGCAAAGGATCTCAGAATGTTTTCCTCTGCCGGCTCAAGCGCCCCAAGTACCAGAACTTTTCCGGTGCGGGAGCATCCGCAGGTTTCCTCCTGCATTCTGTCCATACGGGCCTTAACTTCCTCTATGATATCATCAATCAGACTGTCCGTCACTTCCGACTTCCCTATATTCACCGCACAACCTCCTTTCCCCGGTTTTACCGTACAATGCGGCAGAAGGTACCTTTTTCAAATCCACAGGCGTTTGCCTCATCATAGTCAATGTGCACATAGGTCTGGAATTCGCTGCTCACCCGGGCAATGGTATCCTCAAAGATCACCGGACGGCTTCCGTAAACTTTGATCTTCAATGCTTCCTTATCTTTTACATGAAGCCTTGCTGCGTCCTCCGGTGTGATGTGCATGTGGCGTTTGGCTATGATCACGCCTTTATCTGTGACGATCTGTCTGTCGCCGTTTGTGATGGTGATTCCCGGCGTGCCTGCAATATCACCGCTTAACCGCACAGGGGGGCGTATGCCGAGCACAAGGGAATCTGTCATGGAAATCTCTGCCTGGGTCTCCTTCCTCTCCGGTCCCAGGATGACCACATTGTGAATGGTCCCTTTTGGCCCGGTCAGGGAAACTCTCTCCTTACATACATACTGTCCCGGCTGGGACAAATCCCTTACTTTTGTAAGCCGGTATCCTCTGCCGAACAGACGCTCCACATCTTCCCTGCACAGATGCACATGTCTGCCGGAGGCCTCCACCTCCACCATCATCCTGTCCTTCAGTTCCCTGACAACAGCCTCTACTACTGCCTCTACCTCAACATTCATAAGTTCCTCCATATTTACCAGTCAAAAACTTGAACATCATGATCCAGAATAGGGAGGAGAGCCTGTTCAGGACACGTATGATATCTTCCCGCTCCACATCCCCGGTCTCTGTCTTAAAAGCCCGGTAGGCAGTCAGCTCTGTCTCTCTGGCCTTTGTCCTCAGCCTGTTTAAATATGCCACGATCTCACTGTGGCAGTACGTGGGCAGAAAATGTTTCATCCCGTAATACCGGCTGGGGTGGTGAGAATGGGCACGCATGGCGTCCGTGTCCAGCCCCTGCATGGTGATCTCACCCACAGGCTCCCCGGATACCTCACAGCGCAGAAGCCAGCGGATGGTTTTGATGATCTCCTCCAGGTCCTCTGTGAGCGTGTGGAGATGCTGCTTTTCCGTGATCGTCTGTAAAACGATGATCTCTGCCTCCAGGGAGTCAATGGCTCCCCGGAAGGCAATTCTTGGGTGGTCTTTATACACCAGATAGTCTCCGCGCAGATGGGTCATGTGTTCCGGTTTTTCCTGTTTTTTCTCCAGGGTTTCCTGAATCGCCTCCGCCACGATACGGCGGATTTTTTCCTGTTCTTCCATTCTGCCGCTCCTTTATACCGGAGAGTTCTCGTCTGTGTAGGAAGCTCCGGTTCCTTTTTCAAGCTGGTGGGGCAGAATCACATCCACTTCTGTGTGAGGGCGGGGGATCACGTGTACGGACACCAGCTCTCACACACGCTCTGCTGCAGATGCACCTGCATCGGTCGCTGCCTTGACTGCGCCCACATCGCCGCGCACCATAACTGTGACTAATCCGGCACCGATGCTCTCTTTTCCAACCAGAGCCACATTGGCTGCCTTGACCATGGCATCCGCTGCTTCAATTGCTCCCACAAGACCTTTTGTTTCAATCATTCCTAATGCATTTGTATTTGCCATAATGATTACCTCCAAATCTTTTCCATTTTCCAAAGCTGTTCTTTCTCTGTTAGTATTCTACATTTAGCTGAATTCATTCAGACGAATTCTTTTACGATTTTATCTACAATGGTATTTATGAGTTCCTGGCTTATCCGGCCGCTGCAGGATGATGTTGTGCTGTTCTGTGCTGTCTCGCTTTCCCTGCGGATCTCTTCCAGTTCTTTTGTGCCGAATGCCACACGTTTGATATTGATCAGATCCAGCGGACCGATGTTATTGGAGGAGGAACTTCCTCCCACCGCACCGCATCCAAGTGTCAGGGCCGGGAACAGACCTGTGGTTGCTCCGATGCCGCCAAGAGCTCCGGGCGTGTTGACCAGAAAACGGGATGCCGGAATCTGCAGCGCGAATTTTCTCACCAGCGCCTCATCCTCCGCATGCATGGAAAAAGTGTGTCCCGCACCTTCCATATGAAGGATCTCAATGCTTCTCTCCAGGACTCTGTCCGTATTTTCTTCCACAAAAAGTCCCAAGATGGGGGCCAGTTTTTCCCTGGAGTAAGGTGCATCTGCTCCCACCTTTGTCTCTCTTCCCACCAGCACTCTGGCAGATGACGGAACACCGCAGAGCCCCGCGTACTCCGCGATCTGGGCACATGTCTTTCCCACGATCATGGGGTTCATGGTGCCGTTTGCCCGCAGAATGAATCTGCCAAGCTGTCTGGACTGTTCCTGTGTCAGCACAAAGGCGCCCTGGGCCTTCAGCTCCTCCACCACCTTTTCCTCCATGCTTCGCTCCACAATAATGGACTGCTCAGAAGCACAGATGGTTCCGTTGTCAAAGGTTTTGGAATCCAGGATCTGCTTCACAGCCCGCTTTACATCAGCACTCCTGTCAATAAATGCAGGGCCGTTGCCTGCCCCCACGCCGATAGCGGGTGTTCCTGAGGAATAGGCGGATTTTACCATGGCGCCTCCTCCCGTTGCCAGGATGAGGGCTGTTCTGTCGTTTTTCATCAGGGCTTGTGTTGCCTCCATGGTTGGCACACTGATCGCCGATATGGCTCCTTTGGGGCATCCTGCCTGGCATGCCGCTTTGGAGATGACCTGCACGGTTTCCAGTATGCATTTCTTTGCGCCCGGATGTGGGGAAAATACAATGGCATTGCCGCCCTTTAAGGCGATCATGGCCTTGTAAATGACTGTGGATGTGGGGTTAGTGGAGGGGACGATTCCCGCGATCACCCCCACAGGTGTGCCGATATCCCACACCTTTCTCTCCCTGTCCTCATGGAGAATTCCCACTGTCTTTTCATTCTTCACAGCATCGTAAACCACTCTGGCTGCAAACATGTTTTTGATCACCTTATCCTGCCATCTGCCGAAACCGGTCTCCTGCTGGGCCGCTTTTGCAAGCGGTACCGCGTGGGCGGCTCCGGCATCGCTGATGGCTTTTACGATGCGGTCAATCTGTGTCTGATCCATACGTGACAGTTCCTGCTGGGCCTTTTCTGCCTCTATGAGCAGGTTCCTTGTCTCCTGCACGGAAATCAGGTCTTTATCCTTTAATTCCATTGTTCACTCTCCTTTTCCCTTATTCAAAATCTTTTGGATAGTCTGCCACTGCCTGTACTGCCTGGGCAAACGCAGAGCAGGCTGCCTTGCATGCGGACTGGCTTCCTGTAAGAAGGCCTCCGCCAAAATTCGTCTCTGAGGGCGGGCCGTAAAAAGATACCATTGACACGTCCGCAGCTTTCATGGCAGCGTCCAGGCCATAGACTGCCTCCAGAGGCGGTGCGATCAGATAGGCCAGGGCCTCACCTTCCGGTATCCCTGCTGTCTTTGACAGGTAGGAACCTGTCCGGGATACGGTGTGGGCGTAGTAGACAATGGAATCATCCTCATTGGCGCTTACAAAGCAGGGGCCGGATTCCATAAAATTCCGTATGGAATTCAGTCCGCTCCGTATCTCTGCCGGACTCGGGCCGCCTATGATACCAATGACCTCACCTGCCAGCTTCGTGGACGCATTGGCCGCACCGGCATACATGGATCTCGCGTAGACGACCTCCACATCTGCATCTTTTGTGGCTTCATCAAGGGCAGTGTAGAGCACATCGTCCGTATCCGCTGTTACGATTCCAAGGCTTTTATGCCTTGGCCCCAGCTCCAGCGCTTTTGCCAAATCCTCACTGACATTGGAAATCATGCGGATTCCCAGTATCGCGGGACGCAGTTCATCATGTTTCATAGTATTCCTCCAATAGCTCTGTGTTTTATTTCAAGTCGATTCCCGATGCCTTTTTCTCCAGCATTTTTACGATCAGTTCCGCCGCATGGGCGCCTGCCTCCACAGCAGTGGTCCCACCCTTGTGTATATTACTGATCACGGTACGCTTTGCCTCCGCAAGGCCGTGCCTTGGTTTGTACGCAATATAAGCGGACATGGATTCCGCGGTCACAAGGCCCGGGCGTTCTCCCACCAGCATACAGATAACATCCGCATCCGTCACTTCACCCACAGCGTCCATGGCTCCCACCCTGGCGTATTTGATAAAGAGTACAGGGGGGAGCGTGATCTGGTGCATCTGCAGACCCTGTCGTATAGCGGGGATCATATCCTCCACATTTGCCTCGATGGCGGAGGAGGAAAGGCCGTCCCCCACGATCACAAGCACTTTCGGATGACTGCCGCAGGTCTTGCGGATGACTTCAAGCTCATCTGCGGGAAAGCGCCTTCCCAGGTCAGGGCGGGTCAGATATTCATCTTTATCCTTACAAAGTGTCTCCACAAAGACAAAACCGCATTTTTTAATAAAATCCTCCGACACGTCACTGAACACCGCATCCTGTGCCGCCGCATGGTCTGCCCGGACGCGAAGCATGGTGGCGGTCCGGTATCTGGCACCTGCTTTGCCGATTCCCAGTCTGGCCGGGGTCTTTGCTTTCATGTCCAGATATCCATCCGCATCCGCAGGATTTTTTACAAGAAGCTGCCGCCGCAGGTCTGTCTTTGTGATGTCCTCCAGGCATTCTCCGGATTCGGCGGGTATCTCCTTCTTTTTCAGCGCTTCCGCAGTGGTCTGTATCACCTCGGAACGCTTAGGCTCAGGGGCCGTGGAAGTATTTAACATCTGATCCAGGATTTTCTCCACCATGGATCTAATTTCCTCATCTCTCACTTGATATGTCCTCCTTCTAATTCCTTATACATGCTGCCTCTATCCGCTAAAACAGGGTGGAGGCATCTCCCGCCCTGGCAGTCAGATGTCCTCTGTCATCCACATATCCCATTTTCATCAGCCAGTTGTGGAATGGTTTGATGGCTGTCAGGCCGAAGATCTCACGCAGGGCTGCTGTCTCATGAAAGCCTGTTGTCTGATAGTTCAGCATTACATCATCTCCGTGAGGAATTCCCATAAAGTAATTACAGCCCGCAGCTGTCAGCAGGACAGACAGATCCTCTATGGTATTCTGGTCTGCTTTCATATGGTTGGTATAGCAGGCATCACATCCCATGGGAATACCCGAGAGTTTCCCCATGAAATGGTCCTCCAGACCGGCGCGGTTCACCTGCCGCCCGTCATACAGGTATTCCGGGCCGATGAATCCCACAACCGTATTGACCAGAAACGGTGAAAAATGGCGGGCAAATCCATAACACCTTGCCTCCATGGTCACCTGGTCTGTCTCATGATGCGCTTCTGATGACAGCTCTGATCCCTGGCCTGTCTCAAAGTACATGACATTTGGTCCCTGGGCAGTTCCCTTTGTCAGCGCAAGCTGCCGCGCCTCCTCAATGGTTGCCGCATTGAATCCAAAGGCCGTATTTCCCAATTCAGAGCCTGCAATGGACTGAAAGATCAGGTCCGCCGGAGCGCCTTTTCTGATGGCCTCCATCTGAGTTGTCACATGTGCCAGAACACAGGTCTGCGTGGGAATCTGATGTTTCTGTTTCACTTCCTCAAACCTGTGCAGGACCCTGGCAACACTCTCAGCGGAGTCATCCACAGGGTTTAATCCCAGAAGGGCATCCCCGGCTCCATAGGTAAGGCCCTCCAGAAGGGAGGCCATAATACCATCCGGGTCATCAGTGGGATGGTTTGGCTGAAGACGTGAGGACAGAGTCCCCTCCTCTCCGATGGTGGTATTGCAGTGTGCTGTGACACGGATTTTTCTGGCTCCGTATACCAGATCCAGATTGGACATGATCTTTGCCACGGCTGCCACCATCTCTGAGGTGAGCCCTCTTGATACCCGGCGGATCATCTCCCCTGTTGTCTCCTCATCCAGAATCCATTCACGGAGGTCAGAGACCGTCATTCCCTTAATTTCCCTGTAAATAGATTCATTGATATCATCCTGGATGATCCTGGTCACCTCGTCCGTCTCATAAGGCACTGCCGGATGGTTTCTCAAGTCTTCCAGAGTTATCTGGGACAGCACGATTTTGGCTGCCACCCGCTCCTCCGCTGACTCTGCCGCAAGGCCGGCCAGTTTATCTCCGGATTTTTCTTCATTGGCTTTTGCCATCACTTCTTTTAATGACTGAAAAGCATACACATGTCCAAATAATTTTGTTTTTAAAATCATGGCTTTTTCCTTTCGTTGGCATTGATTTGTTACAATTCAGCAGGTCTGCGCATTTACTGCGCTGACTGTAAGAAAAAGTTCAGCAGCCGGACAAAAATCCCATCGCCAAAGGCGATTTTACATGGATTTTTGATCGTAACTGTGAGGGCACTGAACAGTTACATTTATTTACTAAAAACAAGGGTTTTGACCACCACCGGCAGTACACATCCTTCTGCAATGGGCTTTCCGATATCGATATATTCGCCCTCTGCCAGATGGATGCCGTCCAGGCAGATAACCTCTCTTTTCCATTCCAGAAGGTGATACATGGTCTGTCCCAGGACTTTTGCCATATCATTTTCCACCACTACGATCAACGGCAGTCCCGCGCGGAGCAAGGGTTCCATGCCGTCCAGAAGGGCTTCTGCATATTCCTGTACCCTTAAAAAGCTCGGATTATCCTCTCCGGTAAAGGCAACGGCTGTCTGCTGTATGCTGCCCTCCACGGTGAACCACTCCAACTTTTTCCTGATGGCATCCCCCATGGCTGCAGGTTCGCTCTCCTCCTCACTGAGTTTCAGAACGGGAAGATTCTTTATCGGAAACACTTCCTTTGTGTAGGTAATGGTGCTGCCGCTTATTTCCGTAGTATGGCTTCCCGCTCCCACCACTGTGGCGCGTATAGTCTCTGCGCTTTCGATCACCTGCAGATTCCGAAACAGTGCAGACTCCCGTATGGTCCTCCCCAGCAGCACACCTATATCCCCGAATAGAAAGGGGTCCGTAAATTTTTCGGGATGATAAACCACATCCGCCACGCCGCCTGAGAAACTGATGCAGGAAATCTCCTGTGACAGATGGATTCCCTGGTTCGTGATCATCTTTTCATAATAAGGATTGTCTCTGCGCAGTCCCACACTCTGCTCCAGTACCTCTGTCATCTGCACAAGCAGCGGTTTGAGAAGCGCCTCATCTGCAATGGTTCCGACGCTGATCTCCCAGCCCTCAGACTCAATGATCTTCTGTATCTTCGGCGCAATATAAGTGATCCGTCCGGTCTCTCTGTCCAGTTTTACAAGCCTTCCTCCGATATCCAGACAGCCTGTATCCACAGTGTCGCCCCGACAAAATACCGCCAGATTGCTGGTCCCCCCGCCGATATCTATATTGACGGCTGTGAGATGGTGCTCTTTGGAATATAGATCCGTACCGGCACCTTTTCCGGAGATGACACTCTCCAGATCCGGCCCTGCTGTGGCCACTACAAAATCCCCCGCAAAACCGCTCAGGGCGTGAATAACCTCCCTGGCATTTTCTTTTCCGGCCGTCTCACCTGTGATGATGACAGCGCCTGTGTCAATCTCATCCTTTTGGATACCTGCCTTCTCATATTCCCGTTCTATGATTTCCCGTACTTTACCAAAATCGATCCTGGTCTGGTCAAGGAGGGGTGTAAAATAAATATCGCTTTTGTACTGAATCTCTTTTCTGGTAATCACCATCCGGGGAACTGTATAACTGGTAGCCATGTTCTCCACTGTCAGCCTGGAAAAAATAAGCTGCGTGGTACTGGTACCAAGATCAATTCCCACACTCAAAAGTTCTTCTTTCATTTTTTCCCCCTTTCCCGGTTCAGAAATTCAGACAGCTCGGCAATTCCTGTCCCCTTTGGTGTATCTACTCGAAAGATCCGGCTTACGCCTGCCTCTTTTAACTGCGTCTGGGCCCTCTTCACCTGTTCCGGGCCAGCCTCATGTATCTTCGTTATAATACCGATCACCTTTTTCCCGAAAATGCCGGCAAACCCGGGAGGAATCGCCCGGTATTCCGATGTAGGGTCAGCCACCAGGGCGATGATGCCCGCGTCCACTGCACTCATGATCAGAGCATTGTAAAAATGGCGGTTCTCCAGGTACTCCCCCGGTGTGTCTATGGATTCCCCGTACCGTTCCACAGCCTGGGTCTTTTTATAGCGAATCTCTTCTTCGTTTAACTTCTGGCACAGGGTTGTCTTGCCGCAGCCGCTCTGTCCTATAAATATCACTTTCTTCATGTTCTCGTCACCGGCGCCTTTGCAAATCCCAGATGTTCTTCCATGGTTTCCAGAATCTCCTTCACTGCAGCCTCCACTGAACTGATGTCACCGGTAAACACCAGCGCGCCGCTGAACCTGTCGATAAACCCCAGGGTGATGTCAGAAGCTTTAGTGGCTATATCAGCCGCTATGATCGCCCCCTCACTGGGTGTTATGGTCAGAATGCCGATGGCGTCCATCTGCTCCGGCTCCAGTCCCAGTTTCACATAGATCGCCGGGTCGGGACCGGCTATGACATGGGCCAGTGTAATCTGTTTTCCCGGGACAAATTCCTGTATGATCCTCTGTTTTTCTTTCACTTCCATATCTGAGCCCTCCTTGCCCGGACGGTATCAGCGGATTCCCTGATAAGCGCGTTTCAAAAGTTCCAGAATATCCTCCCGGGATACATCTCTGGGGTTTGTCCTGATACAGGCATCCGCCAGCGCTCCCTGTGCTACAGCATCCTTCTGTTTCTGGTATTCCTCAGGCAAAATGCCGCAGTCCTTAAAACCAAAAGGCATTTTCATCTGCTCCTGCATTTTCCGGATCTCCCTGACCAGGTTCTTCACCCCGGCCCGCACATTGCCGCCGCCGATTCCCGCAAGCTGGGCGATCGCCGCATATTTTTCGGCTGCCCGGGTATATGCACGGGGATTGAATTCCTTCATATCCGCGTTAAATTCCACCACATAGGGGAGCAGAACCGCATTGGTCCTGCCGTGGGGCACTTTGAACTTTCCTCCGATGTTGTGGGCAATGGCGTGGTTCACTCCCAGAGACGTTCTGTCAAAGGCCAGTCCTGCCATACAGGATGCATTGTGCATCTCCTCCCTGGCTCTGAAATCCTCCTGGCTGGTATAGGAACGGATCAGATACCGCAGAACCGTCACAGCTGCTTTCTCCGCCAGGGCATCTGTAAAGGCATTGGCTTTTGTGGAGACGTAAGCTTCCAGCGCGTGTGTCAGCACATCCATGCCCGTGTCCGCCACCACGGTTTTGGGAACACTTTTTACAAGGCTGGCATCCAGGATCGCCGTATCCGGAAGAAGCGACTGGTTCACCAGGGGATATTTGATTCCCTTTTCCCTGTCTGTGATCACGGCAAAGGATGTGACCTCCGAGCCGGTTCCGCTGGTGGTGGGAACCGCAATAAATTCCATATCCGGCAGATTTCCGATCTGTCTGGAAAAATGCATGATGGCCTTGGCCTCATCAATGGCAGACCCTCCGCCCAGGGCAATGAGGGTATCCGGTCTGTGTTTTATCACCTCTTTGACACCTTCGATCACCAGTTCCAGGGGCGGGTCAGGAACCACATTGCTGAAGATCGTACAGCGGTCTTTTTCCAGATATCCGGTGATACGTTCCACAAGGCCGGACTCCACCATAAAAGGATCTGTGACAATAAATATCCCGGCACCCTGCAGTTTTTTTAAATATTCCAATGCATTTTTTCCAAAATGTATGGATGTTTTTATCCCGAACTCTTCCATAATCTCTCGTCCTTTCGATTCCATTCCTCGTTTAGCTTGTGTTCGAAAATTACCTGCCGCAAGATATGTGCGGCACAATTTGCAGGCAGTCCTGCGGGCATGCATTTTCAAACATCCTCTTGCTATCTTTTGTGTATTCTGCCCAGATTATGCAAAAAATCATGTTGGTAGACAAATGGAAATTTATGTTTTATTCCTGTCTGCCATATGGCTGTCCGCACGTTTTTTCCAGAATATCAGGTACCTGCTCCGGCTTGACTTTGGAAAACAGTTTCCCGTCAATGAGAAGATTCGGCGATGTCCCGCAGTTTCTCAGGCAGCCGCGCACATGCAGATATACATTTCCGTCAGCGGACAGACCTTCCTTTTTAATGCCCAGCGCTTTTCTCACAGCCTGGGAAACGGCTGCTCCGCCCTTATTTCTGCATCTTATCCCCGTGCAGACCGTGACGGTATGCTCATACGGTGTTTCTTTTAGATCAGAGTACATACGCACCAGATACTGAATCACAGAAACCTTTATGCCTGCCGCCTGTGCTGCCCTCTCCTGGAGTTTCGGACTGATTCCGCCGCAGGCTTCCTGCAGTTCCCTTAACATTGCAGCCACTGTTTCCTGCTCTTTTTTATCTTTCCTGCCGCTGTAATAGGAAAGAATCTCATTGATACTTTCTTCTCTGTCCATGATAAACTCCGTTCCGATTTTTATATTTTCTGCTGGGTTATACTTACATTTTCTGCAGATTTCCTGTGGTTATGCAGATATCTCATATCTCTTGGCACATGTACGTTCAATACAAAAAACGCACCCGACAAAAGAAAAGACTTGTGATGCCGGGCTGTAGAAGCCGCCGCAGCACAGTGGTATACTTTTTATATCATGAATCAATGTCTGTTCCCTATGGGAAAGGAGGAAATACCTATGGCGGATTATGAAAAACTTTATGAGGAAAGAAAAAAACGCGTGGAAACTGCTGTCTTAAACCAGGAGCCGGACAGGGTTCCGAATACCCTTTTAGTCGGCACCTACCCTCTTCACAAGGCCGGAATCACCATGGCTGAGAGTATGGTTGACCATGAAAAAGCCTGCCGTGCCATGCTGGCTTTTTATGAAAAATACTCTTACACAGATACGGGAAGCATCAGTAATTTCACCCCCGCAGCTAAAGTTCTGGAAAATCTGGGCATGAAAAATGCCCGCTGGCCCGGAGACCCCAAGGGCCTGGACGAGAACAATACCTATCAGTTCATTGAATATCCAACGCTGGAAGACGGGGAATACGATGAATTCTTCCGGAATCCGGCAGGCTTCTGGCTGACCAAACATCTGCCCCGCACCATGGAAATCTTTGAACCGCTTTCTGACCTGGATTACTATGATATGATCGTGGGCGGTGCTCAGCATATGCTGACCTCACCGCAGGCCATCCCTGTCTACAAACGCCTGCTGGCTGCTGCGGAGGAAGCCCAGAAAATGAACGCTGTGATACAGGAGTACGACAAAAAGCTCCGCGCCCTTGGCTATTATTCCATTATGGGCGGAGGCTCTGCAACGGCCTTTGATATGCTTGGGGATACACTCCGGGGAACCTTTGGCATGATGCCGGATTTGATTGAAGAGCGGGACAATGTAAAGCATGCACTGGATATCTTCGCAGACCTGCATATCAAACAGAGTCTGGGATTCTGCCAGGCAACCGGCAGCCGCTACGCATGGGTTATGCTGCACAAGGGCTTTGATAATTTCATCAGTGAGGAGGATTACAGGGAACTGTACTGGCCTTATCTGCAGAAATGGATCCTTGCGCTGATCGAACACAATATCACACCGGTTGTGTACACAGAGGGCGCCTATAATACCAGGCTGAAATACCTGAAGGAAGTGCCGAAGAATAAAGTGGTATACCACTTTGAGAACGTAGACCTGAAGCTTGCAAAAAAAGAACTGGGAGACGCGGCCTGCCTTATGGGCGGATTCCCGGTATACTCAGTGCGGTACGGCACGCCTGAGAGAATCCGGGAAGAAGTGAAACAGCATCTGGAGATCATGGCACCGGGAGGCGGTTATCTTTTCACCACCGGATATTCCCTGGAGGACTGTCCCCAGGAAAATATGGAAGCGCTTTTGGAAGCTGTTGACATGTACGGAAAATACTAAAAAAAGTGCGGCGCCCCGGATGTTTTCCCGGGACGCCGCACTTATCTGTTTCTTTTTTAATCCAAAACTTTTTTCCTGAATGCGCGGACGGATATCAGGTAAATGATGCTGAATAACAGCAGTATGGCTGCCGCGCTGAACACATTGATCCGAAGCAGATCTTCTTTCATAACCGTTCCCACTGCGTGGATAGAAAAATAGGAAGTCAGGACCATGAGAACAAAAGGACAGTAATAAGTAAAGCGAATCTCATTTTTCATGGATTTATAAAGTGTGGATCTCTGGATTCCTATTTTCTGCAATACCCTGTAGCGCTCCATATCCTCCGCAGCTTCATTGTTTAATTTGATGAAGATAATACTTCCGCAGGCCAGGATCAGGGTTGCGAACATGAATACACAGAGGGAATACATGACACGGACCCAAGCCCCTTCTTTATCCTCCGTACGAATCAGATTCACACCCACAAAACGGTCCGGATCCTCTTTCGCAAGAGACCTGAGATAGGGAACCGAGGCATCCAGATTTTCGGGGTCCTCAAATTTATAGTTGTACAGATACAGAACTTCCCCCAGTAGCTGCAGCTTTTTATACTGTGTGTCATTCACCACATATACACTCATCCCATTCTGCAGATCCCCCAGATATGGCACATTGCTCTCAGCGATCTGCTGAAATACCTGATCCCCTATGGTAACCGGCTCATTGTCTTCCGGAACAAAGCTCATGAGCATAATATGGGTCAGATGAACACACTCATTGTCCCCAAGCGATCCACTCTCATAGGGAAGCCCGGCTTCTTCGGCGGCAGCTTTTACGGCCGATTCTGAAGTAATGGCATAATTGGCACTCTTGTATTTCGAATGCAGCTTATCCGGGTCAAGCGATAAAAGGGGAATGCTGCTTCTGTATTTTACTTTATTCTCCTTCTCAATCCCTTTTTGTATCTCATCTGCGTCCACTTCCGTTTTCGTTACCACCTGACAGGTATATGTGGTCCTGAAATGCTCTGACCTTTCATATCTCTGCTTCAGGGCTATGGAGGTTCCAAGCACTGTGACGGAGCAGATCATGAGCACGGTCACGATAGCATAGGTCCTGTAGTTCCGCTTCAGACGGAAGGCCAGGTTGTTCACCCAAAGATTTCTCTGCTTTTGATAGAGATATTGTTTATTCTCCGTAAGCTTTCTGATCAGCCATGGAATCAGGCCGCCGTAGATAAAATAAGTGCCTGCTATGACCAGGATCACCGCAGCCAGGGCATAGGCAAGACTGTCAATATCACCTGTCCTGACGGCACAGTAATATCCTGCCCCAAGTACACTGACGCCAAGCATGATCTTAATGGCTGTCAGAAATGCCGGTTCTGCTTTCATCTCTTTTTGTTTTGCACCGGAAAGCATATCCAGCACGCTGCTTCTGACAAGAGAGACATACCCCTTCACCACCATCAGCCCGTAAATCGCCATGAAAACACACGCGGTTATCAGAACCGGCTTCAGGGAAAAGGAAAACTTTATATCCACGCTGATCTCCGAAATGCGCAGCAGCACCATCTGGAACAGCTTTGAAAAAACTACTCCCGCCGCCAGACCTGCTGCCAGGGAAAAGAGGCCGGAAAATAAAGCTTCCAAAGCGTACATTTTCCCGATTCTTTTGTTGTCCAGTCCCATGAAAATGTAGATGCCGATTTCCTTTTTCCGCTGGTTTAAAAACACATTGGTGGCATACCAGATAAAGAAAAACAAAAATACGCCAAAGACAACAGACAGCGCATGCACGATCAAATCTATATAGTCTTTATTGTAATTGTTCAGCACTTCCATGGAATCCGAATACAGGACACACTGAAAATTGAAAAAGATAAACACAGAGAAGGCCAGCGCCAGAACCAATGACATATAATTTCTCAGATTCCGTTTAAAATTGGACATTGTAAGCCGGATCAGACTCATTCCCTCTCACCTCCCATGGATGCCAGGAGCTTCAGAATCTCATCATAAAATAACTTTCTGTCCTCCTTATTATTCAGTCTGCACTGAATCTGCCCGTCGCTTAAAAAGTATACCTGCTTTGCATAGCTGGCTGTGTAGGCATCATGCGTCACCATAAGAATCGTGGCTTTTCCTTTCTCATTGGCTGCCTTCAGGCTCAAAAGCAGATCCCGGCTGGAACGGGAATCCAGAGCTCCTGTGGGCTCATCGGCAAAGAGGATCCGGGGTTCTGTGATCAGTGCCCTGGCACTGGCTCCGCGCTGTTTCTGTCCTCCGGAAAGCTGGTAAGGGTATTTGTTCAGATGTGCAGACAGCCCGAACATATCTGCCATTTTATCCACCTTCTCCAAAATTTCCCGGCTCTTCTTACCGTTCAGGGAAAGAGGAAGGGCTATGTTGTCCTGAAGGGTCATATTGTCCAGAAGATTGTATTCCTGGAAAATGAATCCGATCTTATCCCTGCGGATCACGGAGAGCTGTCGGTTTCCCACCCTTGTCACATCCTCCCCGTCCAAAATGATCTGCCCCCGGGAGGGCTTGTCAAGCGTGGACAGCAGGTTTAAAAGGGTGGATTTACCGGCTCCGCTTGGCCCCATGATGGCAATAAAATCATGTTCATAAATATCCATGGTGACATCTTTCAGGACTACCGACTCATATCCTTTGCGTCCATAGGTCTTTGTCAGATTTTTGATCTCCACAATTTTTTTCATTTCCTTAACTCCTTTTACGGTAAATTCAACTGTTTTCTTTACAGTTTAAGTGTAGCAAAACAGGAGCGGGAAATCCTTACATCTTTCTAACACCTTCCGCCTGTTTCTAACATTTCTGCAAGGTTTGGTGTGGCTTATCCAGGAAAAAATAATCTGCGTGATCTTGAAATGTAAATGTAAATCTTGTATTGTTTTCCCCGGAGGAAGCCCTGACTCCAATACCCAGCCTGTCTGCAGTCTGCTTTACAAAGTACAGGCCCATTCCCGTGGATCGGTAGCCGCCGTTTCTCTGACAGCTTCCGATATAGCCTTTATCAAATATATAGGGCAGTTCCGCCTGGGCTATGCCGGTACCGTTGTCCTCAACCCAAAACTCTGTTCCGCATGCAGAAGAAATGTCAGCTCCGAAAGTAAGTGTGGGGTTTTCTCCCCGGTATTTCACCGCGTTGCCGATGATCTGGTCCAGCATATAGACCAGCCATCTGCGGTCGCTGTAAACAGCCTCGTCTTTTAAATGCATCTCTATGGCAAAATGATCGCGTATCAGAAAATAGGAGTGGTTTTTTACAGCCTCCGCTGCCGCTTCCCTTAAACTGACCTTTTCCAGCTTCACGTCATTTTCCGGCTTTTTCAGCTTACTGCTCATCATCATGGTATTCAGATACTGCTGTATCCGCTCCAGGGAATCCTGCATTTCTTCCTGCAGTGCCCTGTCCTTATTTCTCTCATTCATAAGCCGCAGGGCAGATAGAGGCAGCTTCACTTCATGGGCCCACAGGGTAATATAGTCGCTCAGTTCCAGAATCTCATTATACAGATTTTGTATTTTTTCCTCATCTTCCTCTTTCTCCCGGTACCATATTTCATACTGCCGGCGGCCCAGCAGCTTTCTCATCTCCTCTTTTGAAATCTCTTTCTCCTCTGTGAGTGTTCTGCAGATCCTGCTCTGTTTTCTGTAGTCCAGTGCCAGAAGAAACAGCGCCAGCGCGCCCGCTGCTGCATCCAGGTAATACAAATCCCCCGGATTGACTCGGGTAGCGCAGATGAAACCGAAATACAAATTGACAAACAGCAGTGATATCAAAAAAAGCAGTATGGCATGGCCCCGATCAGCCAGATACTTTTTCATACAATATAATATCCCCTTCCTACTATTATATAAAGTCATAGTCTTTCTTTACCTTTTCTACAGGTTTGACTATGCTATTTTAAGATACTGTGGATTGGTTATCACCTCCTACCACTTGATGGTTTAAAAAAGGCTCC
>NZ_JALIFQ010000043.1:0-14661 GCF_022867815.1 Blautia sp. NSJ-175
TCAATCTCTCACTACAGGCAGCCAATACTGTGACTGCTTTATAGTGATGCTTTCATAATTGTTGAAAACATTTGTTGTCAAGGTTCAGTTTTTTGCTACGTGTTTTATTTTCGTAGCAAGGTACAATAGCGTAAGACTTGGTTTTGTCTTAACAATTTCATTAAGTAATTAACTGAGATTTTTTCAGATTGAACAGATTATGTACTTTTTATTAAAAATTTTTCTATAAACTTGAAAAAAGAGAGATGGGATACGTGATATTTCAATATTCTAATTGAAGTCATATATGCAAAGCATAGTATTTAAAAACATACAATATATTGTGCATGAAGATTGACATATACTATATCATGTGCTACTATACTGCTATAGTTAATTTTATGCGTACCCATAGGGGGAGTTTTGGATTTGTATAAATCCGAAGACTCAAGGAGAGCAGTAAGGCTGCTTATTCCGCATAAGTTGTTTATGATTGTATAAAGTGTCACTATCTGTCCTTATGGGGCAATAGCGGCACTTTTGTTTTTTCGGTAATATTATCAGGGATATGAGAATGGATAGCGAAGGAATACTTCACTTTTCATTCTTTTTTTATGCCCTAATGAAAGGCAGGATTGCCACAATCAGCTTTGGCTGTTTATGGATAAATAAATTTAAGAAAGGTGGTACACACATGAAAGAAACAAAGATTTATGCAGATGAGTTTTGCACTACATTTGCAAGTACAACGGAGATGCTGGAATTTCTGGCTGAGAGGGCAAAGCAGTCCAAGTGGATTCGTAAGCCTACCAGGATGCTAAAACTGGTTCCATTGGAAAAGGAGGCAGAAACCATTGAAGAAGCCTGTGAAAAAGAACTGGAAGGAATAGTAGAGGATACAGAAAAGAATACCCAGTTGGTATTAAAAGTGAACAAGGATTTTTATCCGGTTCGTGACTGTGCTATCCATACAATTCTGAAAAGAGCCGGCATTAATGGAACAGGATTAAAGAAACTGGAGAAAGCTACTTATGCAAAGGTAGTAAACTACTGTCTTCAGGTAGCGAAAGGAGATGCCTTAATCAAGGTGGCAGATGGAAAAGTATCTGCAGTACATGGCGGTGATGATCATGATTACTGTGTACTGGATATGCAGACAATCTTCAATATGACAAGTGATTATCTGAAAGCACATTTTAAGGGAAGTACTTATCTGGAGGGTTCTGGAAGTTTTGACCATTCCATTGTGTCTGCTATGTGGACTTTAGGAGGAAATCAGGAACTTTTGGATACTTATCACCAGGCTTTGGAAGATCATGGAATTGAGGATAAGAGCCTAGCTCCTGCACTGCGCCTGACTACTTCTGATGTAGCAGTAAGTGGTGTGAATCTGTATCCCATGATGCTCTCGCAAACCAGTAACCGTGTCATTAACCTGGGAAGTCCTATCAAACTGTCCCATGATAGAGGGGCGACCTTACAGGATTTCCGGAATAATCTGGACAAAATTTTTTCCCGTTATCAGGAAGCAGTTAAAGGAATTGTTGGTTTGATGGATATAGATATCCAAAACCCTGTAAACTGCCTGCATCTGATTATGAAGGAACTTAAAATCAATCAGAAAATCCGAAATGAAGTAGTAGATCTTTTTGTGGGACAATATGGAGAAGAACCATGTACCGCTCATGACCTTTATTTTGCCATGCACGAAGCTGCTTTCTTTGCTGCTTGTGAAGGGTTTTCTGCACCACGGATTTTAAAATTGGAAGAAGACATTGCAAAAACACTGGTCTTTGACTGGAAAGGGTTTGATGTATATGGAACGATTAAATTATAAGGAGGAAATGAGATGAATACAGCATTAAATTATCAGCCGGAAGTTCTTGTTGATACAGCAGATTTGAGCCGAGAAGAGTGGTTGGATTACCGGCGCCTTGGCATTGGAGGAAGCGATGCAGCGGCAATCATGGGCTTATCCCCATTTGCGACAATCAGGGATTTGTATTTCGATAAAATTGGTGTTACGCCAGTAATCGAAGAAGAGGAAGAAAACTGGGTAGCGAAAGAAGTGGGACACCGCCTGGAAGATTTGGTTGCCATGATTTTTGCAAAGAAGACGGGGCTTGAAGTTTTCCCTGTACGAAAAATGTTCCGGCATCCGCTATATCCGTTTATGTTGGCGGATGTGGATTACTTTATCCGTTTCCCAGATGGAAGCATTGGAATTTTGGAATGTAAGACCTGCAATTACAATGCAAAAGACAAATGGGCAGATGATGGGATTCCTGAAAACTATGTTTTGCAGGTTCGTCATTATCTTGCAGTCATGAATATGAATAAAGCATATATTGCCTGCCTTTATGGAAACAATGAAAATGAATTTGTTTATCGGTGTCTGGAACGGGATAGAATGGAGGAAGAAGAACTTATTGAACAGGAGAAATACTTCTGGGAAGAATATGTGGAGAAGAAAATAGAACCACCGTATTCCGGGAAGCCAGATCTCATTTTGGCTAGTATCCGGAAATATAAGGGTTACGCAGACAAATCAATTCCTGAAATCAGCATATCTAGCTTGGAATCACGCAGTCTTGAAAAATATCTTAAATTATCTGAAGAAAAATCCCAATTGGAAAAAAGAAAAAAGGAGATTGAAGCGGAACAACGTGCATTGAGCGTACCGTTTGTCGAGCTTCTTGGACAAGGGTGTAAGGCAGTGATCGAGGATGGGAGTTTCCGTTACCGGATTACTTATAATCCTACGATACGCACCCAGATTGGAAAAGAAAATATGGAGAAACTGAAAAATCAGCATCCGGATATCTACGAAGAATACACAAGTACTACAGAAAGCAGGATTTTCCGGATTAAAAAGGAGGTTGCATAATGTTACAAGGAAAAAAGGCATATATCTGTTCTCCGCTGTCTGCCCCGAATCCAGAGGGAGTGCAGCATAATATGGAACTGGCAAAATACTATCTCATGCAGATGAAAAGGCTGTATCATTGCCGTACTTTTGCTTCACATGCTCATCTTCCATTAATGTTAGATGACCGTATCCCGGAAGAACGGGAAACTGCAATGCAGATTGCAGTTTTGATGTTGGATTTATGTGAAGTATTGATCATTTGTGGTTCACATATCAGCGAGGGAATGAGAAGCGAGATTCAGACAGCATTTGTAAAAGGAAAGGATATTTATTGGTATGACTCCAAGATGAAACCAGGGGAATTGATGAAAGTAGAGAACTGGAGGGACATAGACGATGAGGTGCAAATATATACGTAAGATTTTTCAAAATGAGGAAAACGGATATACGGTTGCATTATTTTCCACACTGAATCAGGAAGTTCCTCTTTCTGCCAGGGATAAGTTTTGGGCAGAGAAAAAAATCATTGCGTTTACTGCCAAAGGATATGACCTTCCGCTTACGGATGAGATCGAAATTGAGATGGAAGGCGAGTGGGAAACAAGTTCCTATGGGACACAATACAAGGTGGAAACTTTTTTAGAGGTTGTACCTAGAACAAGGGAAGGTATCTTAGGATACCTTTCTTGTGGTTCTTTAAAAGGAATTGGTCCCAAAACGGCAGAAAGGATTGTCAATCGTTTTGGTCTGGATACCTTAGAGGTGATGGAAAAATATCCACAGGAATTATTAAAAATTCAGGGGATATCTCAGCAAAAACTGGACCGTATTGTGGATTCCTTTGGAAAAAATAAAGTATTCCGGGAATTGATGACCTTTTTATCACCATTTCATGTTACTCCTAAAAAAGCAAATATGATTCTTCAGAAGTTTCGGGATCAATCCGTAGAAATCATTCGGAAGCAGCCTTATATCCTTTGTGCTGTTAAGGGGTTTGGTTTTCTCACTGTGGATGCCATTGCAAGGCAGTGTTGTGCTGCAACGAATGATCCTATGCGCATTTCCGGCTGTGTCAGTTATGTGTTGCGGGAAGCCATGAAGCAAAACGGACATTTGTATCTGGAGCAGGAAATTCTGGTAAAAGATGCCTTGAAAGTTCTAAATAAAGAACCGGATCTTCAGCCGGTGACAGAAACAGAAATTTTAAAAGTGATCTATCGTCTGGTTATGCAAGACAGTATCGTGGTAGAAGAAAATAGGATTTACATTACCAAACAGTATCAGGAAGAAGATGACACTGCTTCTATGATTGCAAGAAAATTGTATGAGCGAATTCCAGTTCTTACGATTGAAAAGGAACTGGAGGAAGCACAGAAAGATTTAAACATAACATTATCCGAACAGCAGAAAGAAGCAGTACGTATGGTTTTTGCAAACCCGATCAGCATTATTACTGGAGGACCTGGAACCGGTAAAACAACGGTTTTAAAGGTCATTTTGTATATCTATCAGAAAAAATGCGGGAATAAAGTCCAACTGATGGCACCAACTGGTCGTGCCGCAAGGCGAATGGCAGAGAGTACCGGAAGTGGGGATGCAACTACGATGCACATGGCACTGGGGCTTTTTGGTGACGGAGATTATGAAGCACTTATAGATGAATTGTCCGCAGATTTTATTAATGTGGATGAGGTATCTATGGTAGATATGCACCTTGCCTATGAATTTTTTTACAAGGTAAAAGCAGGAGCCAGAGTGCTTTTGGTCGGAGATGTCCACCAGCTTCCTTCTGTAGGAGCAGGAGATGTGTTCCGTCAGCTTATTTTGTGTGGGAAAATACCGGTTACTGTTTTAAATCTGGTCTATCGTCAGGGGAAGGACAGCAATATCCCCATAAATGCCCAGCTTATCAACGAAGGAAAAACAAATCTGCAATGGGGAGATGATTTCCAGATGATTGAATGTTCAGGAGCAGATGCAGCAGCACAAATTGTTAAGAATATTTATCTCAAGGAAATTCAGGTGTATGGTATGGAGCAGGTACAGATACTTTCTCCATACAAAGTGCGAAGTGCAGCCGGTGTCTTGGAACTGAACCGCAGTCTGCAGGATGATGTAAATCCTCCTGTATCCGGGAAACAAGAGCTTCATCTTGGCGGTGAGATATTCCGAGAAGGTGACCGAATCCTTCAAAACAAAAATACAGAAGTTGCCAGTAATGGAGATTTAGGTACTTTGGTACAGATTTCTGAGGATGAGGATAACAACCCAATAGTTCAAATCGTATTTACAGACGGACGCAGGGTGAAGTATGAGGCAGAGCAGGTGGAGATGATGGAACATGCAAATGCCATAACCATACACAAAAGCCAGGGAAGTGAGTGCCACGTGGTTATCATTCCGTGGCTAAAAGCTTTTTATCCCATGCTGAAGCGGAATATTTTTTATACAGGGATTACCAGGGCGAAGCTGCGCGTTTATATTGTTGGGGAATGGAAAGCTGTTTGTCAGGCAATTCATACAGATGATACAGGTACCAGAAAGACGATGCTGGCGGCAAAAATACAACAGTATTGTGAACGGTATCAGCCACAGAGTAATAGACAGATCCCGACAACAATTTGCAACCGGGCTGTGTAAAAAAATAGCAAAATAGTTCAATGTTGAGAATTGGCAGGTTATTACTTTATAAAGGGATGTCCTGCCGGTTCCAAAGAAAGGAGCAGGCAATGAGCGAATTATTATATAACAAGTCAAAAGCAGTAGAAGAACTGAATAAAGTGGAAGGATTTTATCCTCTGGAACTTGCCAGAGTTATTTCTAATGAAGGGCAGGAGGAACAACGGTATCTGGATGTGAAATATCGGAAGCTGTGGTTCCGTCTGGTAAATCCTACAGGCAAGATTATCAGCCGGATTGTTCATTTTACAGAAAATATGGCAGTTGTAGAAGCCAGGATTTATCTGGATAAGTGTGATCAGGAGAATAATTATATTGCCAATTCCTTTTCGCAGAAATTTCGTACAACAGATACACAGTTTGGAGATAAATTTCTTGAAATGGCAGAAACCGCAGCGATTGGGCGAGCTTTGGCAGATGCGGGATATGGTCTGCAATTTGCTGATGTAGGGGAAGGTAATGATCCCATGCAGGTAGATGCAGGAATTCCTGTAAACCAGGGAACTTCGATGCAGGCTGCGATGCCGGCACAAAATCCGGCACCTGCAATGCAACAGACACCGAATCAGCCGGCAGGGGCGATGCCAGCATTTCAGACGCAAGCAATGCCAGGACAGCAGATGATGGAGCAGTTTTACCAGGAAGCACAAGCGAATGGAAATACAATTAGCAGGGCAACGGGGAGTGGACAGATGACTAATCCGGTAATGAGTTCGGCAAGTGGTGGTGTTGCACCAACTATGCAGCAGATACCTCACCAGCAGCAGATGCCATCTAAGCCGCAATCTCTGGCTCCCAATATGCCGGTGGAAGAACTGGTGAAATGGATGAGTTATGAGCAGGCAATCCAAGTTGCCATAACAGGAAAAGGAAAATTTAGCGGAAAAACTATGGGGCAGGTTGCGATGGAAAGTCCTTCCAGCTTGCAATGGTTCGCAGAGCAGTATCATGGACAGAACCATTTTATACCGGCAGCAGCCAGAGTAATTCTTGCAAAAGCATAACAAATAGCCGGTGATCATCATTCTTTCCACAGCCTTTATTGGCTGTGGAAGAAAGGAGGAGCCATAGAGTGTATGATATGTCAGGCTTTAACTACGATATCACAGATGTTGTACATTTACTGCAGCTTAGAGTACGGCATAAGAATTCTTCATCGATGGATGTGAATTGTCCATTTTGTGGAGAAACAAAAGGAAAAATGAATGTTAATCTTCAGAAAAATGTGTTTCGGTGTAATCGGTGTGATGCTTCCGGCGGAATGCTGGAATTATACGGAAGACTGCATGGTGTTTCCAGCGCAGAGGCAAATCGGCAAATCCGGGAAGCTCTGGGAAAGGGAGAGTACAGAACAAATTATCAGGTAGCTCCTAAAAAAGAGCCTGTAGTAATTTTCAATGCCGAGTTGGCAGATGCAGATGTCATTGACCGAACATATCAGGAGATGTTGTCCTTATTGACATTAAATGATAAACACCAGGAGGATCTTAAAAAAAGAGGGCTGACGGAAGAACAGATCGAGATACAGAGGTATCGTAGTGTACCGTTGTTTGGAATTAAAAATATGGTACAGAAACTGTTGGAATCCGGACAGACAGTAAAAGGTGTGCCTGGATTTTATGAAGATCAAGATGGGAAATGGACAATTAATTTTAGTTCTAAAAATTCCGGGATTTTAATACCAATTCAATCCCCGGAAGGAAAAATACAAGGATTTCAGATTCGGTTGGATCAGGTAATGGAGGGACGGAAGTATATCTGGCTTTCCAGTGTGAAATTTAAAAATGGAGTATCATCAGGAAGTCCGGTACATGTCATAGGAAACCTGGACGCAGAACAGATCTATTTAACAGAAGGCGCATTAAAAGGCACGATAGCTCACTATTTATCAGGGGATACGTTCATTTGTGTTGCAGGTGTGAATCAATACAGAAATTTAAAGCCAGTTTTGGAAATGTTGAAAAGCAGGCATCTGCAGCACCTATATGAAGCGTATGATATGGATAAAAAAATGAAGGTATATTGTGACGGGGATTCCGAAAAATGTGATGCCTGTCAACGTAAATCAGCCACTTTTTATTGTCCGCATAAGATGCAGAAACGGCAGATTCTACAGAACGCTTGTAGAAAGGTGTATGAAATCTGTAGTGGATTGTCTATTTCCATGAGCCGTATGGTTTGGGACATGGATCCTTATGGTGAGTGGAATGGACAGATCAAAGGAATTGATGATTATTACTATGTATTGAAAAATACAGGGTGAATATGGACCGGGCAAGTTGTCCGGTCTTATGGAAGAGGAGGATTCGATGAAACGAAAGAAAATTTACGGTATATTTATGCTTGTAGCCATTGCTGTTTTTTTATTTGCAGGAGGAAGGATACTGCAAATTTATTTGAATTATCAGGAAAGTCAAAAAGTCTATGAGCAGATGGAAGGGTTTACACAAAAGATAGAGGATCAAGACCTGTCACCAGAAGCGGTTCCAGGGGAAACACCAGAGGAGGTCGCAGAGCAGGGAGTCCTACAGGTGGATTTTAACAAGCTGGAAGAAATCAATCCAGATGTCATTGCATGGATTGAGATTCCTGGTTTGGAAATTAGTTATCCGGTAGTCCAGGGGAGGGATAATGACTATTATCTGCATCACCTGATTACGGGAGAAAATCATAAAAGTGGCAGTATTTTTATGGACTTTCACAACCAGGAGAATTTATCAGACAGAAATTCCATTATCTATGGGCATAATATGAAGGATGGGAGCATGTTTGGAACCCTGGATCAGTATCAGTCACAGGCACTTTATCGAAACTATCCCTGTTTTTATATGTATGTGCCAGGATATATTTATGAGTATCAGATTTTTTCCTGTTATGCAGCACCGACGGATCATCCAGCATATACTTATGATTTTCCTACTTCTGAGGACTATGAAGTTTTTCTGGAAACACTACAAAGAAGTGCTGAGTATAACACAGGGATGACAGTTACCGAGGAGGATCAGGTAGTGACCTTATCAACTTGTGTAAATACCCGAAAGGATTATCGCTATTTAGTACATGGAAAACTGAAACAGAAAATAAAAATGGAGGAATAACAGATGTTAGATTTTGAATATGCAAAGGCATTGGCAGAGGTTGTGCTGGATACAACTTGCAGCGAAAAAGAAAGAGAAGTACGGCTGGAGTGTTCAACCCAAATATTTGGCAGAGCAAATGCTTATTTAAAGAAAGGCTTCTTACCCGATGTGGTAGAGGCTTTTTTTGTGCGAAAAATGAAAGGTTTGCCACTGGTATCGACAAAGCAGGATATGCAGGATTTTTTGAAAGTCAGTACACCCCATTATTTTGGCGGGAAATTTACAGTTAGTAATATTCCGTATTATTCAGAGGAAGAAGAACTGCTACTTTGGTCAGAAACATCACTTCGTGGTCCATTGATTACAGCCGGATACGAACGCTATATGGAACTGTTTAAAAAGATTTTGCCTCAAAAGGCAGAACAGATTAATTTTTTATAAAGAGAAATAATTCGAATGAGGACTGGAAATATATGGTGGTTTAAAGATAAATGTTAAAAATTATTATATAGGAAGAAAGCATCTGTCTGTAGCAAAATGCTGCAGACAGGATATTTTTTTGAAAAAAAGTTGCTTTGTACGGAAGCTCTGCGTACAAGAGAAGTATAAAGAAAAAAAGGAGAGATGATTTTATGATAAAAAAAGTTCGGATTGCGGTAGACCATGGCAATAGAAATATGAAAACCTGTTCCCAGGTATTTACGACAGGGCTTACCATTCAGGATAAAAAGCCTGCCAGAGGGGAAAAGTTCCTGTTCTATGAGGGAAAGTATTATGTGCTGAGTGAAAATAGGATTCCTTATCAAAGAGATAAAACGCAGGATGATCGATTTTTTATCCTTACTCTATTTGCAATCGTAAAAGAGCTGGAGGAAAACCCTCAAATTCAGCCGGAGGATGTCATTCAGGTGGATCTTCCGATTGGGCTGCCACCCAAGCATTATGCAGAACTTTGTGAACGGTATGAAGCATATTTTAAAAGACAAGGGAAAATCCATGATATCAATTACTGTGGTAGGACATATCATATCACCATTGGAGAGGTAATGGCATTTCCACAGGACTATGCGGCTATGATGACTATGATTGAAAAGCTGCAGCAGATTCCCAAAGTAGTAGGAATTGATATAGGAGGATTTACTACAGACTATCTGCTGATGCGGAAAGGTAATCCGGATATGGAAGCCTGTGATTCTATGGAAAAAGGTGTGATTACCATGTATAACAAGATTATTTCCGGGATTAACAGTGAATATGATATTTTGTTAGAGGAAAGTGATATTGACAGTATCCTTCAGGGAAACACAGAGTTTTATGAAGAGGCTGTAGTCCGTATGACAGAAGGTATGGTGCAGGATTTTGTAAAGGATCTGCTGAACAGTATTCGAGAAAGAGGCATAGATACCAAAGCAGCATATACGGTATTTATTGGAGGCGGGGCAAAGCTATTGAGCCATTTTCTGGAACAATCGGACCGTCTGGGGAAATATACCTTTATTGAGGATATTTCTGCCAATGCCAAAGGATATGACAGACTGTTTCAGATTATGTAGAGGAGTGTGATAAATGTGGAGAAAAAGAATCCCTATAAATTCACACTTGGATTTGATAAAACAAAGCCGACACATGTATGTGCGGCAGAGATTTTAAATTCCGTAAGGGATAAAGCCGACTTAATCGCATCAGCAGTGGTTGCTCATATAGATGGCGGCAGTACAGAAAAAGGGGCTGTATTGAACCAAGAAGCTTTGCAGATTATGATGTTGGAATTGGTAAAGCAAGAAGTGGAAAAAGCAATGCAGAATTATTTTTCAAAACAGGAGAATGTTCAAGTGGAAGAAGAAACAGAGGAAGATGTAATAGAGAAACAGAAGATATCTGAATTTGTCCTTGCACCTGAAGTTGCCAAAAGCGTTAGAGATGCAATGAGTGCATTTAGAAATAGATAGAAAAGAAAAAAGAAGCATCGGATTTTGAGTGCTTCTTTTTTGTTGCACATTTATGCCAATTCACAGGAACCCCACAGATTTCGCACAGGTTTCTCACAGATTTCATCCGTATAATCAAAAGTCAGATATTGTCAGAAAAAGGCTTAATTGAGTGGATCCTTTTCTTTCAATGCAGAAAGAAGCCCACGCAAGGTGCGTAGGGCAATTTGCCGCTCGTCTTCAGAGCAGTTTTGCAGTTCTTTCATAATCTGATAAGTAGTAGTGTCCGGTTCCTTTCGTTCATCCTGAACAGCTGCATCAATTGAAATATTCAGAAATTGAGCGATTGGGATTAAAGTTGCAAGTTCCGGATTGCCATTACAGGTTTCAATATCAGAAATGGTCCGGGTGGACACACCGGCTTGTTCTGCAAGTCTTGATTGTGACAGACCACGCCTTTCTCTTTCACTTCTTACCATATAGCCTAATTTTTTCTTGACGGTATCCATCAGCATCCGCATCACCTCACTTATTGTTTTATTTTATCGTAGATTGATAGTAAGAGAAACGCATTATAGTGCATGAAGATACGCAATATAATGTGAATTGCGGGGCAGGAGAACCTACAAGGGAGGAGCATCTATGTTGCAAGGAAAGACAAGGCACTTGTGTAATGATTCGTCAAAAAAATCTTGCTTTTGCAGGGGTGCCAAAAGGGTTATTTATATGCAGTATATGCGTTAATATATGAAGTCACCGTGCAGGATGATGCATGGGATAAGAAAGATGTCGAGCCAGAAGAAATGTGGTTCGGCGTTTTCTTTTACCAAAATAAAAATATCCTTCACAGATGCAGATCTCCACCTCTGAAATTTGGAAACTTATTGATTTCAAATTTCGGAGGTAGAAAATGAAAGAAGAACAAAAATATAATGGATCTAAAACAAGAAATTATTTCACTGCTTACTTGCTGGCATCTATAAGGGGAAAAAGACTTCGGTATCTGGAAAAGCAGCAGAAAATATTATTTGCAGAGGAAAATCTGGAAGATAAAGAATATACAGATGCGGATATTTCTCCAGAGGAAAGGCTGGAATTGGAACAGAAAGAACAACTGCTTATGGAAGAAGCACAGGGGATATATCCAGAGTGGAACGAAATGACGGATATAAGCCTTATAGAAGCCATGTTTTCTTTGCAGGAAGAAGAACGGAAGCTTATTTATCAGCATGTCTTTGAGGAGCGTACTTTTAAGGAGATGAGCATCTTAAATCAGATGACGGAAGAACGCTGTAAAGGTGCGTATTATTGGGCTATCCGCAAAATACGAAAGAGAATGGGAGGAAAGAAATCATGAATTTTAAAGAATTGTTATATCGGGCAAGACAAGGGGATGAAGATGCTATTCTGGAAATATTTGAAATGTACCGACCACTCTTGATTAAAAATGCCTTGGTAGATGGAATCTTTGATGAAGATCTGTACCAGGAATTGACAGCAGAATTGTTGAAGTGCATACGGTATTTTAGGGATGTAGAATAGAATTATAGGAGGTGTAGCGGTATAATCCATACACCTCCCTAGAGCATATTCTGCCATTTTTAGTAAATGGATTACATAATTATAATTGCCAATTAGGCAATAAAAAACGCAATTGAAACAAGAATACTAGACGGGATAAACTAAAATCCCCTAATATAGTAAAAAATAGTAGGAGGAAATTTCGATGGAGATGAACCAAAAAGAATGTGGAATAGTGTGCAAAGAAAATGGTACGGAGCAAATAGAAAAAGTAACAGAGGAAGAATGGAAATTATTAAAACAATATAGAAATTTGTGTGAAGAAAATAAATTAACCATCAACATTTTGATCCAGCGATTATTAGCACACGAGAAAGGCAGGGAATAAGTTGATTAAAGTGGCATTATGTGATGATATTATTGACTATAATAAAAAAATGGAGAGTTATATCGAAAAATATGGAAATGAAAATCATGTAGAAGTCAAAATTACTTCGTATGGAAGTGGCAGTCAGTTATTATTGAATTATCAGAAACGAAAGTTTGATGTTATATTTTTGGATGTGTCTATGCCTGAAATGGATGGATTTGAAACAGCAGAGGAGATTCGGAAGAGTGATACTGATGTTTCAATCGTTTTTTGTACTTCTTATTATACAATCACTAATGCAGGGAAAGGCTTTGAAGTTGCGGCAGAAGATTTTTTATCAAAACCTTTACTGTATAGAAAAGTTGAGAATATCTTAAACAAAATATATAAAAAGAAATTGTTGAATGCAGAGGAAAAATTATTTTTGAAATATCACGATGGATTGATTACGCTGCAACTTTCCGATATAATCTATATACAAACAGAAAACAAGCTGTTGATCTTACATACAATTCATGGAGATGTGCAAAGTAGCCAAAGAATGAGTGAACTGGAGAAGCGTTTAAGCAAAAAGCAATTTTTTCGCTGTCATAATAGTTATATGGTCAATTTTGATTATGTTGAAGGGGTTAAGAAAGATAGTGTGTTAATCAAAGATAAAGTTCAGAAGTTAAAGACTATTCCAATAAGTAAATATAAGAAAGAAGAGTTCATGAGAGCATTAGCTAGATATGTGGGAAAATGGGAAAACTGAAAATCTATGTCAAAAATATGTTGATTTATACAAAGAATATTGTTGTATGGAAAAAAATGGATTATAGTCCTCATATACTAAACAGAAAGGAGAAAAAACATGGTTAATACTGAAACAACAGAAGAGTTCGTAAAAGAACTGGATTTAACAGAGGAAGAAATAGAAAGTTATACCGGATGTTCTGAAAGAACGCAGAGATGTTTAACTGATTGCCCATGGCCATTTCCAGGGGCATACATTAATGAAGCTAGTTAAAACAAAGAACCGTGTAGCCTATCGGATATGATAGTCTGTGCGGTTTCTTTTTTGGAGGAAAGTATATGTATACAATTACTTTAGAAGTAAACCAAATATGTAATTTACGTTGTACATATTGTTATCTTGGAAGAAAGACAAACCAAAAGATGTCCGAACAGATAGCATACAAAGGATTGGAAATTGCATTTTTAAATGCGGAAAATCATAGAGATCGAAGATTATGGGTGGATTTTGTAGGTGGAGAGGCACTCTTAAGTCTTTCATTTTTAAAGCATTTGGTGGATTATATAGAGGGGCAGGCATTAAAAAGAAATATTTTAGTGACATATTCTATCACGACAAATGGAACTATTTTAAATGATGAGATTTTAGCATGGCTGATTAAATATAGAATTCATTTAAAAGTAAGTATTGATGGAGATGAGGAAACCCATAATAAAAACAGAAAGAGGATTGATGGTGTTGGAAGTTATTCTAATATTATTGAAAACTGTATGTATTTCAAAGAATACGAGAAGAGAACCAAGCAATATATTCAGGCAGCACATGTTGTTACACAGAATAATTATGGGGAAACATTTGAATCTGTTTGCCATTTAGTTGAAAATCTAAATTTTAGCATAGTGGATTCTTCTATTGATGTTATGAATAGATGGACAACCGATCAGTTGGATGGTTTGGCTGATGAATGGGAAAAAGTATTACGTTACTATTTAAAAAGGAAAAAAGCAGGAAAAGCATTTCTTTGGGGACCAATTTTAGATTTGAAGAAATACGGAGAAAATAATGGAGAATCAGGATTTTGTGGTGTAGGTCTTATTCAAATATATATAAAGGTGGATGGGAGAATCTTTGGTTGTGCGGCAAATTTAGAAGATAGTGGGTGCATTGGAGATGTTGAAAATGGATTGTCTAAGGAATGTATCAAAAGATTGAGGAAAATAGGAAAAGAAGGTAATATGTGTTCAAAATGCAGCTTTGCTGTGAAGTGCCAAAGCAAAAATTGCATCATGAACAGTTTGGCATATAGTGGAACAGTAGGTGAACATAATCCTGATATGTGTTATTTTGAAAGGAAAAAGAGGAATCTATGGGAGATATATGGTTACTGTTCAGAGGTTAGCTGGACATGAGAAAACCGATGGTGTAGACTGATAACAGTCAAAGCCATCGGTTTTCTTATCCAAATATTCTGGATACTCTGTCAAATATATTCGCTGGTT
>NZ_JALIFQ010000044.1:0-14539 GCF_022867815.1 Blautia sp. NSJ-175
GTGAAAATTATACTTATGAACACTTTTTGAACACCTAGACCGTGATGAAGTCCTCAAAGCCCCTTTCTATCAGTATTTGAGATTGGTTAAAACGGTTCGATTCCGGTCTGCGGCAGTAATCAGGAAAGGCTTAAACAAGTAATTGTTTGAGTCTTTTTTGTGTTGTATAACTGCCGCAACAGTGACTACAGAGAAGTTACCTATAGTTGCGTACTATATCAAAGCCATTACTGTATGAATTTCATATCCACACCATTTGCATAGAGCAGTGTGGCACAACTATAGTGTAGATCGTGGATTCTGATACGCTTTAGCCCCGTTTCCTTTGTGCCTGTGTCCGTCTCCCGGATACCGCACCAGCAGAACATGGCTCAGGTAAGCGTGGTTCGTTAAATATTAATAATAGATATGTTCCAGATATTTTTTCTATGGTATGATATAAATATAGAATTATACAATACTCGGCTTAAAATGTTGCGACAGCAATTTATATATTGAGTATACTTTGTTTGAAGGGAGGGAGATTTTTGGATTTATTAACCCGTATGGATTTGGCACTCGCGTATGTGGAGAATAACCTGACAGGTGAGATCGATCAAGAAGTGCTGGCACGAATTGCCTGTTGTTCAATTTATAACTTCTCTCGGATGTTTTCATTTATTACCGATATTTCGCTAACGGAATACATTCGCAGAAGGAGGCTGACGATGGCAGCAATGGAACTGCAGCAAGGTGGCAATATCAAAGTGATTGATCTCGCTTTAAAGTATGGTTACGATTCGCCGGTTTCATTTTCACGCGCGTTTCGAACACTCCACGGGGTTACACCGACGGAAGCGCGCGCTGGTGGTGTAACACTTAAAGCATACCCAAGAATTTCTTTCCAAATTTCAGTCAAAGGAGAGAAAAGAATGGATTATCGCATTGAAAACAAAGAGGCATTTCAGGTTTTTGGCTACGAGGGTATTTTTAATACAGATGGAATAGGTGTGAATGCAGATATTCTGCATGATAACGCTGTACACCCAAACAATCCTCATGAGCTTTGGAATCAAAATTACGTGAACGGTGCATATGAAAAACTTGCGGCAGATGCCGGTGATTTACCTCTGTTTGTCAGCCCCGGCTTATGCAAGGTACATGGGGTATGTGATTATAAACAAACGGAACCCGGGACATTCGCATATATGCAGTGTGCATTCAGAAATAAAAACAGCAAGGTTGACGGATATACAGTTGCGAATATACCTGCGAGCACATGGGTAATATTTCCGTCTGAAAAGTTTAAATGGGATAATGTTGTCGAAGTTGTAAATAACTTGCATAAGCGTTTTTTTTCTGAATGGCTTCCTACCGCTGAATATGAGCAGGTGAATGGTATGAACTTTGAGATTTACGGCGGGGATTCCGATATGGGCTACGTTGAACTGTGGTATGCAGTAAAGAAAAAGGTATAGCAAACGTGAATGGGCTGCTCTGCAATATGTGGGGCAGCCCCAGTTCTCTTTAGAAATTAAAACGTGAATTACTTGCAAAATATAAAGTGTTTTTCATTCCATTAATTACTAAAAATAGTTAAATCATGCACAGATTATAGTTATCTGCACAGATGATGAAACTGTAATAGTTCGATTCCGGTCTGCGGCATGATAAAAAGACCGGCACATTCAGCCGGTCTTTTTGTATGCTTTTAATCATTTCTTCTGTCTTTATCCACAACACATTTAATCACCATGGCTCCGTGGGAGGGCACTCTCATCCGCACAACTCCGCCCTTACAGACATGAATCTTCTTAATCAGGCTATAGCCGAAATCACCGGTCACGATGAGCTGTTTAAAACGCGCTTCCCTGCTCCTGGATATCCCCAGCTCCCAGACAGACAACTCCACCATCTTGGTCTGATCACTGTTGTTCACAGCCACCACAGTTTTTTCCCTGTCCGTAAATCTGCCGTAGCACAAAAGCTGGTAATCATTTGCCAGGAACTTTAAAGAGCCGTCTATCAGCTCCCGGTTCCCCTTGTGAATGGCGATCATGTCCCTGTGGAACTGAATCAGTTCCCTGTCCTCCCGGCCCCAGGGATATGTTCTCCGGTTGTCCGGGTCCGTGAATCCGCACAGTCCGGCTTCATCTCCGTAATAGATCGTGGGTGCACCGGGCCATGTCATCTGCATGACTACCGCTTCCCTGAAAACTGCCTTGTTGATGTCCTGCCCTGCTGCCTCGGAACCCAGATGCGCCACACGGCCCACCTTGTGGTTTGTCCTTGTAAGGAAACGGGAATGGTCATGGTTGGACAGTTCATTCATGGCAGTCATCAGAGACGGTGCATAAAAGCTTGCCATATGATACTGCATGGCACTGATAAAACAGTCGCTGTTGCCATACATCCCCTCACTGTACTCGTCACTGTGCTTTTCCATTCCGGTCAAAAACCAGGTGACCGGCTCCATAAAGGCATCATAGTTCATGACAGTATCCCACTGGTCACCCTGGAGCCAGGATTTTGCCTCACCATAGTGCTCGGCCAGAATAATAGCCTCCGGATTGGCTTCTTTCACATTCTTTCTGAAATCCCGCCAGAACTGATGATTATATTCATTGCTGTGTCCCAGATCCGCTGCCACGTCCAGACGCCATCCGTCCACATTATAGGGCGGTGACACCCACTTCCTGGCAATCTTCATAATATATTCATACAGCATGGGGGAATCCTCGTAGTTCAGCTTAGGCAGTGTATCATGCCCCCACCAGCCGTCATAAAACTGGTTATACGGCCAGTCAAATTCATTGTGGAAACGGAAAAACGTGCGGTAGGGACTATCCCCTGTAATGTACGCGCCCTTCTCGTATCCCTCCTGGTGCTCATATATCCGCTCCCTGTCAAGCCATTTGTTGAAGGAACCACAGTGATTGAACACGCCGTCCAGAATCACCTTCATACCTCTTTTGTGCACTTCCTCCACAAATCTGGCAAAAAATTCATTGCTGGCCTCCAGGTTCTCATAATCAGTCACTCTTTTAATGTATTTGGAGGCATGGGAATTATCCTTGTCGCCCCAGTTCAGGGCATCCCCGCCGTCACTGACGATTTTCCCGTAATGGGGATCAATATAGTCATAGTCCTGGCTGTCGTACTTATGGTTGGAGGGGGAGACAAAGATAGGATTAAAATAAATCACATCTACCCCCAGCCCCTGCAGATAGTCCAGCTTATCCCAGACCCCCTGCAGATCACCGCCGTAGAAATCCCGCACATCCATGGACTGCGGCCAGCGGTACCAGTCCTCCACTCTCTGTACATGCTCGTCAATATAGCAGTATTCTCCTGTCACCACATCATTGGCCGTATCGCCATTGCAGAAGCGGTCCACAAATATCTGGTACATCACCGCGCCTTTTGCCCATTCCGGTGTCTTAAAGCCCGGCACAATGCCAAAGGAATAATGCGGGTCTATCTCCCGCACCACGCCCATCCTGTTGTAATAACAGTTCAGTTTGCCTGTATATATCTCAAAATAATACCTGACTGTCTCAGTGCCCAGGGAAATGTTGGCTTCATAATAGTCAAATCCGTCCTTGGAATCAGCCAGGTCCATTACTTTTTTCTTATCCTCGTATACCAGATAGACCAGATCCACATTGTTTTTCTTTGTGCGGATCCTTACATTTACAACGTCTCCCGGTTCCGGTTCAAAAGGTGTCCTGTAATTTTCTGTCTCATCACTGAACACCGCACGTTTATTGAAAGCAGGACGCATGTTCGTCACATACTCCTGAATTTTCTGTGCATTCTTCATATATTCGTAATTCATAATGCATCCTCTCCATCATTCAGTCGAAAAAGTTGCCGGTCATGGGTCTACTTTCCCATCTTTCATCTATTTTATCCCACTCTTACTGCATATACAACCATTTTTTGAAAACAGACACTTTTATACAAAAAATGACAACTTTTGTATAAATTCCCACAGGAACAAAATATATCCTTCAGAAAAGCCCCGAAACAGCCGGTGTCCTCAGAAAAGTAAAAGAGACAGTCTTACGACTGCCTCTTTTGGAGAAGGTATTTCTTCTTATGGGGTGTAGCAAAAACTATATAATGTATTGGGGGGTTTTTACAGTTATTATAATACCATGCAGCACGGAAAAAGTGTGCACAATCTTAAATAAATTTTTAACGATTTTTTGACCAATTTTACACGCATCAAAAATCGGCATTTCCCATTCTTTCGGAAATCTGTACAAAACCCGCCGCAAAACCTACATTTTAGCTTTCTGCCACCGCATTTTCCTGAAATAACGCCTCGAACTCTTCCCGTCCGATTTTTTCCTTTTCCAACAGCAGCTCCACACATTTGTGAAGAACATCCATATGTGCACTGATCAATTCTTTTGCCTTGCCGTAAGACTCGTCGATGATCCGTTTTACTTCACTGTCGATCAGAGCCGCTGTCTGCTCACCATAATTTCTGGCGTGGGCCAAATCCCGGCCGATAAACACTTCATCTTCATCGGAACCGTAATTGATAAGCCCTACTTTATCCGACATACCAAACTGTGTGACCATGGAGCGGGCAAGCTGTGTCGCCTGCTTGATATCCTGGGAGGCACCTGTTGTCACATCCCCGAATATAAGCTCTTCCGCCACACGTCCGCCCAGGTCCACAATGATGTTCTCCAGCATTTTATTCTTGCTGTTGAACATTTCGTCCTGCTCCGGCAGAGGCATGGTATAACCTGCAGCTCCCATTCCGGTAGGGATAATGGATATGGTATGCACAGGTCCCATCTCCGGCAGCACATGGAACAGGATCGCATGGCCTGCTTCGTGGTACGCGGTAATCTTCTTTTCCTTTTCGGAAATCACGCGGCTCTTCTTCTCCGCTCCGATTCCCGTCTTGATGAATGCCTGGCGGATATCCTTCTGGGTCAGAAAATATCTGCCGTCCCTGGCAGTGATAATCGCTGCCTCATTCATCAGGTTCTCCAGGTCAGCACCTGTAAAGCCCGCTGTAGTCCTGGCGATCTCTTTTAGATCCACGTCCTCGCCGAGGGGTTTCTTCCTGGCGTGAACCTGTAATATCTCTTCTCTTCCCTTCACATCAGGTCTTCCCACGCCCACCTTACGGTCAAAACGACCGGGGCGCAGAATTGCCGGGTCAAGAATATCCACACGGTTGGTAGCTGACATTACGATGATGCCCTCATTGACACCGAAGCCGTCCATCTCCACCAAAAGCTGGTTCAGGGTCTGCTCCCTCTCGTCATGGCCGCCGCCCATACCGGTTCCCCTTCTTCTGGCAACCGCATCGATCTCGTCGATAAATATAATACAGGGCGCGTTCTTCTTGCCTTCCTCAAACAGATCCCTCACACGGGAGGCACCCACACCTACGAACATTTCCACAAAGTCGGAACCGGAAATGGAGAAGAACGGAACGCCCGCCTCTCCTGCCACGGCTTTTGCAAGAAGAGTCTTACCTGTTCCCGGAGGGCCTACAAGCAGCACTCCTTTCGGAATCCTGGCACCTACTTTTACATATTTCTGAGGACTTTTCAGGAAATCCACAATCTCCTGCAGCTCCTCCTTCTCCTCCTGAAGACCCGCCACATCTTTGAATGTAACGCTCTTTTCGCTGTCCACCGTCATCTTGGCGCGGCTCTTGCCGAAATTCATCATCTTGGCATTGCTGCCGCCTGACATCTGCCGGCTCATAAGATTGAACACAAAAATGACCATGATACCCACTAAGATAAGAGGCAGGATGGAAGACATAAAAGTATTGTCTCCGGGTACGTCCCCCACTTTTGGTTTCACACCCTTTTCCTCCAGGAAATCACTTAATTTCTGCACATCTGTTGTGTTGAACTGTTCCTGGTCCCCGCTTTTCAACTCCACACTGACTTTGCCGTAGGGACTTACTTTTTCGGGATGGATATACACTTCCACAACCTGATCATTCTCAACTGCGACTTTGAATTCTGCCTCGCTGTACTCGTTATTCACTGTAAGCTGCCGGCTGAAGAGCCAGTATCCCCCTATGACCAGTACAACGATCAAGAGGACGCTGGGCAGCCAGCTTTTTGCCTGTCTGTTCACGTCATGTTCTCCTTTCACCTTATATCACTATAATTCCACCACACCAATATAAGGCAGGTTTCTGTATTTCTGTGCATAATCCAGCCCATATCCCACTACAAATTCGTCCGGGATATTAAAGCAGACATAATCCACTTTCACGTCCTTCACTCTGCGCTCCGGCTTGTCAAGAAGTGTACAGAGGCGGAGGCTGCTGGGCTTCCTCTGCTTCAGCACCTCTATGAGATAGCTCAGTGTCCTGCCGGAATCAATAATATCCTCCACGATCAGGACATCCTTGCCCTCTATACTCTCATCCAGATCCTTTACGATCCTGACCACACCGCTGGAGCTGGTGTCATCCCCATAGCTGGATACTGACATAAAATCAAGGCTCACCGGAACATTGATCCTCTTTGCCAGCTCACAGGTAAAAAACACGCCGCCCTTGAGCACACAGATCAAATGTACCTGCCTGCCCTCATAATCCCTGCTTATCTGCTCTCCGATCTCACGGATCTTTCTGTCCACATCCTCTTCGCTGATCAGCTGTCTGATTGTCTCACTCATCTTCCATTTCTCCTTTGACCTGTACTTCGATTACTGTTTTTGTCTGCTCGGTAATTTTGTAATATTCACTGATACGGTACCCCACTACCCATACGATGTGGGAACCGTCCGCCAGCAGGGTCAGGTTCTCCCGCTCCTGCCTGGGAATCTTGCAGTCTATAAGATAATCTTTTAATTTTTTTCTTCCTCCCGCCGGGGTGACAGTCAGATAATCTCCGGGCTGCCGTTTTCTCACGGTGAGGTTTCCTTTTATTTTATCATAATCGAACCATTTCGTATACTTTTTTTCAGGAATTTGCTGGTTTTCCCGGGAAAAAACATGGAATTCCAATTCTTTTTCGGGAATTTCCCGTTCTGCGTTTTTATAAAACAGAAGATTGCCGTAGGACTGCTGTACCGTGATGCCATGTGCCAGGGATTTCTGCCTCCCTGTCCTGTGCCCCAGCAGCTCAAGGGCCTCCTCCACATGGACGGAGGTGATGTCTTTTTCCCCTCCCGCCAGATATGCCAGCACGCGCTTTACCACGTAAGCCTGCATGACAGGGTGTTCACCGGAGATCTCCTTTGAAAGGATGATCCCGCCCTCTTTTTCCCCGGCATACCTACTATAAAGCATATCCGCCTGCTGCCCAAGATATTCCTCCACAGATAGAAAAGTTTGCGCGGCCCTGGCAATGTGCTGCGCGGCGCGGGGATTAATTTCCTCAAGCTGCGGCAGGACTTTTTGACGGATTTTATTTCTGGTGTAGGACAGCTCCCGGTTGGTGCTGTCCTCCATCCACGCAATGCCTCTTTTTGTCAGCCATTTTTCGATGCCGCACCTTCCCACACACAAAAGGGGACGGATATAGACTCCGTCCCCCATCCGGCGCACAGGATGGATTCCCGCCAGGCCCGCGGCTCCGCTTCCCCTTGCCAGGTTGTGAAGGACCGTTTCTGCCAGGTCATCCCGGTGGTGGGCAAGTGCCGTGCTTTTCGCGCCTGTCTTTTTACAAGCATCGCCAAACGCCTGCTGGCGCACAGCCCGTCCTGCCTCCTCCACCGTCATATGTCTCTCGGCGGCAATCCGCTCCACATCATAGGAATACACTCTGCAGGGTACGGACAGCTCCCTGCACAGCCTGACCACGTACTCCTCATCCCGCTTTGCCTCACTGCCGCGAAGCTGATGGTTTACATGTACTGCCTGTACGGAAAACGGCACCTTTTTCTGATACTCCCATAACAAAAACAACAGGCACACCGAATCTGCCCCGCCGGATACCCCGGCGATCACCCGGTCGCCCGCTTCTATCATTCTGTACTGTTCTATATAAGAAAATACCTTTTCTTCCATATTTTTTCCTTGGTCCATTGGGTATTTCAGTCCTTTCTTTCTCACTTTTTCCACAGGCCTGCTGCAAGCACTGTCATATCATCACTGGCTTTATACTCGCACTGGGCCAGTACCCGCTCCAGAATCCCTCTTCCCAGGTCCTGTGCTGCTTCTGCGTGGGTCTGCAGGATGATCTCTTTCATGGTATCCTCCGCATTCTCAGGCGGCAGGGCGTCCAGCACCCCGTCTGTCACCATGATGATAAAATCTCCCTCGTAGAGCTTCTTGCTGGTAGATTCATAATCCACCTGCTGGACCAGTCCCAGAGCCAGGCTTGTGGAGGAAATGGCTTCCACCCAGTGGTCTCTCTTGATGAAGGTAGTGGCTGCGCCGGCTTTCAGGAAATGGCACATTCCGGAGTACAGATCCACAATGGAAATATCCACCGTGGAGAATTTTCCTTCCCTGGTCTGCAGATTCAGAACGGAATTGACCATTCTGGCTGCTGTCTCACCGGTAAACCCGGAATCCACAAACTGCTCCAGCATGTCCACCACGTTCTCACTCTCCCGGCAGGCCTCCAGGCCGGATCCCATGCCGTCGGACAGGCACATGAAAAACTGGCCGTTGTCCTCTGTTGTGCACATGTAATTGTCACCGGATATAGTCTCCCTCTCCTTTGTCACCTTCGCCACACCGTACAGCATCTTGAAGTTCACTTCCTCCACAAAACGGATGACCGTGAACTCCCGGGTGATCAGGGTCTTGCCCTCCACCTTGGGGGTCATTCTGCTGCCGCTCATTTTCGAGAGCACTGCCCCGGCCTCCGAGGCGGAGATACAGGCCTGTCCCTTTGCCCGCAGCTCGCAGAAATACTGCAGCTTACCGTCCGGCTGCTCCAGCATCCAGACATTTCTCAAAAGTATATGCTTCTTTTTCAGTCTCTTGGCAAATTCCTCCCGGAACACAGGGTCCGTCTGAACAATGTCGAACAAATCCCTGGACAGCACCTTCATAAGCTGTGCCATCTCTCCCAACTGTTCTGCAACCGCAATCCGGTTTTCCAAAAGTTTATTATTCCACATCAGATTCTGTCGTTCTCTCTCCATTAACCTCTGCATTTCCTGCGTAAGCTTGCCCTGGTTGATGCAGACCCCTGTGAGCTCCGTCTTCGCCACCCTGAGTTTCTCCTCGTCCCCTTCCTCCATAACACGGAAAAGGCTGTAGACTCTCTGGTATGACTGCACGGAATGCTGCTTCCAGCAGATATGGTTTGCCGGGCATGTCTTACACTGTCTCTCTCTAAGTTGTTCCACCAGTTCTTCCAGTTCCCCGCCTGATAAGTAATCTTTACGGTATGGCATGCCGTAAAAGCTGTCTGCAAGTTTCTGGAAAGAACGTGCATAGCGCTGCATTTTCTCTTTCTGTGGATGCTGGTCGTACACCAAAGTGGCTGCACTTTTTTTCATGTCTGAAAAAATAGTTTTTGCCATGTCCCGCAGTATCAACAGGGCGCTGACCACGAGCATGGCAATGATCCATTCCTGCATCTGGTATTACCTCCCCTGAATAAGCAATCGCTATCAAAGGTGTATTATAGATGCTTTTGGCTTCAATCTTTGTCAAAAACACGCTGCAGAAGTGAAAAACTTTTAGACAAAATCCGTTCCTTATTCTTCCTCTTTAAAGATAATCTGATTTCCTTCCACAAGACCCAGTTTGTCCCTGGCCACTTCCTTGGCGTATTCATCTGTCTGCATGTACTTTTTCAGTTCATCAATCTCTTTCGTCCGAGCTTCCTCGTCTTTTATTTTAGCGCTCACTTCGCTCTTTTTCGTCTCGTACTGTGCTACTTTTCCTTCTAATCTGCTGCTTTCTGCCATTAAACCTATAAATAAAACACCTACAACAAACGTCACGCTAACCATGGCGATCTTGTTCTGCAGGCTTTTTTTCTTTTTTCTTCTCATTCTGATTCTTCCTGACTTTTCGTATCGACTTTTGTTTGGATAAGGAAATTTTAACCCCTGACAGCCAAAATTTCAACCTTTTTCTCAGATAGTACAGTGGTTTCAGCGGTATTTTTAATAAACACTTAATCTTTGACAAAAAAGCGGAAAGATACTTCACCAGAAAACCGCTCAGGCCCCAATGATAGATCAGCGCGCCAAGACATATGCCCGCCAGAGCATATACCCGTATGATCCCATCATTTTCCAGATAAATGACGGAGAAAAGAAAAACGCCTGCCACGCACCAGTATAGCAGGTCCTCCAGGCTAACAAATAAATCATTGTGGGATATGACATTCCGGAAAATACGGAGTATATCGTAAGCTGCCGCAAGCAGGACTCCGGCCAGAAAGGTCCTGCAGAAAAACAGCAGCTCCTGCTGCATATATCCGCTCATATTACTTAAAGAGCCTCTTTAACATGCCGTCTCCGCCCTTGGACTTCAGAACCGTCCCCTGGCTGTAGACAAGACTGTCCACCTGGCCTGCTATGTCCACCTCCTGTTTATCCAGATCGAGACGGGTCACATGGAGTTCAGACCCTTTTATAGTCAGCATACCGGCATTTGTGATCAGACTGATCTCCCCGTCATCAAAAGCCACCACATCTTTTACTCCGGATATGCTTCCCGTCTCCCTGTCAGTCATCTGGAGCTTATGTCCGGTCTTCACCTGCTTCTCTTCCAAAATAACAAATCCCCCATATATCTCTCTTAAAAGATTATATGGGGGGTTCAAAAACAATATACCTTTTCCATTCACATTCGGTAATTTCACAGAATGCGGCCGTGCCTAAAGATAGCGGAACAGTTCACTGGCCGCCTCTTTTTTCACAGTCTCCTGTACGTCCAGTATTTCCACACGCACATTCTTGCTGCCGAACTGAATCTCCAGGATATCACCGGCCTTCACCTGAGCGGATGCCTTGGCGGGCTTGTCATTGATCAGGACACGCCCTGCATCGCAGGCCTCATTTGCAACGGTTCTGCGTTTTATCAGGCGGGATACCTTTAAATACTTGTCAAGTCTCATTTTTCTCTTATTCGTTCACAGCGTCTTTTAAAGCTTTGCCTGCTTTGAATTTCGGAGATTTGGAAGCTGCGATTGTCATAGTCTCGCCAGTCTGAGGATTTCTTCCCTCTCTTGCAGCTCTCTCGGATACTTCAAATGTACCAAAGCCGACTAACTGAACTTTTTCACCTTTCTTCATCTCAGCAGTTACAACATCGATAAATGCCTTTAAAGCTGCCTCTGCGTCTTTTTTGGATAATTCTGTTGCTTCAGCCATAGCTGCAACTAATTCTGTTCTGTTCATGAGTATTTCCTCCTAAATGAATTCTCCCTTATTTCTCAATAAGTTTCATAGTCTCATAGGGCTTTTTACCACTTACCCGGTGAAAGCCTACTGTTATTTATACCTTTTTTCCCTGTGTTTGTCAAGCACATACATTACGCTTGCAGGGAATTTTTTTGAATCTTCGGGCAAATACCCCTTTTTACATCATTTTATCTATTAATTCCTTTACAGCCTGTCCAAGTGCAGCGGATTTCTCGTCTGCATCTGCCAGGGATGTACCCTTGATTCCATAGTATAATTTGATCTTAGGCTCCGTGCCGGACGGACGAACGCATACCCATGCATCATCAGTCAAATCATAGTAAAGTACATTGGAGCTTGGAAGTCCGGTTGCCTTTACCTCTTTTGTCTCCATGTCAACAACGGTGTCTGCCTTGTAGTCTCTTGCGGAGGTCACCTTGTACGCACCGATGGCGGACGGCGGGTTCTTTCTCAGGTTCTCCAGGATGGTCTGGATCTTCTCCAGGCCCTCGATCCCCTTCAGGGTGATGGACTGGATATCATCTTTGTAGTAGCCGTATTTGTCGTACATGGCGATCATGGCATCCCACAGTGTCATATTTTTTGTCTTGTAATATGCGGCAGCCTCACAAAGAGCCATAGTTGCCACAATGGCATCCTTATCCCTTGCGTGGGTACCGATGAGGCAGCCGTAGCTCTCCTCAAATCCGAACAGATAGGTACCTTTTCCTGATGTCTCAAATCCCAGGATCTGCTGGCCTATGTATTTGAATCCTGTCAGCACTTCAATGAAGCGGATGCCGTAATGTCTGGCAATGGCTCCTGCCATATTGGTGGTAACAATGGTGGATACCATGGCACCGTCCCCCGGCAGTCCTCCGTTCATTTCTTTTCTCTGGCCAATCTCATAGTCAGCCAGCAGGCAGCCTGACATATTGCCGGTAAGGGTATGGTATTCCCCTGTCTTACTGTCTTTTACACGGACACCCAGACGGTCAGCATCCGGGTCAGTGGCAAGCACCAGATCTGCATCCACCTCTTTGGCAAGCTTTAAGCCCAGGTCAAAGGCCTCATCTGCTTCAGGGTTTGGATAGCTGACTGTAGGAAATTCACCATCCGGCAGCTCCTGCTCTTTTACTACATATACATTTTCAAATCCCAGCTCTTTTAACACGCGTCTTGCAGGAATATTTCCTGTGCCGTGCAGAGGGCTGTACACGATTTTCAGTTCTTTTGCCATGGCTTTGATGGCATCCATGTGGATCACCTGGCTTTTCAGCTCTTCCATATAAGCGTCATCCACTTCCTGTCCGATCACCTGGTACAGGCCGGCTGCCTTTGCTGCCTCCTCATCCATGGTCTTAACAGCGGCAAAGTCTGTGACTTTTTTTACCTCGTCCATGATTCCTGAATCATGAGGCGGTGTGATCTGGGCTCCGTCCTCCCAGTAAACCTTGTATCCGTTGTACTCCGGCGGGTTATGGCTGGCTGTGATATTGATTCCGGCAATACATCCAAGCTTTCTCACTGCAAAGGAAAGCTCCGGTGTGGGGCGCAGGGAATCGAAAATATAGGCTTTTACACCGTTGGCAGCCAGGCACAGCGCTGCTTCTTTGGCAAATTCCGGGGACATGCGGCGGGAGTCATGGGCAATCGCCACGCCCTTGGCCTGACCGTTCACTGCTGCTATGTAATTTGCCAGACCCTGTGTGGTCTTTCTCACTGTGTAGATGTTCATGCGGTTAACACCGGCACCGATCACACCTCGAAGACCTGCGGTACCAAATTCCAGCTCTTTATAAAAGCGTTCTTTCACTTCATTTTCATCATTTTCAATTGCTTTCAACTCTTTTTTGGTATCTTCATCAAAATACGGGTTGGAGAGCCATTCCTCATAAAGCTTTTTGTAGTCCATATTCTACTACCTCCCTGTGCAACGTTGATTTATAGCGGACGTCCTCGGCACCAACTCCTCTATGGCCTGCCGGACCGCTCCTTTATGGGTCATCACAGCCCGCAGCCTGCGTATTGAGCGCTGCGGACAGTAACTATGGAATACATTATACACTATCACCGATGAAAATTCAAACATTGCACAGGGGTTTTCAGAAACTTTATACCGAAATATTTTCGACAAAGTTCATCCAATTATCATGCTGGGCTATGAGTTTCTCCAGTTTTTCCAGGTTTTTCTCGGAAATCCATGCTTTGCTGTGGGAATAGTAGTAGTTTGCCAGCTTCCAGAATTTCTCCGGATAGGCAAAACGGATGCGCAGGTTCTCTAACTCCTGCACATTCATAGGCTTCTCCTCATGATAGGCCAGAAGCATCTGCCGCCCCATCTCCAGGTCCCAGTTATGCTTTTCCAATATTTTGCGCATGAACTGGTAGAGATCCTCCATCTGGACATCATAGTGCCACCGGTCAAAGTTGATGACAGCCGTATTCTGGGCAAGCATCAGCACATTGTGCTGGTTGTATTCCCCGTGGCACACATCCCCTGTCTCCAGGGACCGGCACCGCAGATCCTCATAATCAGAGCAGTTAAGCCTCCTCTGGGCCTCCTCCGCATGCCACAGATAACAGGCAATGCTGTCCAGATACCTGAGCTCAAAATCATTTTTCCGCCGTTTCTGGCAGACAAATTTACGGATCTTCCGCAGCTCCCTGTTTTTCCTTTCATATTCCATGAGAAGCGGTTCCTTGACATAGTGTGTCTGGACCGGCATTTTCATTGTTTTATGTAGACTCGCCAGGGCTGTTACGCTGCGTTTAATGTCTTTCATAGACTGGGTGTCACATTCTCTTCCTTCGTACCACCGCTTTACCACATAGGGTATGTTGTCTTTGTCGGCTGAGACGTATGCGCCTTCCTGGTTAGGAAGAAGTGAATCCACGCTGATCTGATTCCGGGTGCTTACAATCTCCAGAAGCTTAGCCTGATAACCAAGCTTTCTGGGAGAGCCGTTATATTCACGGATTTGAACCAGACCGGCCTGGGTGTCGCAGATGAGTGCACCTCTTCCGCGGTATGTGGATTTTGCTTCCAGTCCGTATTGCTCCAGTACGCTGAGACCCCTATCATACACTTCCTTGTCCCCCTTTACTTTGTGTCCTCTCTATTTTATGCAGGAGATTAGAAACGTAGAAGGCGAAAATATATGCAGGCGGACGACAGCAGGCGGGGAGGGCGGGCGGGGGGAAGGCAGGGCGGCTCCTGGCTCCGTTCCCCTCAGCTAAC
>NZ_JALIFQ010000045.1:0-11893 GCF_022867815.1 Blautia sp. NSJ-175
GCTGAAGGCATCTAAGCGTGAAGCCCCCCTCAAGATGAGATATCCCATTCTTTAAAGAAGTAAGACCCCTTGAAGACGACGAGGTAGATAGGGCAGAGGTGGAAGTGCAGCAATGTATGCAGCTGACTGCTACTAATCGGTCGAGGGCTTGACCTGAGCATGAAAATGCAAACGGCGGAGTTGAAAAAAGGTTTTTGAGTTTTGTATATGCGGTTTTGAAGGTACGGTGTATCATTGTATCTATTCCTCCTTAGCTCAGTCGGTAGAGCATGCGGCTGTTAACCGCAGTGTCGTTGGTTCGAGTCCAACAGGGGGAGCTTTAAACTCTGTAAACATAATTGTTTATGGAGTTTTTTTGTATACGTATTTTTATATAGGTGAAGGACGTCAGTGACTGAAGCGGAGGGAGCGTATGAAATATAATAATAATGTGTTTAACCTTTCATTGCAGCAGATTCAGATCTTTCTAAAGTGCGTCCGCCTGAAAAATTACAGCCGTGTTGCCGCGGAATATAATTTTACTCCGAGCATGGTCAGCAAAACTATCAGTTCCATGGAATCCACACTGGGACTTCAGCTCTTTGTTCGGAAATACCATACGCTTATTCCGACACCTGCAGCCCGGGAACTTGCCGGTGACTGGACGCCGCTTCTGGAAATGATACTTCAAAGTCTGGAAAAGGCCCACACGATCCAGGAGGGATATGCCTCCAACATACGCATAGGGCTGCTGGATACAACGCAGACAGCAGCGTCCTATACAGTTTCCAGACTGGAGGAGAAGGCATCCAGAGAACTTTCGGAAAAAATCGTATGGGAACGCAGAGATATGCATGAGCTGACCGGTATGATCGAGGATAATTATTTCGATCTTATCATAACCTGGCTTCAGGAAAGTTCTTATTTTGACAACAAAAACATTCTATGGAAGGAGATTTTCCATTCGCAAAACGCGGTTTTTATTCATAAAAGTCATCCGCTGTTTTATGAGGAGGTTCATTCTTTTTCAGAATTTAAACAATATCCCTTTCTGACACTTTCACCTGCAGTTTATCCACATTACTATCATCTGCTGGAGAATGTCTGCAGGACACATGGGTTTACTCCCTTAATATCAGCCAGTGTCTCCAACACAAATTCTATCCGCTATAATCTTTCACTGGGAAAAGGACAGCTTCTGGCGGACGGTCTCATCTGTGACTGGGAATCCTCAGATATCAGAAAGGTGGAGCTGGAAGGATTAGGTGATTCCGGCCTCATCGTGGCCTGGAATCCGGATAACAGGAATCCTCTCATCAGTGAGATCATCCGGCTTCTGACTACATAACTGCATATTCTATAACCCCTTAAAAATGATGAAAAAACGGCACAGCACTGTGCTTTTTCATCATTTTTCTTTTACTGCCCTAAAGTTTATAATGAATATTAACAAGTAACCGGGTTTAATAAAGGAGGTAGTATAGAAATGACACAGTCTAAAATGACATTTTTATTGGAAAGATTGCAAACATTGCAGAATCTTGCTAACTGGCCGAATGCCAATGTACCTGTCACAGCGCTGGTGACGGAATATATTCCTGAGCTATGCAAAGTTCCTTATGATTATCTGTTCCGCGATGACGCAAAGGCCATGGCGGAATGTACACTTCTTGTACAGGATTATTTGAAACTGGATATCCTCACCGCAAATATGGATGTTTACAATTTTGAGGCAGAGGCCATGGGGGCTAAGATAAAATTTTTCCCGGATCACTGTCCTGATTTTGACCGGTCGGATTACTTTATCAAGGATGCTGCTGACCTGGATAAAATCAGGTTTGGGGGACTGGACCAAGGCCGGTTTCCATATCTGATCGAATACTGCAAAGCGTATAAGCATTATACCGGTGTGGATACCTTCCCGATCTTCTCCGCGCCTTGGACACTGGCGGGCAATCTGTATGGCATTGAGAATCTTATCATGGCGACCATAGAAGATCCGGAATTTGTCCATGAATTTCTCCGCCGTATTGTAGACGATTATCATGTACCCATGTTCCGCGCATTGAATGAAGCCATTCCCGGATTTGCCGAGATGGATTTTGTGGATGCTTTTGCATCCGTACCTATGGTAAATGTTCAAATTGTAGAAAAGTTCATACGGCCCTATCTGCAGCGTGAGCTGGATAAACTTAATATGCCGGGGATGCGGCTGATGGATACTGCCTTTTTCGGAACTGCTATGCTGGAGGGGGATGAGCGGAAACGTTTTGAGGACTTCATCATCTGGTCCAATGGCCGTTTTCTGTGTATAGACCCGGATGCCGCTTCTCTGGGAGCTGATTATGCAAGAGCCGTGGCTACTGAGCGCATGACAGCACTGCAGATAGGTATTTCTGCCACATATCTGGAGTTTGAGCCCATTGACAATATAACAGCACTTGTCCGGGACTATGTGCTGCAGGCAAAAGCAGGTCCCACGCCTGCCATATTCTTTTTCAACAATATTTCACCGAATACTGCGGAAGAAAAAATCCAGGCGGCAGTTTGGGCAGCAAAGGTTTATGGCGCACCCGGGGCAGATGATAAGACACCATACCAGATGCCAGAGTTTCTTTCCTTTGAAGAATTTCTGAAATACAAGCTGAAAAACAACCCGGAAGAGTATACTTTTGAATGGCTGAAGAAATCTGCGTATTCTTATCTGCTGTAAAGAAAATAAAAAGGACCAGCTGGGGGGCTGGTCCTTTTTGGAGAAGGTATTTCTTCTTATGGGGTGTAGCAAAAACTATATAATGTATTGGGGGTAATTTATTTATACTATATTTCAACAGATAAGTGTCAACAAAATTTTAAAAAAATCGAGAAAGAAATTGTGGATTTTTAAAAACAGGAAAAATCCATTGTGGGATTAGAACGTAAAAAGAGGATTTTTGGCCGTTTCATTATGCAATGTGAAAGCTGCAGCATCATGTAGAGCATATGGGGCAATGCAGGCAAATGTCATCTGCTCACTTCAGATCGGAATGAAGCAGAGGAGCACCTGAGCGGAAGGCAGTGGGCGTGACACCGTACTTCTCTCGGAATAATTTGGTGAAGTAGCTGGGGCTTTGGAAACCGCATTGGTCTGCAATCTCTATGATACTGCAGCTGCTCTCTGTAAGAAGGCGGAGGGACATGGCAAGTCTGTACTGCTCAAAATACTGGGTGGGAGTCAGACCAAGCACTTTCTTAAAATCCCTCTGGCATTCACGTTTGCATATATTAGCCTGTTTTGCAAGTTGTTCCACGCTGATGGATTCCTGGTAATGGCTGTGGAAATAGTCCAGCATTCGTTTTACCCGTTCCATCAGAAAAGAGGACCTGGCTTCTGTCTGCTGCAGTTCCCCGCTGTTATGTCTGAGGAGAAGCGTAAATACATTTGTCAGTGCCTCTCTCACGGTAAACTCGTATAATTCAGGTTTTGTTCTGCATACCGTGACTGCCTCTTTTATGGAGAGAGCAGCCTCTCTCTGCCAGTCCAGGTCCTTTCGGAAAGCAAAACCTGCCATGGAGGGACAGCGCATGAGGGGCAGTATGTATTTTTCATAAAAAATGCTCCCCACATCCCCATAGATCAGGCGGGGATGGAATACAATGTCACTTTCCTCATAGGGAATGCCCGATTCCTCAAAAAATGCGTGAGGAATGCCTGTATTAATGAAAAGTGCCTCCCCTTTACGGAGAGGAAAACGCCTGTTACCCACTGCACACTGCAGGGTTCCTTTGCTTAAATATACCAGTTCAATCTCTTCATGCCAGTGCCAGGGCACATCCCCCTGATTAGGACCGCTGCAGTACCAGGCACAGGGGAATGCCAAATTCCCGTGATTCTGCAGTTCTCTGCCTTTTTCATCCACACGTACTGTATTGTTGATCATTTTTACACCTCTGAATTTTTTCAGTATGTCGCTTTTTTTATAGTATAATACGTTATCATTATGGAAGCAATCCGCATTTTGATTTACAATATGCGGAGATATAAAATGTAAGACATAGGAGGAGTAGATGCATTATGACGTCATTATTATTGATTATTATCTATCTGGCATTTATCAGTCTGGGCCTTCCTGACTCTCTGCTTGGGTCAGCCTGGCCCAGTATGTACCGGGAACTGGGGGCTTCTGTTTCCTGGGCAGGAGTGATCACAATGATTATTGCCGCGGGAACCATTGTCTCCAGTCTGGCCAGCGATTTTCTCACCCGCAGGCTTGGTGCCGGTAAAGTTACGGCGATCAGTGTGGGAATGACTGCGGCGGCACTGTTTGGTTTTTCCATCAGCAATTCCTTCTGGCTTCTGTGCATCTGGGCAGTACCGTACGGACTCGGAGCGGGAAGTGTGGATGCAGCGCTGAATAATTTTGTAGCCCTGCATTATCCCGCCAGGCATATGAGCTGGCTGCACTGTATGTGGGGGCTGGGCGCCAGCATAGGCCCTGTGGTCATGGGATGGGCTGTGGCAGGCGGATTCAAATGGAACGGCGGATATCAGACCATTGCTGTCCTACAGGTAGCACTGACGGCGGTCCTGATCTTTTCCCTGCCTCTTTGGAAAAAGATGAAGAAAAGACAGATAAACGGCGAATCAGCAGATGCCGGAATAGACAAAGGTCAGCCGCCCCGCCATTATACTTTGCCGCAGCTTGTGAGGCTTAGAGGGGTGAAAGAGGTCCTGATCTGTTTCTTTTGCTATTGTGCACTGGAAAGTACGGCGGGTATGTGGGCAGCCAGTTACTGTACCTTATACCATGGAATTTCGCCTGAGCGGGCAGCACGCTGGGCAAGTCTATTCTATATGGGGATAACAGCGGGCCGGTTTGTCTGCGGTTTTATCACTATGAAGGTAAATGACCGCAATATGATACGTCTTGGACAGGCTGTAGCCGCGCTGGGGATTCTCTGCGTTCTCCTTCCCCTTGGAGGGAATGTCCTCTTTGTGGGGCTGATTCTGATCGGGTGCGGATGTGCGCCTATTTATCCGTCCGTTATACATGAGACGCCTGCCAACTTCGGAGCGGATTTAAGCCAGTCTGTCATTGGCGTGCAGATGGCTGCCGCCTATGTGGGAACCTGCCTGGTCCCGCCTTTATTCGGGCTTGTTGCACAGTATGTGAATATCGGGCTGTACCCTGTTTTTATGGCAGTGATCTTAGTCTTAATGGTGATCATGTCTGAAAAGCTGCATATTGCAGTGGGGCAAAGAGACGTCAAATTATGTACTTTGGAGGAGAATTGATCTCCTGCAGTTCACGTGCAGGGAACCATCAATGTTTTCCGGGAAATACTTGAGAAATGGAAAAAGACCAGCGGGGGAGCTGGTCTTTTTGGAGAAGGTATTTCTTCTTATGGGGTGTAGCAAAAACTATATAATGTATTGGGGGTAATTTATTTATACCTTATTTCAATGAAAAAGTGTCAACAAAAATCAAAAAAAATCCCGGCGTAAATTGTGGAATTTTGAAAATTGGAAAATTTTATTGTGGGAAAAGCCCAGAAAAAGGAATACATATAATAGGTAATTAGTCAGAATGGAAGATATCCGTATGCGTAGCAGTTGAATATGGGACAGGAATCGGTTATACTCTTGATTACAGAAAAACCGATGGGAGTGATTAGATGGCATATAAACAGGAATTGTGGGACGAGGCCCCAAAAAGATGCCGGCTGAATGAAGAGGACATGAGAATGGCAAAGGAAATGGGGGAGGCTGAATGATAAAACCAATCGTAAAAGATACTTTCTTCCTCAGCCAAAAATCAGAGCCGGCGGTGAGAGAGGACGGCGCTATTGTGAAGGATTTGCTGGATACCCTCCAGGCAAACAGGGAGCGCTGTGTGGGGATGGCTGCAAATATGATAGGGATTAAGAAAAGGATCATAGCAGTCCAAATGGGAGAAGTCAATCTTCCCATGCTCAACCCTGTCATCGTAAAGAAATCAAAACCCTATGAAACAGAGGAGGGCTGCCTTTCCCTGGAAGGAGTGAGAAGGACGACCCGGTATGAGACAATCGAGGTGGAATACAGGGATGCGAATTTTAAGAGATGTAAACAGCGCTATACAGGCTGGACAGCCCAGATCATCCAGCATGAGATTGACCACTGCGACGGCATTTTGATATAGGAGGACAGGCGTATGGAACCGAGGCTTAAACCGGGGGATATCGTGAAGAATTTTAAAAGAGAGACAGTAAATCCTGACAGTGATACCTATCTGTATCAAATCATGGCATTTGCCACACACTCGGAGACTGATGAGACGCTTGTGATCTATCAGGCGCTCTACAGGCCGTTTGGCGTATGGGCACGTCCCTACGATATGTTCATGAGTGAGGTGGACAGGGAAAAGTACCCGGAGATCAAACAGAAATACAGATTTGAGAAGGTAGAGCAGCGGCTTTTGACTATTTAGGGAAAGAACAGAACGTCAGAGGAAAGGTGTACTGTTATGAAATATATTGCAGTCATAGAGGATGACATTCCCATAGGGGATATGCTGGAAGAAATATTGAAAAAAGAGGGTTATGGAGTCATGCGTGCCTATTCAGGCACAGAGGCACTCCTTCTCCTGGCTCAAAAACAGCCCGACCTGGTTCTGCTGGATCTGATGCTTCCCGGATTATCCGGGGAGGAAGTCCTGCCGAAGCTTGACGGGCTTCCTGTCATTGTGGTGAGTGCAAAAGCGGGAGTGGATGACAAGGTGAATCTGCTGCTTGACGGGGCTGCGGATTATATTACGAAGCCTTTTGAAACCAGGGAACTGCTGGCGCGGATCACAGTACAGCTTAGAAAACAGTCCGCTGTGGTGAAAGATGCGGTGCTTGAGTATGACGGCCTCTGCCTCGATACCGCCGCCCATCAGGTCACTGCGGACGGCATGTCCGTGCGTCTGACAAAGACGGAATTTGCCATATTGAAGCTGCTGATGCAGAATCCCTCCCAGGTTATTACAAAATCCCGGATGCTGGATCTGATCAGCCAGGATACGCCGGATTGTATGGAAAGCTCCCTGAAGGTCCATGTAAGCAATCTGCGGCGGAAACTCAGGGAGATAAAGGATAGGGATTACATTGAGGCTGTGTGGGGAATCGGTTTTAAAATGCGGGAAATGTAATCTTAACCGTTTCTTAACTGTTTGCTTAACTGCTCTCTTAACCATGCCGTGCTATCATGACTGTATCAAATAAAGGAGGCATTGTTATGGAGTATGTTCTGAGTACAGAAAACTTAACAAAACAATATAAAGATTTTAAAGCACTGGACCATCTGACCATGCATGTGGAAAAAGGAGCTATTTACGGCTTCGTCGGAAGAAACGGAGCGGGAAAGACCACTTTGATCCGGCTGATCTGCGGCCTGCAGAGCCCAACATCCGGGGAGTATTCCATTTACGGAAAAAAGTACACATCCGGGGATATCCTGCAGATGCGTCGCAGAATGGGAGCGGTGGTTGAAAATCCATCCATTTATCTCGATATGACGGCTGAAGAAAATATCCGGGAACAGTATGCGATCCTGGGCCGCCCTACTTATGAGGGAATCACAGAACTGCTGGAACTGGTGGGGCTTTCGGGCACAGGCAGGAAAAAGGCCAAGAATTTTTCCCTGGGGATGCGTCAGCGTCTGGGGATTGCCATTGCCCTTGCGGGTGATCCTGATTTTCTGGTGCTGGATGAACCGGTAAACGGGCTGGACCCCCAGGGAATCGTGGAGATGCGGGAGCTGATCCTGAAGCTGAACCGGGAATACAGGATCACGGTGCTGATTTCCAGCCATATTCTGGATGAACTGTCCAGGCTTGCCACCCATTATGGATTTATCGACCAGGGAAGGATCGTGAAGGAGATCACGGCAGGTGATCTGGAGTCTGCCTGTAGAAAATGCATGCACCTGACCGTATCAGATATGCGGTCCCTGATTCGTGTGATGGACGAAAAGAAGATAGAATACGCGGTGACATCTGATCAGGAGGCTGACGTATATGGAGACTGGAATGTCACAGAGCTTATACAGAGCCTGGCCGAACAGGGATGCATCGTATATAAGGTTACAGAAAAGGATGAGAGCCTGGAGAGCTACTATATCAATCTAATAGGGGGTGGCAGCCATGCGTAAGCTCCTTCATGCAAATTTTCTGCGCCTGAAAAAGGATAAATATTTCTGGACCGGGATAGTGGTCATGGCTCTGTATGCGATCGCTGACTGTGCAGGCCAGTACAACAATATGACGAGATATGAGATGACAGTCAGCTATGACGGTGTATTTTTTGCTTCGCATATGGTCATTGGGATGCTCATCGCAGCATTCTGCAGTCTGTATATCGGAACAGAATACAGTGATGGAACGATTCGTAATAAACTGATCGCGGGGTGTGACAGGAAAAGCATCTATCTGTCAAATTTTATAACATGTACGGCAGCAGGGGTCATGATGAACACAGTCTATATGCTGGTGGCAGGAATCCTGGGGATACCGTTGTTTGGATTTTTTGAGAGCAGTATGGGAGCTGTTCTTATGAATCTGCTGAACAGTGTGCTTATGACAGCAGCTTTTACAGCAGTCTTCACTATGCTCTCCATGCTGAACCAGAATAAGGCGCTGGTGGCAGTCATCAGTATGATCGGGGTTTTTGCGGCAATCATACTGGCGCTCTATATTGCCATGAAACTGGGAGAAAAGGAGTTTGTGGATGGTGCTGTCATGTCAAAGACGGTTGGGGATACCACTACGCAGACAATACAAAAAATCCCTAATCCCATGTATCTGAAGCCTGCCCAGAGAGCTGCGCATCAATTTGTGCTTGATTTGCTGCCTACAGGGCAGAGTCTGCAGATTGCGTCGCTGTCTGTAAGGAATCCATGGACTCTGGGAGCTTATTCCCTTATTATTACGGGTGTGGTAAATATTGTGGGCGTTTTTTGTTTTAAGAGAAAAGATTTGAAATAGAGGAAAAAGATATGGTCTGTCTGCTTGGTGTTCTGTGCGCAGTCCTTGCGCTGTTTAATTTTATATTGTGGATAAAGATTGCCGGTTATCGGAAGGCAGCAGATGAAATCTGCGAAGAAATGGAGGCAAGGCTGGGCAGAGACACCAATGTAGGGATTGATATCAGCATTTCAGACCATAAAATGCGCCGGCTTGCGGCTGAGATTGACAGACAGATGAAACTTCTCAGAAAGGAACAAATCCGTTATCTGCAGGGCGATAAGGAGCTTAAGGAGGCAGTGACAAATATTTCCCATGACCTGCGCACACCGCTTACTGCGGTCTGCGGATATATGGAACTGCTGGAAAGGGAAGATACATCAGAGAAGGTGCAGACATATCTGGGAATCATACAGGAGAGAATCGACAGACTGAAACAGCTTACAGAAGAATTGTTCCGGTATTCTCTGGTAATGTCTGTTCATCAATATGAAGAAAAAGAGGTTGTGAGTCTGAACCAGGCGCTGGAGGAGTGTATCGCGGCTTATTACGGTGCGTTTAAGGATAAGGGAATCACACCGGATATCAGGATACCAGAGAGGAAGATAGAACGGCTGCTGAATAAAGCGGCTCTTTCCCGTGTCCTGGAAAATATAATCGGGAATGCACTGAAGTACAGTGACGGGGACCTGAGGATTATTCTGATGGAAGATGGAAAGGCAGTGTTCTGCAATCACGCGGCGGAAATGAATGAAGTATTGGCAGAGAAGCTATTTGACCGTTATTACACTGTGGAGAGCGGAAAAAATGCTACGGGGCTTGGCCTGTCCATTGCCAGACTGCTGACAGAGGAGATGGGAGGCCGTATGGGAGCGGCCTTTGAACATGGGGAGCTGAAGATTTGGGTTGCGTTCAGATCCCCTGTTTAATGCTCCAGAAGTTTATTTAAATCCTCAATGGACGCCCCCATTTTTACTGAAACTTCATCCATGCTCATCCCGGATGTGAGAAATCGGTTTATGACCATTTTCATATCCTCTCCCACTTCGATCATATGTCCGTCCGGATCATAAAATCGAACAACACGCTGTCCCCAGTCGTGTTCCATGACTTCACTTAAATATTCAATATGGGGATACTGCCTCAGCTTGTCTAAGAATCCGTCAAAGTCCTGCTCCTCAAAGCAAATCTCCATATTATTGGACTTTTTTCCTATGCTTTCTTTTGGCAGATTGACAAGCCAGTCAAAATCTTCCTGCAGTGCCAAACCGCAGGTAAACGAAATGTTCCTGCCGTAATCCTGATATAATTCCAAACCGAATAAATCTTCATAGAACCTTCTGGCTGCATGGATATCTGCCACTGAGATAACGATACAAGTGTGCTTCATGATAAGTTTTCCTTTCTGTTAGTTGTTATATAATCTGCTGTACTGTTTCGGGGTGACTCTGGCGTACTTTTTGAAAAAGTTAGTAAAATGGCTTTGACTGCTAAACCCCAGTTGATAAGTGATATCAGCCAGATCCTTTCCTTCTCTCAGCATTTTTTTCGCTTCTGTCATTCTGAGACATTCAATAAAGCGATAGGGGGATATGCCTTTTTCCCGGGTGAACATCCGCAGAAAATGATATTTGCTGAGCCCGGAAAGACGACTTAGATCCTGTAAGGTGATCGTATGCATATAATTGCATTCCATATAATCGCAGACACGGGCAGTGATACAGGAGGCATCGGCATGTTCCTTTGGCAGCGGTTTGGAAAAATCAGAAACCAAGTCACCAAGGATCAGGTAAAGCAGCTCCTCTTTCTGGAGAATGTCACACGATCCGTCTGTGATCAAACCGATGAGTTCCTCCATCTGCGCAGCCAGATCACTTTGGCAGATGACCTGCGGCTCAAAATACGGACAAACATCAAATCCAAGACACTCCACCATCAACTCCTGCATACGCGCAGCGGTAATGTGAACACATCTGAAATCCAAAAGTTCCTTTTTCAATTCCAGACAAGCGTGATTATCATTTGGATTAAAAAGAAGTAAGTCGTTCTTTTCCACAATATATTCTTTGGACTGGCATATCACACGTCTGCTTCCGCTGGCTATATAGCCCAACTCATAATAATCATGAAAATGATTGGGCAGTTTCTCTACTTCTCCTGCAAGTGTCAATACTTCTATATTCAATTGTTTATCTAATATTATTTTTCCCATAGAATGATTCATTTTAATACCTCTGCGCAGTATTTCCTCTTTATTATAGTTAGTATTATAACATTTTTCTTGCAGATTATTGCGGTTTCAAGTGGATTTTAGATATGTTTCGGTGTTCGGCGGGGCAGTGGGTACAGCTGTATTTCCTATATACCCATGGGAAACTTAGCAATGGTTCCACATGCTTTGCGGATAGAAGGGAGGAAAACGCCAAATTTTATATGTAATATAAGGCGGTGTGACTGTGATTTCTTCATGCTTTACAGATAATTTGAAAGCTTTCTTGTGTTTTATTATGTAATCCGGAAGTGCTAGTCCATATTATCTGTTCATTTTACAGATAATGCGGAGGAGAACATTGGCTTTAGTGGGTAATCATATGTTTTTTTTGCTGTTTGTTCTTTTCTTACAGATAACTTAAGAAAAAGTTTTTGATGCTATATGTAAATCTGAAAAAACGCTCCGGCAGACATTATTATATTATGCGTTGATGGAACATAGGTTCTTTTCAGATGAGATCAAGTGTAAGCGGCATAACCGCAAAGAAAGATTTTATCAAAAAATAAAATTTATTGTTGACACCAGTATCTTCCTGTGCTATTATAATCTAGCTGTCGCCGATAAGTGACAGAAAACATCATAATATTTCAAAGGATTTGACACAATTCTGAAAATTATGAAAAAAGTTGTTGACAAACAGCAGAACCTGTGATAAGATAAACAAGTTGCTGCAAGAGCG
>NZ_JALIFQ010000046.1:0-9111 GCF_022867815.1 Blautia sp. NSJ-175
GATAGACCTAGATATGTGAGGTTTACCACAAAAGCAAAATGCCCGTAGAGCCGATAAAATAAGGCTTTGCGGACATTTAAGAAGATATAAAAAGATAGTCAAAAAGACATATATAATTTCCACTAAATTCTAAATAATATTTCCCTTGTACTTTAACTGGACGTAAGCCATGAAAATCCTCTATATCAAATAATGCGTGTCTTGCAGTATTTGCAACCGACAAATCGACATCAAATAGTGCTGATTCGTCAATTTCAAGTGCATTACACAGTGTCTTTAATGCCTTTTCTCTTGGTGTCTTTTTGTTCTTTTCATATTGTCCAATGCGGACATCTGCTGTGGCATCAGAGAATCCACAACGTATGCCTAATATTTTTTGAGTTAATCCACGATATTCTCGTATCTTTTTTATTTTTGCACCTATCGAGCCAGGCGAAATAAAATCATTATCTATTCTAAACATCATCATTCTCCTAACATACACGGCATAAGCGATGAATGATGATACCCTCAATAATAACAAAAATAAGAAGCATAAGGCCAACAATAAAAAGCATATGTTTCCCTCCCTTATCACATAAAATCATCTCTTTGTCAATAGTATCTTTTAAATTTCTAAGCGGTACATTGTCATAAAATAACACTTCACAAGAAAAGGAGCCTATAGCGCTTAATTATATTTCCAAGCCTCTATGAATTCACCCTCATAAAGGATATAGTACATATCCGGAAGGATCCCCTTCCCATCCACTTTTCTGATCTGGATATCTGTGATATATCCTTCTTCCAGATCATGCTCCGCCGCGATCAGATACGTGCCTGGCATACACTTGACCTTGCAGCCGTTTCCCAGAGCGGCGGCAGCTGTACCTTCTGCACAGGCAGCTGCACTTCCTGCGTGACCGGTCCGGATCACGGTAGTCTGGCAACCGCCGGCAAGTGCCAGTCCCAAATCTGCCCGGTGGAGCAGGATACTGCGTGATCCCAGGACTGAGGATAGATTTCCCGGATAACAGCTGTCCTGTACCGCGATACTCCCGGATCCGCTGCTCTGTATCCCTCCCATCCGGTTCCTGCTGATATTTCGTTTTCCTGTGCTGGATATCTCATGCTCAAAGAACAGGTTCTGGATCATCCGTCCCGGATACTCACTCAGTTTCCCGGCTTTTTCCTGCAGCCACCGCCAAAAGACTGCCCTCTCCTGTCTCTGTTCATGGATCTTGCCGGGTTCCGGTATCCGGATCTCAGGAGTTTTTCTTACCTGGCACCAACGGCCTTTCCGCAGGCAGTAAAGCATATTTTCCTGAATGATCGTCCCATCCACTTTCTGCACCTGGATGTCCAGCAGCTTCCCCTCTTCTCCCGGCTCATATTCCGAGCATATGAGGAAGCACCCTTTCCGGCCGCCGGCCAGAGCGTTCCAGCCATTTGCAAAAGCCACGCTATGCTCTCCGGCTGCCACTGCCAGGCTCTCATTTCCTGTTGTGACGGCGATCCCTCCGCTCCCGGACACAGCTGCCCACCCGCAGTTTCCTGTGTTCAGGGCAGCTCCCCGTTCACCGCCGCTGTATGCCCTTCCCCATTCTGCAGTGTTTACTGACACCCCCTTGTATCCCAGGCTCAGGACATTTCCATACCGTTCCGTATTCCCTGCAGCCCCGTATTCCTTTCTACTGATCTGTCGCATAATTCCTTCCTCCTCCCGCTTATTTTTTCAAATGCCCAGCTGCTCCATAAATTCAAATGTCACAGGGTCTATCTCCGGCTTTTCCTCTTCCTCTGGGTTCTCACCGGCCGTCAGTGATCCTTGTGATTTTACTTCCGGAGTGTCCGGCATCTTTTCGTTTTCCGTCCTTTCCTCCTGCAGTACGGCTGCATCCCCGGACACAGGCCCTGTCACAGCTCCTCCGAGCTTTCCTGCAGCCTTTGCAAGCTCTTCCCGGATCACCTGCCTCAGCTCACTTTTTGTCACTTCCACAGGCTCCTCAAAAGCATCAATAGCGCTCACGATGTAATGGATCGCGCTGGTATACCGTGCTTTGTCATAATGCTCCAGTTTTGAGATCGCCAAGCGGTGGGCGGCGATCTTACTGTTCAGCCTCAGGTCAACTCTTTTATTCTTCATCTGCATTTTCCTCCTTTTCATCGCCAGGGCAGTTTTCCCCTGACAGCTCCATGTAGATGCCGATACATCCCAGAGCCATCTCCACCAGCTGGTCATCCTCTGTCATGCTCACCCACTCCACAGCCCGGCTCCCGCAGTAAGGGCACCTCGGATACCCATGCGTGCAGCCTTTCACCAGCTCTTCACCCAGGATAAATTGCCTGCCGCAGCCATAGCACTCATATTTCACCAGGTTATCCTGATAAAAGCCTTTTACCCATCCATCTTCCCGATACATGGTCCATTCCCCCTTTTCTGTTTTTCGTATCATCTGGGATATCGTCTGCTCCCTGCCACACTCATGGTCCTTCCTTTCCCCGGCGTTTCACAGCCGGCTGTCCGGTCCCCTGTGCACGGCCCTGTGCCTGTAAAAGGCTCTTCTCCAGCAGTGAGAGATCATAGCTCCGCTCATGGAAGTTATGGAACCCGTTCTTTTTCTCTGCCTTTTTGTTCCGGACTGCGTTGATATGTAATGCCGTGTCTGCCTGGTATAACGATGTCAGCAGATAACTCCTGACATTCCGGATGGGCGGTCCGTTCCGGATCCCTTCCAGGATCGTCCGGATATGCTCAGAGCCCAGATTGGACAGCCGTTCACACATAGTCTTCCGGTCGATTCTTTTCTGGTTGACGGTATAAAAAGCCGCAGCACTGCCCGGAAGGGATACCTCCGCCATGAGTTCCACGATCTCGTCCAGGAGAGCCTGTCCGTATTTTGGGCGCAGAAGGTCATAGCCTATCTGCTCCCGTATCCGGCAGACAGCCTCCTCCTTCCCCTCTTCTCCCCTAAAAGACCTGGAAGAGGATTTTATTATATTTTGTTTATTCGTATTTAGTTTATTAGTATTTTGTAGGTGGCGATTTCCCAAGCTCGGGTTTTCCAAGCTTGGGTTTTCCGTGATTGGAAAATCCGATCCTGGTGATCCCCTTCCCCTGCTGTTTTTTCGATCATCCATGGATTTTTCTTTGCAGGCTGCCCGTTTTTTATCCACGATCGGATTTTCCGATCCTGGTAGAAACCCAGTATTTATGCGGGTTCCGTGAGCCTCCTCTTTTTCCTCCAGGGGCTCTGTTCCCGGTCCTTCCGGCTCTTCTGTCACTTCTGTTCCCGGCTCTTCCTGCTCCTCTATCACTTCTGTCCCTGGCGCCTCTATCGCTGCCCTCTCCAGCTCCGGGATCTCCATGTCAGGACTTTCACGGAAGATATACTCCGTGCAGAGTATCTGCCCCCTGTCATTCCGGATCTGCCGCCTGACCAGATATCCCTCAGCCTCCAGTTCGCTGAGGCCTGTCCGGACACTCTCGTATCCATCCCTGCAGTAGGCTGCCAGCCCCTTGACACTGTATTTCCAGTCGTCAGGAAGAGACAGCACCTTAGACATCAGGCCCATGGCCTTTAGCGAAAGGTTTTGGTTCTGCAGATGATGGTTGCTCATCACTGTATAGTTTTTGTTTTTGATCATCCGGAAAATATCTGACATAATATACCCCTTTTCATTTCTGTATCTGTTTATCCCAAGTGGGGATTTTTACTGATCCTGATCAGGTTTCATGAGCTTATACCTTCTTCGTTCCCATTCTTCCTGATCATCCACAAATTCTTGGAATTCATCCTGGAATTCTGCCATGAGCTTTCCACGCATCCCCCGGAGTGCACTTTCCCTCGGCCAGGCAGTGGATCAGGCAGTCCCTTAGAAATTTTGATATCTCTACCTCGAATGTCGTACAGGAAAACGGCTTCCCCTGGCTCAGGAGCTCTATCTGCCTGTCCAGCAGTGCCCTGGCGAATTCCTCCAGTCTCTTTACTTTCAAGGTCTGTTCTTGTTCCCGTTTCCTTCTCCTGGCTGATACCCATACGGATACTGTGATCAGGAGCAGCACAAGAATAAAATACATAGTCCTTCACCTCCATTTGTATATTTTATACCACGGCGTTTCCTTATTCTGTGTCCCGTACCGGGACAAACTCTGTATAGACATAACATTCGCCCTCCCCTATGTATGCGTGAAAAAGCCGTATGGTTGAAAATTCGCTGATGATCCTCTTACTTTCTTTTTCTGCTTCTTCCATGGTCATATCCCCTGTTGCTTCCAGAAGTTGGCACATCCCCAATAGCTGCTCTCTGAGTCGTATACATTGCCTGCAGCACACCTCCAGGTTGTCATATGGCCTTTGGGGATCATATAGCCTGACTGCCATTCTCAAGTACACATCGAATAATCTTTTATACTCTTCCATTTCCTTTTTTCCTTCTTTTCTTACAATATCTGTACTCCCGTAAAAACATTAATTTATTGTAAAATGACATCCCCACCCCTGCCAAAGAAATGACCTGCCCCTTTTTTCTCTTTCTTTGTAAAGGTAAATGATGTAATCTTCTGTAATTGTTGCTGATTTCCATAACTCTCTCCTTCGTATACTACAGTTCTGTCAACTCTGGGTTCTCCAGAATATTTCCGATCACTTTTGCATAATCCTCTACTGGTCCCAGTGGCATGTCCGGGAGCCCTTTTGCGGATACATAAAAGCCCACGTTATCCATATACTGTTTATCAACTGGGCAATATGCCCGATAGCTTCCTTGTTTCACCACCATATTTAACGCAAGGATGCGCCCTCCCAGATGGCTTTCTATCACATCACCTTCGTAAACTTCCAAGCCAGTAATATCCATTCTGCCTGTGCTCCACTGTAAGATGTAGTCTCCCGCTTCCAATACCCGGCAGGATTCCTGGATAATCACCAAACTCCCATCTGCCCGGATGGAGATCGGCTTTGTTTCCCAGCTCTTTGTTTCCTTATTCCAGATTCTATAGTTCATAAACCTTCCTCCTCATATCCCATAACGATCAGCGGAATGGCAGCTCATCATCAATGTCATCCGGGATGTCCGGAAGGCCATCCGCAGGTGCCGGCCCTTCTGCCGGCGGCTGCCCCTCCTGCGCACGCCTGCTCTCAGCAAACTCCTGTTCCTCTACAACGATATCCGTCGTATATACCTTTTTTCCTTCCCGGTTTCTGTAGCTTCCGGTCTGGATCCTGCCGCTTATGGCTATCCGGGTGCCCTGGCGGAAGTATTTCTCTGCAAATTCCGCCTTTTTATCAAAGCAGATACAGCTGATAAAGTCTGCAGTGGCTTCCCCCTCCCTCTTGTATTTTCGGTCAACTGCCAGGGTATAACGTCCGACAGCCATCCCCTTTTCTCCTGCAGAGATCCGGATATCCGGATCCCTGGTCAGTCTTCCCATGAGTATCACTTTATTCACGATCAAAAACCTCCTATTTGTAGGTACACCCTGTTTCCCGTTCTTTTATGGATATCCTTCCAACAACTTCATATCCCATGAAGTCCAGGAAAAGCTTTACCAAAAAGATGGCCCGGCCTGCCCTCTTCCTCCTGATCCAGGCAAGACGCTCACGCTCCCGGTCCACGCGGAAGACAGCTACCGCTTCCGGGATATTGGTGTATCCTTCATTGTTTTTTACATCCATGCTCCTTCCCCCTTTCACTGTGGGATCTCTTGATCTAGTAAAGCAGCATGATCCCTTTCTCATACAGCCTTTTACTAACAGCCTGTATTACTTCTGGCTCATAGTTTTCCGGCTCTGCTTCAAATGCCCGTAACACATACAGCAGATCTCCAGTCTCATATCCGTTTATTGCCTTTATCTTCTCATTTAACGGGCTCTCTGCCTGTCTTGATACCTGAAATGCTCTCATCCTTGTTCACCTCTCCATTCCCCTGCAGAGCCATTCAAATCCTTTTGCGTTCGCATGGATATCTGTGTTAAAAATAATGTTCTCTCCTTTCAGGTCCCCATAATTCTTGAACACCAGGGAACCGCCGCAGCAGAAAAGGCATTTCTGGAATCTCAGGTTGATCCCCTTCTGCTCCAGTTCAGCAAGCACCTTTTTTGTATATTCACGGATAAGCTCCTGCGTGGCCGCTGCAAGCTCCTCCGGTAGATCCCCGGTCCGAAGCTGCAGCACCTCCTGGATACTGTAATCATCAAGCTCCATGTTATACTGCATCCGGAAATACTTCTGGATATCGTCAATGCAGGTGAGGATCCCCACCGGCAGGCTGATGCACTTTGACAGAACGGGCTTTTTATTGATGACCTGCAGAATGTCGATCGTTCCGCTTCCCACATCAATGACATTGACCCTGCCGTCATAGGATGCGATCTGGGGGGCTATCACCGCATATCCCTGCGGAAAGATGACCACCTTTTTGATCCTGATGTGATAATCCTTCCCGGAATACCAGAAGTGCACCTCCTTCTTCTGGCTGAGATAAGTCTTGAAGGCATCCTTCTGTTTCCCAAAGAACTCGATCGGAAGTCCGCAGGCCAGGATGAAGCTCCCATCCTTCCTTGGGTACTTCCTCATTTCGATCTCCTTCGCAATGGCCGCCAGTGTCAGGTAATAATAATCCATTGTTTTAGTCTTGTCCGGATCATAGGCCTTGCGGTTCTCACCAATCACATGATAGGCTCCGTCTATCTGCAGGACCCCGTCTGCCATCGGCGGCTCTACTGCATACGTGTCCAAACCGCTGATGAACACGCTTCCGACTGTCTTCATATATCCATTCCCATGGTCAATACCAATAATATAATCCTTCATTTTTCCTGTCCTTTCTTGATCACTATCTCAAATATCTGATTTAAAAGTTGGTCTGTCCCCAAAGGTGATAGAGCCCATAAGCAGACAAAAAAGCAATAAAAATATATAATAATAGGATCACAGATGCTATAAATATGTCTCTTATACGCTCGTATCCGGTTAGAAGATAGGACAGAGCATTCATCACTGAGGCTGTGCCTATTATCCACACCATGATCGGCAGTATCCCATTTGACTTATCCGGCATAAAGAACTGATACGCCAAGTATATTATGATCGCCATATCAAAAAACAGATTCAGTACACTGAATGCAGTTCCTATTTTAAACAGTATCCTGTTATCACTGCGTTCCGCTGCTTTCGCTGTCTTTACAGTGACAGATATAAAAACAAAAGCTGTCAGAATCAATAAAATTGTTATAAAATAGCTTATTATAGTTTCGGACATTACTTTCACCTCTTTCTGAATGCTCCATAACCTTAAATAAAATCCCGTGTACATATCACTGCATAAAACATAAGGATCATGTATACAAATATTATAAATATGAAAAAAAGATCATATAATTTAGCGTTAGAATAATTTCTTGCAATTTGCAGATATATGGCTACATGTATCATGATAAAAATAACTAACAATACTAAATAAAAATTCATTTCTGTTCGCCTCTATGTTTTTTTGACTCCTAATTGCCAGAGCGACAATTGTTCCTGATAGTCTTTCTCTTCCCTTTGCTTCTCTAGCTCTGGCTGCCGGTACATCATGATCTGCATATCCGTAAACTCACTGTCATACAGCAGAATGTAAATAAACTGCAGCACGCATAGGATCATACTTGTTATGTAGAGTTTATTGTTGTCTTTTCGTATAGCCGCATCTTCTATCTTACCAATTACGATCGTCCAGATTACGGCTATCAAGACAGCGATAAGTGTCACGGCAAGACTTTTCATTGTAGCTTACACCTCTTTCTGTACTTTCATTAAACCTCACGATTCCTTATGTTTATTCGATCAATACACTCATCTGGAGCAATACACCTACGATCCATATGAACGCGTAGGTCCGGACCCTGGAAGTAAATGACGTCATCTCTTCACCAATACCCATAAGGTCCATACAGAAGGTAAGTAATACTAGGAATAATAAGAACATAAAGATCATTAATAAACCTTCTACATCTGATCTCATATTTGCCTCCTCTTTTTTCAGTGATCGCAGTCTACGATAAATACCGGACCACGGGTCCCAAGAGCATATAGATAAAAAAGACTACAAGGATCAGCGAATAGATCAGGCCTATCACCGATACGACGATTGCTATTATAGATGATCTTACGTTTCCACTTACGTCTGCTGCTTTCATAAGCCTTACGCTAATAGCTGCAAGCAAAAAAGATATCAGGGTCGATAGCAATACAAAAAATAAATCAATAATAACCTTTGACATTGCTTTCACCTCTTTCTGAGTAATAAAAAAACCAATCACCGAATAAGATGATTGGTTCATGGGTTTATTTTTTTAATATACACTTATTTATGAAGTACCATACAGCATGCAAAAAAACGGGGACAGTTCCAAATGTAATTACACAAACGCTACCAATGACTCCAACTACCCTTGCTGCTTCGTGGGATATGACAAAGAATAATAACAAAGCTACAAAGATCGTAAATGCAGCGATACATATTACCAACCTACAATAAAAGAGCACTTTATTGCCTAGATCAAAGTCCCCTATCTTATAATACGTTTTATCTCTTAAGTAATTATATTTAATATTGATCTTAGGCTTCAATCCGTTTATAGCGCTTTCAAAATCCGTATCTGTATCTGCACCTATTATGTCCGAAATACCTTTACTTATAGAGTCGTCAAAAAACAAATAATTAAATTCCCATATACTTGTGATCCGATTAATGAATTCCTGTCTATTTACTCTCTTTGCTTCGTATTTGTCCATCAACATTTTCAATGGGCCATATGCAGATATTAATTGTTTTTCTCTTAATTCCTTAACTTTTTTATCCTTATCTTTGATTCTATACTCCAGGATCGTATAAAGTATTGTTATAGCTCCGCTAATAGGAAGAAGTAGAAGTTTCGTTTGAAACCACTCTATCATACGCATACCTCACTTTAAGTAGTTTCAATAAATTATATACCATAACTTACCAATCATCAATATTCAGTTATCAACGAATCATGAAAGCTTATCTCAGCCTATAATGAAAATAGGATACTGACTCCACTACTTTTTTCACTTCTCTTTTTGCCTTACAATAGTCTTAGGCAGGATTAAGTTTGATTGCAC
>NZ_JALIFQ010000047.1:0-8662 GCF_022867815.1 Blautia sp. NSJ-175
GAAATAACTTCACCCACACCAGCCTCTGAAAATACACTTCCCAGTGCGCCCAGCAGCTGAGGCAGCAAGCAGGCGGCTCCAACCTGCATAAGCAGACGTGAAGTATCTTCTCTTGTCTCACTTACCTTTGGTTTACAAATGACAAATGCCAAAATCAAGGCAAGTACACAGGCTACACCTGTCATAATTGCGCCATTCAGCGCTGTAGGAGTGACAACCCCCTCTGCATTCACAACATCATATTTCACAAAAGATAAAACCAGAGCAATAACACCAACGGTGACTGCCGGAATAAATATTTTCGTTCCGATTCTCTCGCTGGCCGCCTGCTTGGACTGTGCGGCAGCTTCCGCGAACTTACCCATTTTTACCTGTTTTGTAAGAGTCAGGCAGCCCATAACCAACAGCATTGCGCCGGTAACCACAGGAGGAAGAACTTTACCCAGCATGAAGATCAGCCCTGTCAGTGTCCAGAAAATAATTGTTCCGACTTTTGCCTCTTCGTTCTTTCTTGCACGGAAAGCAGTATCAAAACATACCAGTCCGCAGAGAACATAGAAAAATTCCGGCAAATATATACCTAAAAAATCTGTCATTATTTCTTTCCTCCCTTCACCTGTCTGTCAAACAGGAATACCTGTACCATCGTCAGGATGATCGAGATAATCATAACGAAAATAGAAGATGATGCAATACTGGAAAGTGTAACATCATATCCAGCCACGGCAAGCCCGGACTGAATCAGCACGACACCAGACGCTGCAGGAAAGCAGTTCTGCGCGAAGAAGTTACCATAGTTCTCAGATGCGGCTGAAAGACCTTTTACTTTCTCATCTTCCTTTTCTGTCAGCCTGCATCCCTTGGATGCTTCTGCAGCCGCAGCGGTCATCGGTAGGATCAGAGGGCGAATAAACTGAACGTGTCCGCCAATTCGAATATTCATTGCAGATGCTAAAGAACGAATCACAATCCACAGCGACAAAACCTTTCCTGCGGATGCATTCTTAATCTTTCCAATCAAATAAGCTGCCCTCTCCTTCATACCAAAACGCTCGATGATGGCAATTACCGGGAACATAATAAGGAAAATAGACATCAGTCTATTGTTTACAAAAGATGTACCTATAATCTCCAGAATATGAAAAAAATCCAGGCCTGATACAAGACCAGTCACAATACCTGCCACAAGTACTACAGCCAGAACATCCAGTTTCAGTGCAAAACCTAAAACAATAATCACTACACCAATTAATTTAATAATTTCCATATCCTTCCCCTTTCTTAGCTATAAAGCATACAACCTGCTGAAGAGATTTCCTCTTCCTTAGTCTTCCCCCTTTCATTGCAAACCTCTTCTTTTCATCATTAAAATATCTTACAGAAAAATACATGATTTTACATTATTATATATGAAAGCTGCAAACATGTCCACACTTAATATGCCATCCAACAGCGTAAATTTACCTTCGGAAATAATGGTGTAGAATTCACCCACTATGCACTAACAAAGTATCAGGCAATAACTTGAATTTAGTATACGCCTTTTTGTACTCAAAACAAGCCTAGTTTTCTTTCTGGGCGAACTCCGGTTTATTCCTCCTGACTGTGCTTTTTCCCAAGAGGAATAAGCCTCTTTCTCACATTTCATGTGTACTTTTCATAATCCCCTTGATATTTATGATCTTTCTATTCTGAGATGATATACTTTGATTTATACTTTCCATGTATTTCCCCAGTTATCCATGCCTGTTCTTTTCTGAATCTAACAGCTGGGCACTGCTTAGGATCTCATATTCTGCTCTCGCTGCTTGCGGCAGTCCAGTTCGACAGGATAATTCTTTTGCCTCTGCAATCCTTTTTGGTCCTGCTCCGGATTGCGACCCTGAGTTCATACGCTGCGTCCGTCCTGCTGTCTTTCATGTGGCTTGAAAGCGCCCATCCATACCGCCAGATTTCACAATACTTCTGGTCGTTCCAGTCCACGGTGTCCTCCTTGTGGCTTTTCCACCTGCCGGACGGGAACCGGATGCGCTCGCCGTTCTCGTCAAGGCCGTAAATCTTGCGGGATTTCGGGAGCCATTTGCCGGTTTCGTCCATCGCCCGCATGGTAAAGAGGATATGGGTGTGGAGGTTGCCGCTCCCTTTGTCATGGATGGCAAAGTCTGCAATCATGCCTTTGGAAACAAAAAACTCCCGGCAGTAGTCACGGATCAGGTGTACTGTTCCGGGGGAAGTTCCCTCGGAATGGCAAGCACCAACCTCCGGGCAAGCTGGAAGTTCCATTGTTTTTCAACCGATTCGGCGGCATTCCATAGTGTATTACGGTTTGCGTACTCCGGCGGCGCATGGGGCGGGAGCATGATTTCCGTGTGGACGATTTCGCTCTTGTGGGAATAGTATTTCTGCTTCTGGTCGTATTCAGAGAATAACCGTTCCCCGCTTTGGTAGGCAGCGGAAGCAACGGCGGACTGACCTTTGCTGCGCTGGATGATTTTTACATCATGGTGTGGGCATGGCAAGCGTGATTCTTCCTTTCTCCCCGGTGACGGGGCAAGAAAAGAGCAGGGAACCTGTTTCAAAATTTCCTGCTCGGTGATGCCGCTGGTGGACGGCGGGTATTTAAATGTTACAAATTACTTTTTGCTATAAAAGGCTTCTATCACCTGTCCAATAAATTCCGTTGTTCCTTCTCCATAAATGCTGTCTTGCACTGCCTGTATTTCCTTGTTTGTACGATAAATGGCAGCTATCTCAAGCTCCATAGAAGTAGCATCAGGCAGTTGGAACATCTGCTTTGTAACGAAGTCGTATTCCTCAACTAATTCTTTTACTTCAAAGGAATTTACAACCTGACCTTTCTTTCCTGCCAGTTTTTTAACAATTTCCTCCAGCTGTTTCTGATACGCCGGAAAAATTTCTGTATTCCCCGGATTTTTAGATGCATCCAATGCTTTTTCTTTGCTGCCATACCACTCTACAATCTTCTGGAAATTTTTCTGGACAGCTTCAGTAGAAGCATCTTCAAAGAATTTCTTTTTCCATTCCTCTATGCTGCCATAATTCTCAATGAAAATCGCTTTCTGTTCTTCGCTCATATTCGCTACCATAGAGTTATACATATCCTCTAATTCAATCTTAGTAAATACCTCAAAGTCCATTGTGTTATCTCCTTTCAAAATCCTGTCTATGCTGGTAATCAAACGCTCCATACGTTCTTTCTTTGCCACCAGCATTTTCCGCTGCATTTGCAAAATCTGATTTTTTTCAAGAGCTGGATTTTCTATGACTGCTTTGATTTCTTTCAGGGGCATATCAAACTCCCGAAAGAATAGAATCTGCCGCAGAATCTCCAGGGCTTTATCGTCATAAAACCTGTATCCCGCCTCATTACATACCGTGGGTCTTAACAGACCGATCTGATCATAATAATGAAGCGCGCGCACGCTGATACCTGTCATTTCAGAAACCTGTTTTACAGTCCTCATATATTTCTTCCTCCTGCCTTTCCTGATTTACAGATTACACTATGACGCTCCGTCAGAGTCAAGAGGATTTTATGATTTTTCCTAAAATGTAATAGTTAATTCGTGATTCCCCATTTAAATTCGTGTTTGACGATTTTAGTGTTACACGTTTCATGGTATGATGTTCCTGGTAAGTGGATTCCTCCATCAAAGGAGGATTATTTATGTATAAGAAAAAAACATATGACCAAAAGCACCTGACGACAACCCAAAGAATTCATATTGAAAAAGGGCTAAATGATGGTCTGTCATTTGCAGCGATCGCCAGAAAACTTGATAAGCATCCAAGTACAATTTCCAAGGAAGTGAAGAAATATCGCACCTTTCAAAAACGAGAGGCTGATCCAAGACATCCTCTTCGCTGTGTCCGGTTTAAGGAATGTTCCTTACGTTTTCTTTGCGACAAACCGAATTGCGTAAAAGTCTGCAAATACTGCTATAACAGTGAGGAACGTATTCCTGTATGCACTGCCCTTTGTCCAGAATATCTGGAACCACAATGTGAATCTATCTGCAAAGCTCCTTATGTCTGCAATCATTGTACAAGACAGCGTACCTGTAATAAGAGCAAAGCTTTCTACATTACACAGAATGCAGACAAATCCTCCCAGGATCTGCTTGTTTCATGCAGACAGGGAATTAATCAGGCTCCCGTCGATATCGCACTCCTTGACGATCTTATCTCTCCGCTATTATTGCAGGGGCAGTCGCTGGCACACATTTATGCCTTTCACGGACATGAAATTCCCTGTTCCAGAAAAACGCTGTATAACTATATCGATCAAGGTGTTTTTACTGCAAGGAATATCGATTTGCGCCGCAAGGTCGGTTATAAATGTAAACCCAGAAAAACCGGCACAAGGGTTAGTCTTTCTGCAAAAGAGTTCCGCATCGGCCGTACTTATGAGGATTTCCAGAAATTTATTCAAACGCATCCTGATATTCCGATTGTTGAACTCGATACCGTGGAAGGTGGCCGGGATAACAGTACGCAGGCTTTCCTGACGATTTTCTTCCGTAACTGCTCTCTTATGCTCATTTTTGTGTTACAAGAGAAGTCACCGGAGCAAGTCATAAAAGTATTCGATTATTTAACAGAGAAGCTTGGCATCAAAGTGTTCCAGGAGCTGTTCCCCGTAATATTGACTGATAATGGTGTGGAATTTCAGTTTCCAGAGCGGCTGGAATGCGATAAAAATTGTGAAATTCGTACCAAAATCTTTTACTGCAATCCAAACTCCTCCTGGCAAAAAGGCCGCATAGAAAAGAACCATGAATATTTCCGCTATGTGATTCCAAAAGGCCAAAGTCTGGATTCCTATAAGCAGCGCGATGCATGCATACTTATGAATCACATCAACAGCGAAGCAAGAGACAGCCTGAACGGCTGCACTCCATTCAGGCTGTCTAAGATGCTTTTGAACAATAAGCTCCACAGACTTTTATGTCTGCAGGAAATCCCTGCTGACGAAGTCCATTTGAAGCCATCATTACTCAAAAAATAAAATGATAATCAAGACGGAATCCACTGCCGAATTTAATCCTACAAAAATTTGGTATGTGGAATTTAGTCTTGCACACTATTCCAGATGCTTGTTTGCCATGCTTGCACACATGAAAACAGGCTCCTATAAATTCATTATAGCTCTATTTTAGCCACTCGTAAACCAAAACAACGTGAATTAAGTGTTGCAAGATCAAGGCTTTTGATAAATCACGAATTCACTTTGTAATTTTACCATTTTATGATTTTTCAAATTTTTCTTTGAGTATATCATCTTTCTATCCACACCGGAAGAAGCACCACAGGATGATATGACACTTGTTGGACGGAAACAGCTTGCAACGCAAGGTGTTTCCGTCCGGCAAGTCCACAAAGGGGGGGGCTGGCGGCAGTCAGCGCAGGGGAAGTGTAGCGTCCCCTGTGAGGATTGGAGCGGATGGAACATCTGCGGAAATCCTCTGCTCCCTGCAAGGGGCTTCTGGCAGCAATCTTCGCCGTTTCCGGCGTTCTGCCTTTACCCATTTTCCGGTTTTTGAGATAGTATCTGCTCAACGATTTGCCGGTTCTCGCTCCGATGGAACAGCAGCTACAAAATCACGCTGACCTGTTCATCCGTCACAAGCTTCGGGTGGGGCAGGTAGCTTTCCAGCTCCGCCTTATATAATCATAAAAACCTCCTGATATATGTCTTTATTTATTGTTATAAAACAGGGGAATGGGTAACCTCTGAAATCCGACACGGGCGGCCGGCACTGTAATGGTGTCGGCTGCTTAATATTTAAAAATTGGGGGTACGCTTTTCTTCATTAAGCATAATATAACATTGTAATATCTACAATTATCAATCAAGAGGGAAAAATTATGAATGAAGATATGAAAAGGCCTTGTCCTCCAAAGCAACACGTTCACGAAGTAACCGGAAGCGTTAAGATTTCCGGGTGCTGTGAATATGCTCATAACCATCGGTTTGCTACAGTGTCCAGCGAAGCAATTCCCTGTGATGGCAGCCACGTGCATGAAGTAAAATTTCAAACCGATTCTTGTAATGGCCATACCCATGAATTTTGCGGCACATCCTCAACGGCAATTGATGTTGGTTGTGGAAAACACGTACACCTTATTAAAGGATGTACCTCTATGGACGCAGGACACAAGCATGACTTTATCGTTGCGACATTAATTGAAAACCCTGTTTGTGATTAAATACTTTCCCCGGCTTAGGCCGGGGAAATCCCTTATAATAAACGTTTCGACCAGTTATTTAGCATTAAGCTTTTAAAGGTATTGCGCCTTGCAATACCATCCGCAGTAAGCACGTGATCACGCTGGTACTGCAGCACGGCTGCCTCCAGCTCATTGCCAAAGCTGCCAGGCACTCTACACCCTGCGGGTTCGTTTCCCGCCAGGTCCACTTTTAAAGGGTTCCTTTATTTATGCGGTTTTGTGGTTCTTTGAAAAAGGGGCTACACCCCCATAAAAAGGGAGTGGAAACTCATATCTATGCAACACGAAAATGAGATGAGACAATATAGCTTTGAGGCTGGCAGCCCAAAACTGCCAGTTTTTTATTATTAACAATCAGAACATGCATTCGTATAATTAATTTATACAAGACAAATATTTGTTCTGTTTCCAGTAAGAAGTGATGCATATGAAGAGTATTATTTATGAGAATCACGACGCTTATCTATTGTATCAGGCTGCTCTTGAGCGGTACCCAAATCTGCCAACACACGGCAACATATCCGTCCAATATGTACCTATATTACAAGGCATATCCAGAGGAACGCTCCAAGGATATAGGTACAGGCAGTGCGCCTCTATATAATTTCCAATATTTACCTGTAGTATTATTGCCGCCTTCGATAATAAACTTAATTCGGAGGTGATAAAATTATGTTCAATAAAAAAACACATGACCCAGACTTTGAAGCTAATCCAGAATTTGAACAAGACCCAGGATTTCTGGAATGGATATGCCAGCGTGTCAGGAATGAGGCTGCAGGAAATCCAAAAAAAATGGATACCGAACCGGATCTGGAAAAATTTGAGCCGTCAGAGGAATTGTACGAACGTATGGTAAAAGAAGCACACGAACGTGGGCTGCTAAAAGAGGATTAACGTCGAATACTGTCCACGATTATCTATTGCTCTAATTCCAATTATGTTGTAATATTTATTTGCAACCAAAAGTATCAATAAGTTTTTAGTCGCGGAACGGTCGGCGCTGTAATGGTGTCGGCTGTTTTGCATCTCTTGACAACTAAGGATAGTCCTTTTACAATATAGGCATAGGTGATGACAATAAATAGTAGGAGGTATCAAACGTCATGCCGGCGCGCGTCGACTATGCTAAATACGCAGATTCAGATTTATCCATTTTAACAATTCGGGAACGAGAAACTTTGATATTGAAAATGCAAGGTCTTTCAGCTATTGAAATATCACAACAGTTGAATTGTTGCAGACAAAATATAAATGCTTTGCTTTTAAAAGCCCGTAAAAAGCTTGATAACCCACAAACAAATCCTTATATACATCGTAGGCAAAATATTGACTATACCCAATATGCAAATTGTGACTTATCTATATTGAGTCGACTTGAACGAATCTTTTTATCAGAAAAAATTTCTGGCAAATCATATAAGGAAATTGCAGAACAACATCATTCCTCAATAACCTCTGTCGGAACTTTGTTGTATCGAGCACACAAAAAACTAGATGATTTGTATGATTAAAAGGCCCCGGTGGAGAAACCGAGGCCTTACAGCGTTTTACAGTGGCCCCCTGTGCATTGATAGTTACAGTAGTGCTCCTGTTTTATCAGTGTAACACGTCTTTCTTGCTGTTATAATAACCCTTACTATATTTTTTTATAACAATACCATTTGCATAATAGCCATTACATTTTTGATTGCTGCAGATGCTTCAACACGGCAGTTTCATTTGATCTGCAATTATAGAGATATTTGTATCCTGGCGTAAGCAAATATATCCGTATTCCCACTTGTTCTGAATCCTCAGTCACTTCTTTTTCCATCCACTCCAAATAATAGCGGTATTCACAGACAACAATACTATATCCATCTTAGGTCATAACGATAATAAACTTCCGAGGCTTGTGGTACCTGAAGCCACACAGGCCATTCCTGATAGCCTTTCAGCAATTTTTATCTTTCCTTCTCATTTTTCAGATTCAGCTCAAAGCCCTCCTTCCGTAGGTTCTTTGTTTCTCCTATATTAGCAATCTGGCCATTACTTATGCCAAGCTGCTCAGATATTAATTCCCTGGTCTTTTTCCCTTGATTTCTTGCTTAATTTCTTCTCCTTTGTCATTTTTTCCTAAAGAGATACATTCATACCGCCATAAATCATATTCTTTCCTTTTTTGCTTCTTGACTTCTTCACTATCATATTCATTAGGTGTATATTTTTCCAAGTTTTCAAGCCAAGATTTCAAAAATCCGAGTTCTTGGTAGGGCTGAACCTTTTGGTTTAATATAGTTGTTTAACAAAAATTTTATATCTGATTTCTGATTATCCGCATAAACACTATACTTTCAAGTATTTTAAAGTATAGAAAAGCACTCATTTTACCACGAACTTACCACGATTGAATGAGCCTTGATATGAC
>NZ_JALIFQ010000048.1:0-7312 GCF_022867815.1 Blautia sp. NSJ-175
TAAATGCCAGCTTATGCAAGGTATCTTCCAAAAAGAAAATACCGATAAAGCCCTAAAATACGGGATATATCGGCATTTACCAACTTATGAAAAGATAATCAGAAATTTAGTAAGTTTTTTAATAAAACATCTGCATCTTTCTCAATGCGCTCTATCACTTCTTTGTAAATATCTATCGCATTTTGTATAATTTCATTTATCCTTCTTTCTAACACTGGATAAAGCGAAAATAAATCATTCAAATATTGTTTATCCTTTAAAAAATGGTCGATATAATATTGATACTGTTCAGATTCATTTCCCCTTAACACGCCTTCTTGTCCACATATATGCATTTCATAAATTAAAGTTCGGATACAAAGATTATTAAGCGAATTAAACAAAAATTGCTGAAAATCAAATAGAATCGATTCATTGATATATCGTCTTTGTATAACTATTTCTCTAAGCTGTCTATTTGCCTCTTGCACAAAAGGATCATAAAATGCTCCGAAAACCATTTTCTCACCCTCATGCCTAAACGCCTTTTTGTTCAAAGACAATTTCACAAAATTTCGTGGTTGACTCTTCTCGTGGCTACTAAAAGCACAATTATTTATAAAACCAAAAAAATACTCAAGGTGGTTTTTCTTTACATATTGTAATCCTTCCTCCTTCAGTATTTTCTTCCAATACTCTAAAGACTCCATATTTATTTCAGACGGAATAGCATCATACACTCTTTCAGATAAATAACTAGATTTTTTCATGTTATCTCCCTTTCTCTTAATCCAGGCCCTAGTTCTAAAATCATCTTTGGTTAATTAGCAACAAGCAAGTGTAAAAATACTTCCGCATTCAACAGAAATTGTGCAAACCACACCTGATGAAGCTAAACTATCAACTTTGTTACTTGTCAAATCTGCTGCTTCTAATTCTGTCAAAAGATCTCCAGCCGGGTTGTTATATTTCATATTTGTTCTGTCAAATTTTCTCATAATATCCACCATTCCTTTCTTCAGAACTAGGGCCTTTTGATACCTAAGTATCTTGATTTTTATTATATCCTATCTCCGAATTTCGTCTTTATTTTTGGTATAGATTGACATTTTTTCTTCCTAATTGGTTTTCAACTGTCTTTATCATTTCCTAAATATGCCACAACTTGGCACACTTCTGCGATTGAAGGGTAATTTTACCCATGTTACAATAGGTATTGCTTATAGTATTCCTATTTTCCCCAGCACCTTAATCGGTGCTTTTTTTGTACCCGTAAACCTTTCGCTGACAGTAGCCAATACTTACACAGTACGTACAGCGTACTTCCCCTAAAATAAAACGTATTCTGTGCGTACAGTGTAAGTAAAACTTCCTATTATATAATGAAGGGAGATTACCATGAAAACAAGAAATGAAATCTATCAAGGGGAAGGTGCCCAACTGCTCCGGTTCATTACAACTTACCATTCGTTGCAATATGAACAGGTCTTACGGCTCTTTTCCAAAAACAGAGAGTCTATCAAATCTCTGATCACAAGTCTGGTAAAACAAAAACGCATTATCTATGATAAGGAGAACGGGCTTCTCTTCGACAGCCAGGAATCTGCAAACAATCCTGATTATGGCATGATTGCATCCTTTTGGGTGCTTTTGGACTTCAAAACAGCCATTGTGTACCATACTGACGGTGAATTTCCTGTGAAACTGAACTTTTTCTCTAAAGATGAGTGGTATGAAGTCCTCTATGTCCCCCAGGAACAAGAATATCTTATCAATCATGTCATGGAAAGCCAGACAAAAAGCGATGCGAAACGGCTGGTTGTATTAGAAACAGAAGAACAGGCTGCAAAAATTCATATCACAGGCGTGATTGCCTTTTGCCTTGTAGACTCCTCTACCGGATCTGTCAGCTATTATGCAAAGAAATGAGGTATGTATGAACACCAAAACTGTTTTTGACCGTTTACAGAGCATTGATGATGAAGTCCAAAAACTTCACAACACTATTTTTGCATTGAAAACAACAGATATTCAAGCGTATGCCGACAAATACGAAGAGCTGAGTATCAGTGCTGCCCTACGTTCTGAAAGGATTGCCTGCCAGCTCAGAAATCTGGTATATACCACAACTGACACTGGAAAGAAAGACTATCTGAAACAGGCTGCGGCTGTGCAGGGAATCAAAATCTCTTTTTCAAATAGTGTTCTTTCCATTACCATGCCAGGACTACTGCCCAAACGTAAATTGCGAACCAACACCGCTTTTCTACATGAGCCATTAAACCTTGCCTTGCAGACTTATGTGACAGAACATTCTATTCCGTTATATAAAAGATGTGTGGTCTGTTTTAGTCAAATTTATGACCAGAGCCTTTCTTTACAACGGATACGTGATTACGATAATTTGGAGTTCAAACAGATTTTAGATACTATCGCTTCCTATGTTCTGGTTGATGATACGGGACTCTTTTGCGACTCCTATCACACTACGGAACTGGGGAATTACGATCACACCGTTATCTTTGTAATGGAACCGGAAATCTTTCCTGGCTGGCTGAAAGATAGAAAAGAGTCTATCAAAACCATATCGGAAATTTCCTGATATTTTTCTTTCTTTTTCCGATATGGGTAATTTTTCTGCAAAGAAGCCATATTCTTTGCATTTTTTATGCTTAATACCGCCCTTACTTTACCCAAGTATAGGCTGTCATAGGTAAAAATCGAACTGAGGTGATGCTTATTTGATAAAAACCGATTCTATAAAATATCAGCTTTTGGAAATGGTTGGGCTATGTGGGGAATTCCCTTCCGGACAGCTTAACAGATTGATTGAGAGTGATTCCTATGCAGAGAAGGTGGTTACAGATTTAAAGCAGAGTAAGCTTATAAGAACACACTATAAAGATGGCCTACGAGGTTATCGCCTTACCAAACGGGCAAAAGAACTGCTGCTTTCGCAAAATCCCTGTCGTTTTCAAAACTATTTAACCGGAAATGCAGAAACCAACCTCATACGTAGTGAATTACCAAGACGGCTGCGACTTCATCAAAAAGCAGAAACCTATTTAACGCTTTCACATGCCGGAATCCCATTCTTTCCAGATGAAAAGCCGCTGCTTTTTTCTGAATCCAGCGAAGCGGCTACGTTTCCTGTGCGAAGCCTTCCTCTGTTTTACTCTTCCAGAGAAATAAAAAATCTTGGAGCATCCACTACCAAAATTAAAAATTCCCGTTGTATAGGAATCCTGATGGCTCCTCACTGTGTCTATGCTGTTTATAATACCGGAAATACACTTCTAAAATGGGAATACAAAACGGAAGTCCGACTCAATGCTTTTTTGCAGCACTATCTTCAGGGACTTCCTTACCATGGGCCACCTACCGTTTATGCCATCATGACTGGCAGTGATATGGATATGGCTTTCCGGCTCCTTACCAGTACCGGTGGATACAAAAAAACACTGTTCATGCTGGATACTTCGTATGAACACTTCTATTTCCTGCCCAATAACAGCTACGGAGAATACCTGCTCCGTTTATTGGTACAACCCCAGCGTATGATGCAGCTCAATCAGCTACTACTGTCCGACTGTTTTCCCCAGCGTGAGGATCTGCCAATTGAACATGATGGAATAGACAGCCAGGAAAATCCTATTTTGCTTGCGTATGATTTTGACATGCAGCGTATCAACCGCTTCAATACTGGATTAAATGTATATGGGCTATCCGGGAACCTGATTTGCTTTGACTTTCAGCTTCCCTGCCTGAAAAAATACCTAACTGCAGATATACACTTCTCCAGCATTGATTTTCAAAAGTTTAAAAGGAGGTTTTTCAATGAACCGTAAATGGTGGAAGTTCCTGTTTTTGCTTCCCATAAGCGTCTGCACTCTGTATGCCGGAGGATACGCAGCACAATTTATTAAAAACTATCAGGAATGGACTTCTGCCGGAAACTTTGCCGGCAACGGAACCTATCCGCAAGCAGCTTCTTTACACCCATTGGTCTGCTTTCATACCGCCCTTACCGATTTCCCATACAATTTGTATGGGATTTTTCTTTGCCTGGTTCTCTTTGGGCTTCTTACTTTTTTACTTATGCGTATGGGATATGACAGAAACGGGGAAATTAGTGACCATGACCGGAACTTAAATTACTCTACAAAAGGAACCTACGGTACATCCGGATTCATGACTCCAGATGAAATGATGAAAGTTTTGGAACTGACCGGAGATGTCAAGAAAAATAAAGGAACCATTTTAGGAAAATTAAATGGCAAAGCCGTATGTCTTCCATATCAAACACGAATGAATAAAAATATCGCCGTGTATGGTGCCAGCGGTTCCATGAAATCCAGGGCATTTGCCAGGAATATGATTTTCCAGTGTGTCGCCAGAGGGCAGGAAGGCAACAACGCTTCCGGGGAAAGTTTAATCATTACCGATCCCAAAAGCGAACTCTATGAAAGCATGTCTGCTTATCTGGAAAATGAGGGCTATGTAGTAAAAGCATTTAATCTGGTCAATCCGGAAAACTCGGATAGTTGGAATTGTCTGGGTGAAATCAATGGACAAGAAACGATGGCTCAGGTATTTGCAGATGTCATTATCCAGAATACAGGTTCCGGAAAAGGAGATCATTTCTGGGATAATGCGGAGATGAACCTGCTAAAAGCCCTGGTTCTCTATGTAGATCAGGGCTTTCCGCCGGAAGCCAGAAATATTGGACAGGTTTATAAGCTGCTGACCATGAGTTCCGAAAAGGAGCTGAACAGTCTTTTTGATCTGCTCCCAGTGTCCCATCCAGCAAAAGTTCCTTACTGCATCTACAAACAAGCCAGTGATACCGTGCGAAGCGGAGTTATTATCGGATTGGGTGCCAGACTTCAGGTATTTCAGAATAAACTCATTCGGCAGATTACCTCTTATGATGAGATTGATCTGACACTTCCAGGGAAACAGAAATGTGCTTACTTTTGCATTACCTCAGACCAGGACAGCACCTTCGATTTTTTATCTTCCCTGTTTATGACCTTCATCTTCATCAAACTGGTCCGTTATGCAGATAAGTATGGAGAAGAAGGAAAACTTCCTGTTGCTGTACATATACTGGCTGATGAGCTTGCCAACACCGGAGCTATCCTGGAACTGAATAAGAAAATCAGTGTAATCCGAAGCCGGAATCTCAGCATTTCCTGCATCTTTCAGAATTTGCCCCAGATGCAGAACCGCTATCCTTATAACCAATGGCAGGAAATCATTGGCAACTGTGATACCCAGCTCTTTTTGGGCTGCACAGATGAAGTTACTGCTACCTTTATCAGCAACCGCAGCGGCGATGTGACCGTAGGGGTAAGCAGCGAAGCCAAGCAGCTCAATAGCTGGCGGGTATCCGACTATACACCGGAATACCGGCAGACAAAATCTATCGGCAAACGAAAACTCTTAACACCAGATGAAATCTTGCGGCTCCCGCTTGATACTGCTTTGGTTATCCTACGTGGGCAAAAAGTCCTAAAAGTAGAAAAGTACGATTATACCCTGCATCCAGATGCCAAAAAGCTGACACCAAGAAAAGCATCGGAACACATACCTGAATGGCGCAAAAATGGGTCTTCGGAAGAAACAGAGTATCGACCACAGCCCTCACCCGGATCAGCCAAAAGGAAACGCCGTTCATCTTCTGCGTCAATAGCAAAACAGAAACCACATTTTACATCCGAACCCGTTTATCAGGAACCTACTCCCGATGATTTTATGGAGGATTTCTTTCAGGAAAATTTTATAGAAGATTCCCCCGACTCTGGCATGGTTCCTTTAGATAAAGATTCCATCATGTCATAACACATTTTGAAAGGAGATAACATTTATGGCAAACGAAACAATGAACCTGAACACCCCTATTTTAACCCTTGACTCCGATACTGTATTAGAAACTGCTCAATCAAAAGCGGATTTAATCTGGCATGACATCCAAAATGCCTATCGTACCCGGAAAATTCTCACCGGCATTCTGGGAGGTATTGAAAAGACCGAAGCCGGCAGCTTAATAGCAATTATTTACTATAAAGATTATCGGGCAGTCATCCCTATCTCGGAAATGATGATCAATCTGATCCAAGATGAAACTCATGATTACGGAGATTTCTCTCTTAGACAGAACAAAGTCCTTAATAACATGCTTGGTAGTGAAATCGACTTTGTAATCAAAGGACTGGATACCAAATCCAGAAGCATCGTTGCCAGCCGGAAAGATGCTATGCTGAAGAAACGTCAGATTTTCTATTTTGATCAGGACTCTTCCGGACAGAATAAAATCCACGAAGACCGTATTGTGCAGGCCAGAGTCATTGCCGTTGCTGAAAAAGTAGTCCGGGCAGAAATCTTTGGTGTAGAAACTTCCATCCTTGCAAGAGATCTGTCTTTTGACTGGCTGGGTGATGCCAGGGAACGATTCCAGGTAGGGGAACATATTCTGGTCCGGATCTTAGCTATCCAGGGAGATTCCCCGGAAACGCTCTCTATCCATGCAGATGTAAAAAGCGTGGAAGGCAACACCAGCAAAGAAAATCTGAAAAATTGTCGGGTACAAGGAAAATATGCCGGTACGGTGGAAGACATCCACAAAGGAACTGTTTTTGTCCGGTTAGAATTGGGTGTCAACGCCATTGCTCACAGTTGCTACGACAGCCGCACCGTTGGGAAGAAAGATAAGGTGTCCTTTGTTGTGACACATATTGATGAAGAACGGAATGTTGCTGTTGGCATCATTACAAGGATTATCAAACAAAATATCTGATTACCAAAAGCAATATGAAAAGGAGCTCACTACATCCATTTCTTATTGCGATACAAGATATTCCATGCTATACTGAGCGAGTATAGCTAATCGAGAAAGAGATGCGGATGCAATTTCGACCAGCCCTCTAGTTTTTAAAGGAGGGTGATGCCCATGAACACAATGGAAGTACTCACATTGCTTTTAGTAGTTTTTGCGGCTCTGACTTACATAGATAATCGACATGATAAGAAATAGCATCCACGATAAACCCTGAGAAAGTTTGATGGATGCTATGTCTTAACATAGAAAAAAATTAAATTTTACTGAGGGCATCAGATCTTGCATCTGATTACCTTTCTTAATTAGATTATACACTGGGGGATATGAGAAATCAAGTCCCCCTTTATTATTGTTATTGTCATTACTTAAACTAGTTACTGTTCAGAGGTTAGCTGGACATGAGAAAACCGATGGTGTAGACTGATAACAGTCAAAGCCATCGGTTTTCTTATCCAAATATTCTGGATACTCTGTCAAATATATTCGCTGGTT
>NZ_JALIFQ010000049.1:0-7116 GCF_022867815.1 Blautia sp. NSJ-175
AATTGAGAAATATAAAGAGAAATGGTGTGCATAGAAAAACGACCACACAAATCTGTGTGATCGTTCATCTGCATTTCATTTTAGATATTTAACCTGTCTACTTGACAGGGGGCATATCACCGTATCACCGAAGGCCTCTGCCGTCTGTACTATTCCTCTTTTTCCAATTGCCGAATCAGATATCTCCCCACCACTTTGGAAAATCCGTTTACATTGTGGATATAGGCAAAATCCTTCCCGAAGATTTTCTTCTCCGCCGGCAGATCCTTCTCCTCCCCTGCAAATACCCCCAGGACACACACACCCTGATTCCGCAGTCTCCGCACCTCGAAGGCCGTATCCGAGATGGCGTATTTTCCCTGGTACGGCTGCGGGTTTCTGGCATTTGGACGGTTTAATATCACATCATAGGGACGACCGTCGCTTAACACGATAAGGACTTTATGTTCCTCGTCCCGGTTCAGCAGTTCGTGGCCTGCTGCCTTCAGGGCAAGTCCGTCTCTGTTATTAGAGGATGTGATATATTCAAAAATATTACTGTTTGCACTCCTGTCATCCTCATAACCGCGGAAACGGTGCATGATCGTATAATCCCAGAAAGTGCAGAAACTCATCACCCTGTGGGGAATATTCACATTGCTCAGGGCTTCACTCAGAATATACGCCTGCATGGCAACCTGACCCTGCCGGCTCCTCTGGGAGCCGCTGGCATCAATGAGCACATCCACCACAAAATCACTATTGTCCTGCTTCAGTTCCCGTACAAAGAACTTGGCGTCATCTGTCCTGCCAATCCTCCACAGCCGGGAGGGAATGATTCTGCCCCTGTCCGACAGCACTTCATCTGTCTCATCCCGCATGGTAAACGCTTTTTTCAGCATGTCTGTAAGCGTCCAGATATTATTTTTCACCATTCTGTGATTATTGTGATAGGCATAAAGGTTCTTATCCTTCTGCTTTTTCGCATATTCATATTGATAATTGCGGAGCACCGGATTCTTTAAAACTCCCTCCGTAAAATACAGGCTGCAGTCTGCATGGATTCCCCTGCACAGTAAATAGTTCAGGCGTTTTTCCTCCGGTTCTGTCAGAAAAGTCTTCCCGTAATTTCTCTGTACATAGCTGTACATGCGCTCCAGGGCCTTTTCATCCACCACCAGCACCTTTTTCCTGTTGGTGTTCTCCTCTTCCCCGTCCTCTTCCTTCTCCTGCTGCTTTTCCTGCTCCATCATATCCAGGTTGGTCATGCTCTCCGTCACTTTGTCCAGGTAAGCGGAAAATGTCTCCTCCAGGGCTTCCTCCTCCAGATAATCCTTCCAGGAAAACTCTGTCAGTTCCTCCAGGGTGACCGCCAGCACCCGCTCCAGGGAACCATGCTGCTTTTCAAACCGGGGATCCACAATCTCATTATAAAGAAAATCCACTGTCCGTATGACTTCCATAGTATCTGCGGCATTTTTCAGCTCATAGACTCTCTCCATGAAGCCCCGGAGTCTGTCCGTGGCTGGTTCCTTTCCGTTCAGAGCCTCCTTAAAAAGAGAGATTTTTAACCGCCCTGCCTCATATCCTACCAATTGGGAAAAATCCAGCTCCAGGGTGTCCTCAAAAGCTCTTCTTCTGATCTCCCCTACGCCTTCTCTCTCCTCCATGATCCGATCACAGACGGCCCACTCAATACAGAGCTGCGCAAGGCTTATAAGCTCCCCTTCCGAAGCATGGAGGTATATTTTCTTGACCAGATAAAGAGATAGCTCCTCCCGGTCAAAATAGCGGGCAAATGCCCCCTGTTTGATACCGTCATAGAGGGCAATATACCTGGAACGCCGGAAACTGTCAAGATCCGGCTTCACATCCAGGGTATAATCCCCGCTCACCGTCCACATGAGGTTGCGGATTCTGTTTTCCAGCTCCAGCTCAAATTCTTCTCTCATTGAAACACATCCTCTGTGGTCCAGGATTCCGGTATTCTTGTCATAACCACATCCTGGACGATCTCTTTTTCAAACACGTCAAAGCATTTGTTGACTACCCCCATACGGACAGCAAGCGCCGGGCCAAGGCCGCAGGAAACCGCCTTCAGCGCCCCCAGCATTCCCCGCAGATCAAGGGACTTTGTGGTGATCTCACTGTTGCCTGCCTTTGTCTGCAGGTCCATGAACAGCCCAATCCACTGCTTCAGGGCGTTTTCTTTGATACTGGGGAATTTTCTCCGGAATATATATTCCAGGGTTTCCTCATTCTGAGGCGGCATATCGATCACAAGAAAACGGGAGACCAGGGCCTCATTCAGTTCTTTTGTTCCCGCATATCCGTAATTCATGGTTCCGATAAAGCGTGCTGCGTCGTGCAGGTCAATCTTGTCATATCCGGGCACATCAATGCAGCGCCTGTAATCCAGGGAGGCGTGAAGAACGGAAACCGCATCATTTTTTGCCATATTGATCTCATCCAGGACTCCGAAACCGCCGAACTCGGCACACCGGTAGATGCTTCCCTTTCTCAGCTCCACCTCATTATTGACAAATGTATCTGTTCCTATTAAATCACCGCTGTTGGTATTTACATGGAAAGAAACATTGTACACCGGACGTCCGAAAATCCAGGCCAGATTTTCCGCCAGCATATTTTTTCCTGTAGCTTTTGGTCCTGTCAAAAGCAGGTTCTCCCCTTCCAAAAGAGCAGCGATTCCCATTTCCAGAACTTCCCTGCCGTAAAAGGGCATATCCGGGCAGATCACACGCCCCTTTGCCTCCTCTGCCACATCATATTTTGCCCGAAATTCCTCCACGCCGTCAATGAGTCCGCTGTCCACGCCCTGTTCCCGTAAAAATTCCAATTCTTTATCCATGTCTGATTCCTCTCACCTGTTTATTCTACTCCTACCCTGCGTCAGGGTAATTACAAAATACTTCTTCACATATGAATCTCTAACTTTTATCCGATTATATCATCCCATATGGATTCCAGTCTGTTGCAGATGCAACACCGCTTTTATTATTATAACACAAAAGGTGTTCCGAATCTGTATCCGGAACACCTTTTCCTGTATTATTTATAATGATTCCCGGCAGCCGTTTTATACATCAAACAACAGATCCCCATAAGACGGCATGGGCCAGATATCCTTATCCACGATCATTTCCAGTTCATCCACAGGACGGCGCAGGGCTTCCATTGCCGGCATTACCTTTTCACGGTAATAGAAGGCACGGTCTCTTCCCTCCTCCATGTCCGCTGCTGTCTTTGCCACTTCTTTTAAGTGGTTCAGCGCATTCCTGGTATCCTTCAGAAGGCCGGATGTGTCCCTGAGCAGTTCTGTCTGCACATCTACATCCAGAATGCCTGCTGACACCACTGCATTGATGGAGTCTGCCAGATTCTTCGTGTATTTGATCACTGCCGGAATGATCTGTTTGCTGGCAATATCTATCATAGTCCTTGCCTCAATATTGATGGCCTTGGAATATGTCTCGTATTTGATCTCTTTTCTGGATTCCAGCTCAGCCTTTGTAAATACGCCGAACTCCTCAAACAGGCTCACGGATTCCTCATAAGTCAGGGCTTCCACAGCTTCCACCATGCATCCGATGTTGGGAAGGCCTCTCTTAGCAGCCTCTTCCACCCACTCCTCGGAATATCCGTTTCCGTTGAATACAATCCTCTGATGCTCTGTAAAATTCTTCTTGATCAGGTCATGGACTGCCATATCGAAGTCCTCTGCCTTCTCCAGCACATCACAGGCTTCCTTGAATGACTGGGCAACAATGGTGTTCAATACCATATTGGCCGGCGCTATAGAATCCCTGGAACCAACCATACGGAATTCAAACTTATTGCCTGTGAAGGCAAAAGGTGAGGTCCTGTTCCTGTCTGTGGTATCACGCATAAACTCCGGAATGGATTTTACACCGGTCTCCAGCTTCTCGCTCTCAATACTGTGGTCAGCCATTCCTGTTGTAATCAACTGGTTCATAACATCTGTAAGCTGGTCTCCCAGGAATACAGAAATGATGGCCGGAGGAGCTTCATTTGCGCCCAGACGATGATCATTTCCCACATCTGCGGCGGATTCCCGAAGCAGTGCCGCGTGTCTGTCCACGGCCTTCAGTACACAGCTTAAAACAAGCAGGAACTGGATATTCTGATGAGGTGTAATACCCGGATCCAGCAGATTTACACCTGTGTCCGTTGTCAGGGACCAGTTGTTGTGCTTACCGGAACCATTTACGCCTGCAAACGGCTTCTCATGAAGCAGACATTTCATCCCGTGCTGGGAGGCGATACGCTTCAGCGTCTGCATTATGATCTGATTATGGTCAACCTCCACATTGACTTCCGCATAGATGGGAGCCAGCTCATGCTGTGCCGGAGCCGCTTCATTATGCTGTGTCTTGGAGGTAACGCCCAGTCTCCACAGTTCCTCATTTACATGCTTCATATATGCAGATATTTTCTGGCGGATGGTTCCAAGATAATGGTCATCCATCTCCTGACCCTTGGGAGGCATGGCTCCGAAAAGCGTACGCCCTGTAAAAGTCAGATCCTTTCTCTGCATAAAATTCTTATCACTTACCAGGAAATACTCCTGCTCCGCTCCCACGGAGGGGGTAACTTTCTTGGCTGTTGTATCGCCAAAAAGGCGGATCAGGCGCAGTGCCTGTTTATTGACAGCCTGCATGGAACGCAGCAGCGGGGTCTTCTGGTCAAGAGCTTCCCCGGTATAGGAGCAAAAGGCTGTAGGAATACAGAGTGTGGCACCTGCCGCATCATGCCTTACAAATGCCGGAGAGGTACAGTCCCAGACCGTATAACCCCTGGCCTCAAAAGTGGCGCGCAGCCCGCCGGACGGGAAGGAAGACGCATCCGGTTCACCCTTGATCAACTCTTTTCCGGAAAAACTCATCAGGACTTTTCCACTTGGAAGCGGTGCTGTGATAAAAGAATCATGTTTCTCAGCAGTCACGCCTGTCAGCGGCTGAAACCAGTGTGTATAATGTGTTGCCCCTTTTTCTATAGCCCACTCCTTCATTTCATGGGCAATCACATCAGCCATCTCAGGAGACAGTTCTTTCCCCTCCAGAATCGCCTGTTTCAAATCCTTGTAAACCTTTTTCGGCAGACGCTGCTGCATGACAGTGTCATTAAACACGTCCTCTCCAAAAATTTCAGCTACGTTTGTATACTCGCTCATATGTTTTTCCTTTCCTTACTGTGCTGCCCCATATTACATCTCTCCCAGGCCCCATATCTACCCCTTAACAAGTCATATGTCCCCGCACCTGAGACCCGCAGAGACACCTGGTCATTGAAACTGTTTCTAAGATACCTCAAAAACCGCTAAAAATCAAGAAAAAATTTACAATTCATCCCCGCAGGGAGCCAATTGCCAGCAGAAGAAGACACACTCCGCTGAGCCAGGACAGGTCCCGGTTCAGTATATGCCTGGTCCCATGTCCCAGCATCCATCCAGCCTCCATCACAGCGATACCTGCCAAAAAAGAGCCGATGACCAGCATCACCTGCCCGGACTGCACCAGCCCGGTCCCGATGCCCACCGCAATACTGTCGAGAGACAAAATAAAAGCAAGCCCCAGTCCTTCCAGCAGATTCAGCTCCTTCACCTTATCTGTATCCGCTTCCCCCTTCTTCAAAAAATAAGAAAAAAGCCTGTAACATCCAATCCCAAACAGCAGAAGAAACCCCAGTCTTCCCGTAACTCCTTCCGGAAGCAGCGCTGCCAGTCGACTTCCCATAAAAATAGCGGTACCCAAAATTGTACTCATCAGCAGGTTCATACAAACCACAATTCCAAAAGGCATCTTAGTCTTACTCACCCCATAAGCAAAACTGACCACGAAAGAATCCATGGTCAGTGCAAGAATCAACAATATACCCTTTAAAACAGCCAGAGAATTCATTGCACACCTGATTAGTTTCTGTTTCTATTATAGTATTCTGATGTGTGCAGAAGTGGTATCCCTATTCCAGCGTATTGATCAGAGGCACCGTCTCATCCTCTTTGATCATAATCTGTACTGCATGCTTCATATTCGTAATTTCCACATCCCTGTGCTCTCCCCCGAATTCCCCGTCCAAAGTCCAGGAAACAGGCCCGTCACAGGAAATCTTCAGCGAAGACGTCTTAAATGACTCGATCAGCTTCGTATCTGCCCCACCCAGCAGAGACGCAATGATCTCATTCAGCTCCAGTATATTTTTCGGCCTGTGCACCAGCATAACCTCAAACACCCCGTCATCCAGCATCACATCCGGCCCTGTCAGCTTCCGAAATCCTCCCACAGAAGTGGCATTACTCACCATCCCAAAGATAAATTCCCCTTCCATGTTACATTCCGCGCTCTCCACCGCCATATTATAGGACCTGATATTAAAAAGCCTCTGTGTTCCCTCTAATATATAAGCCGCATGCCCCAGAATATTCTTCAGATCCTGGTTCGTCTCATAAGAAACATCCGTAAACAGCCCGAACGCCGCAATATAAACAAAAAAGTCATCATTAAACTTTCCCACATCAAAAGCGTGCGCCCTTCCCTCCACAATATCCACAGCCGCCTCCAGCATATTCTTAGACACATGCAGACTATTGGCAAAATCATTAGTACTCCCCGCAGGAATATACCCCACCGGAGTCGAATGTCCCCCTTCCATGATCCCCGTCACAATCTCATCCAAGGTCCCATCCCCCCCGCTGGTAACCAGCAGGTCATACTCTCCCCCCTTACGTCTTGCCACTCTCTGCCCATCCCTATAAGCCTGCGTAGGATGCACAGTCACCTCATACCCAGCCTTCACAAATATATCAAGAATATCCACCAGCCTGTTCTTAATACTCCCCTTCCCAGCCCTGGGATTAAAAATAAACAACATCCTCTTACCCATAACCAATCCTCCCTTTTCATCTCCAGCTTATTTTACTACCGAACCCCCAATTATACAACCCTCATCCCCCGCATCCTCTTTTTTATTCTCTTTTTTTGTTACTGTTCAGAGGTTAGCTGGACATGAGAAAACCGATGGTGTAGACTGATAACAGTCAAAGCCATCGGTTTTCTTATCCAAATATTCTGGATACTCTGTCAAATATATTCGCTGGTT
>NZ_JALIFQ010000050.1:0-6381 GCF_022867815.1 Blautia sp. NSJ-175
AAAGAACAGCAGGAAAAACTATAAACACAGTTTTTCCTGCCGCGAATGGTTATCCACAAAATAAAAAAATAAATTTCGTCATTTTTTACAATGACTTATGCATACCTCTGAACAGTAACCTTAAACTAAATCGACAAATAATATGTTGATAAATATTTTTCTACAGCCCCCTCATTCTCATTTGACCATCATTTAACAGATTTCACATCTAATTCATGGCTATACATTAGTACTTGGTTCTCATTCTGATTCTTCTTTCAAATTTAGTCAGAGCAGACATTTTTAACGACTATTATTTCTATTCAAAAACAGTCACAGATATCTAAACATCAATAAAATATCTGCGACTGTCTTAGAGATATATTTCATTTCAGTTCATACGTTCTAACTTTTTCATTCATGCAGCCATACAAACAGCGAATCTTCTCTCATTATCTCGTCATATATGATTTCCGCCATTTTCTCTTCTGGTGCAGATAGGTTATCTGCACCTAATTTCCTCCCTATTTCATTGTTATGTAAATCCATTTTTTTGTGCTCATCTTTTGTATATCCATCGCTTTCGTTTCCAGTAGTATCTTTATCTTCATGTGCTGTCGCAAAAAGCTCTGCTTTTTCACTTCCTATCAAAACTGTCATTTCGGCATTCCATATTCCGTGTCTAAATGCGTCACTCCTGTCACCCAAACCATTTTTTCCGAATTTTCTTTCGGTTTGTTTAGTGGCAATTTCCTTTGCTTTATTGACTTTTAGTGCATCAAACGGATATCGAATCACTAATTTTTTCTCAGAAGAAGTAAGTGCGTTCCAAATGTCTATGACGCCATCTTTCTTAATAGCATGAATCTGATCCATAAAATCACTTATCTGCTGTTCACTCCATTCCGGATGTTTTGACTTAACATCTAAAATTTGCTTAACGATATCCTCAAACTCATTAGTTTCATCAATTATAAAACCTCTAGAACTCATACTTTCATTTGAAGCAGCATAAACTGAAATGGGAAGTGATGCACTAATCAGTACGCTCACCCCAATAACTATCTCTTTCTTCTTCATCTGTAATACCTCCCCATACAATGGCTTTTCATATCATAATTTAATTCCTATCTGTCATTGAATACTCTCAAAATACCATCCCTTTTTCTTCATCAAATCCAAATGTGTTCCCTGTTCAATGATGCTTCCCCTGTTCAATACATAGATATAATCCGTATCTCGAATAGAGGAAAGTCTATGAGTAATGATAATTTGCGTTTTATTGGTAGACCTTAGGTTATCATAAATTTTCTTTTCTGTAAGCTGATCCAGATTACTGGTAGCTTCATCAAAAATAACTACCTCCGTATCGCTAAGCAGAGCTCTTGCTATGGCAATACGCTGTTTTTGACCACCTGAAATATTTTGTCCTCCTTCTCCAACAAGTGTATCCAATCCCAACGGCATACTTAAAACTTCCTCTTTTAATGCTACAATGTCTAGTACCTTCCATATTTTCTCATCCGGAGCATCACCTATAATATCAATATTCTTTCTTATACTTGCATTTAAGCACATAGGATTTTGAGTAACTACTGAAAACCATTTATAAATCTGTTCCTTCGACATTGATCTGATATCATAATTATTTATCTCAATACATCCTTGATTAATATCCACGGCACCCAGTATGGCTTTTATCAAGGTTGATTTTCCACTACCCGATAAACCAACAATAGCAATTCTCTCGCCTCGCCTAAGATCAAGAGAAACATTATTCAATGCGTATGCCTGCCCACTATTGTAGCAATATGAAACCGAACTTATTTTTAAATTTTCAAATTTTCCAGGTACAAGAACTCCCGTATGATAATTTTCTCTAAAAATCATTAGTTCCTTATAACGTAAAAGCACTTCTTTAATACTATTGATACTCGGTAACAACAATACAACGGTAGTAAAAGGTGCTGTAAAATATCCCACTAAGGTTGCATAGGCTATAAGTTGTCCTATCGTTAACCCTCCTTGCTTCACACTATAACTTCCAATCACGTAAATCATTAAAGGGAAAATCAAGTTTAAGGTTGAGGAAAAACTATTCATCAAATTACTAATTCGAGTTTTTCCCTTGAATCTTTCTATTAACTTACTATAAGAATTTTGTAAATTTGATTTAACTGCATTATCCATCCCCATACATTTTATTTCCATTATATTCTCCAGAGTATCTATCAGTTCTCCCTGTATTGTACTCTGTGAGTATATATACTCTTTCGTCTTTATGAGATTTTTACCATTTAATAAAATCATTATGGCGATCTGTATAATAGAAACAACTAGAACAAATGCAGTCAAATATGGAGATATACTGGTCATAACAGCTAAACATACCAAGGATGTAATCCCTTGGATTATAATGTTTATAAATCCATTGGTAAGAATGTCGTTCAACTGATTTATACTATTGAAACGGTTCCCTATGTCACCTGCGGAATGCCATTCAAAAAAACTTACATCCAAACGGAAAATTTTATGAATCATATTAGAAATCATTGTTTTAAAAAGTTTCATGTTAATATTCAATAAAATTTTCTGTCTTAGTAAGCTCAATACAAAATGGGCACACATAATCAGAAGAACTAAAAGTGTAATTTTCCATATATGAATTGTAATATGGGCAGAAGATAAACTATCTATTACTTTTTGCACAACCATTGGAACAGCTAATGTAATAAGTTGACACATAAGCATCAACATAATTGCAATCATAAATTGAGAGAATTTTACCTCTATTTTAAATTTGGTTTTTTTTATTTTCTTAATATTTCTACTTGGAATAACGGATACAAGAATATCCTTGTATCCGTTTTTTAATTCTAAAAAATCGACAACTCTTTTTCCATTTGCTGGATCAAACAGAATATATTTTCCTTTCTTCTTAGTTTTATCAACTACCACATAGTGGGAATCATTACACAAAATGGCTGGAAGATACTCTATTAAGTTTTTTTCTTCATGATTATACTGGTATGCAGCAAATTTAAATCCATACTTTTCTGCTAATTCTTTCATTTGAGCTAAGGTCATACCGTCTCTGCCAATCTGAATCTCTGCCCCTATGTCCACGATATCACTTTTACACCCGTAATAATTAAGAATCATTGTCAGACATGCTATGCCACAATCCATGCTTCCTAGCTGTGAAACATAATGCACTTTTTTTTGAAACATCAAGTTCCTCCCTTTGTTAAATATTACTTAGCAATTACGCTCCTAAATCTCCAGAGCCAAAATGCATGGTAATTCTGGGTACAAATCTCTTAATAGAGAGTATCCCATTCCTGAGATTCCTGTCATAAATCCTGGTATCTTATACCCATGCAAATAAGACCTTGCACAATCGTAATTTTCATTTATAATATCCATAGCAATTTGTGTTCTCGCAGACAACATCATATGTCTTACTTCTTCATCATTACATTCTTTTGAATATTCAAGTAATATTTCTGTATTCCCCAAATTCCCATGACATAGACAGTCATTATCTGTAAATCCATACATTTTTGTCGCAAATAGTGCACGTTCAATATCACATTGTACTGTTATATAATCACTACTGTCTTTAACCAGGTTATACATCTTACTTCTTGCCAATAAAATCCCTGGTGCCCCATGACACCATGCTGCCATGCATCTATTATCAGAGTTTTCTTCTTTTTTTGCCTCCTCCCGATTGTCTAACCAATTATTATATTTATCAGAATACATGGTATTTTCATATATTAATCCAGAGTGTATTGCCTTTTGATATTCAATATGAAATTGCTCATTATTTAACTTTGTAAGAGCATAAATTATACCTGTAATTCCATGTGACAGCCCAGATAAGCTCTGCCCGTTTCCGCAGCACCACTTACCCTTATTCTGATTTTTTATAAGAATGTTCCCTGCTTCGCACGCCAATTGCAAATATATATCCTTTTGAGCTAAGTGATAAAGATTAAGAAGAACAATAACGGCACCTGCATTACCATAAATCAGATCATTATTTTCATCTGCTTTCAATGCATACTCTAAAATTTTGCAATGTTTTTCTGCATATTCTAAATATTTTTGTTTTCCTGTTATCTTATATAAAACTTCGTATACATATATAACAGAAGCTTCCCCCGCATAAGCACCGCTACTTTCCTTTTCTAAATCCGTGGATCGTTCCAACATATCATCGGTATATTGAAACATCATGGTCTCAAATGCTTTGCAGGCTGCTGACAAATCCACATCAAAATCTGATTGCTGTAGTGCATTATAAAAAAGGGCAATTCCTCCTAATCCTTCATATAAATAAACCCCTAATGGTTGGATATTCCAAGAAGAATTTTCAGAATTTCCAATAGATGTTATTCCTATCCAATTTATATCCTGCCCATCATCACCATAAAAAGCTTTTTGCTCTAATGTATGTAAAATTTTTAATATGGCATTTTTTTTATATTCCTTTTGTCCATGTTCATTATCGCTTCTACTTATACAAAGTTCATTTATATCTTTTTTAGGTTTCTCAACTTTTACATCATTCAAATCTGTTAAAATTATTTTTATAAATCTAATCTGTTCTTCTCTATCTTTCTTGCCCATAGAACAGATCTTATTTCTAAGATGTTGAATACTAGACTCAGCAAAATAGTTCTTCACCACTTCCCCTTCTGATCCATAAAGATCTTCTTTTGAAGTATTGCTATAAAAATATGGAATATCCATATTCAGCATATCCTTTATTTCCAGTTTTGCAATTTCCATATTCCCTTGCATCTGTTCCACATTTTTTAACACTGCACACAAAAATAGTTGCCTATCTTTCGCATCTTGAAGAAAATCCGGATTGTATGATGTGTGCAATAGCATGGAATACCGCTGAGTATCTTGGACTAAATGCCTAACTTCAATATTTTCAAATATCGAAACATAGTTTAATATAAGCTTCTTATTGTCCAAACAAAATGTATATGCGTCAAAAAAACCTTCGCATATCTCATCTATATACTGATTAGGTTCTTTTACCTTTTCCCCCAGTCTCAGTAAATTATTACTAGCTTGAGTAATAGGTCTTTCATATTCATAATGCATATTTGATGTCCCAGCATTTTTTAATCTTGGAATCAGTATTGGATATTGCTCTCCCTCTTGGCCATTAAGAGCACTCATATTTATACCTTTTCCATTTTTAGTGTATTTATAAAAAGGCAGTACTCCAGAATACAACACTGATTCATGTATCTTATCGTAAATTTTTTCTCTACCTGATTTTTTCTTTTTGTCCCTTTTATTATCTAAGACAGTCTCGGCATCTACAACAACCGGATATCCCCCATTAGCAATAAGATTTTCAGTATGTATATCATTGACATTTAATATATAATTGCAAAAAACAAGCACTCCTATCCGATAATAATAATTCCTGACTTCAGCCTCACTGTTACAAGGAAGATTAACTACAAATTCTTCCCATCCATAGTCCCCACAATCCAGAATCAAAAATTGCCTAAAGTCCTTTTTACAATTGGAAGAAATAAATTCCAAAAATGACTGATATGCTTTCTCCACCTTCAGTCCGTGTGGTTTATAAACTATTTTTGTTCCATCTTGAAACTGAATTAAAAAAACACTATTTCCTTTCTTATGTGAATCTGAACCACTCGTTCTTATATCTTTTACTTCAGTCCAGCTCTTTTTCCCACCAAATTTATCTTCTAAAAGTAAAGTATCCTTTTCCATTCTTTCCTGCAATAATATATAATTATTTGCCAAATTTTCCATTAATTCTATCAGCATTCTTTTAAGACCTGGATATATGGAAAATAATTCTTTTATATACTTATCATTACCAAGAAATCTCTGATTATAGTCGTTATATTCTTCTGCTTCATCATTTCCTCTAAGTTCTCCTTGTTCTTTTGCTAAATACATTTCAAAAATAAGAGTGCTTAAAGAAACATCTAAAATCCTTTCCGCTAAATTTTTCAAAAAACAGTCCTGAATTACTTTAACAATATATCCTTTTCTACTCTTTCTTTCTAAAACCCGTTTCCCATATCCCAGAAACCTGAGAACAAATTGATCAAATAATACTTTTGTCCCTTTTTTAGTCAAATAGGATATAGCCTTCTCATTACACATATCAGAATATTCCTGATTTAACGTTGCAAAGCTAATATATTTATGATTTAACGAATACTCTGAAAATAATATCTGCTCTATAGAAACCCCATAAGCCTTATCTATTTGAATATTCTTGTGCGATGAAATCGCACTTCCGGAAATTTGGGAATCAGATGTCCGGAAGTGGAAATCACCTATGTAATTATGCGAGTTTACTCGCGTAGTTCTTTATCCAAACCATAT
>NZ_JALIFQ010000051.1:0-5382 GCF_022867815.1 Blautia sp. NSJ-175
TTACTGCCGCAGACCGGAATCGAACCGTTTTAACCAATCTCAAATACTGATAGAAAGGGGCTTTGAGGACTTCATCACGGTCTAGGTGTTCAAAAAGTGTTCATAAGTATAATTTTCACTAATATAAAATTGGCATTAAACCAATAATTAACCATTAGTTATTACATTCACGCCTGAATTCTTCCATCAACTTTTCAAATTCTGATTCGGACATTCTACTATACATTTTACACCAATATTTCTTTTGAAAAAGCAATACCTTACGTACTGAAAATTTACATGCTTTTGCCACAAACCAACGATGTCTTCTTTGAATTTTTTTAACTTTTTCTTCCTTAAATGACATCCTAACAAACAGCAATTCATATTTTGAATAAAGTTCAAGTATGTATTCTAACGGTATAATTAAAATTAGATATACAATTGGAATCATAAAACTAATAAAAGTATTTAATGCATCCAATTCTTTATATTCATGTATTCCAATCTTTATAGTTTCATATAAAATCCAAAATCCTGCCACCGCTAGAACGATATCTAATAATTTGTGTACTTTATAATATTCCTTCTTCCGTTCTGCAATTACATTCATCATTACAATTATTGTAGTAACTGGAATAATTATTAATTCAATCCATATATCGAAAGTAAATGTGCTAATGACGAATTCCAAAATAACCGTAAATTTCAAATTATCTTTTAAAACTTTTTTAATGTACCCCTCATCTGCCTCTTTTGAAACAGCATTCATGCAATATATCAAACCCGAAAATACAAACCAAACTATAATATCTTTAATAAAAACATTATTCCAAAATGGTAGATGATAAAATATTAATGTTATTCCCAAAACATAAAGCAAAATAATTCCCCAAAGTATTCTTAACTTACTACCAAAAAATATTTTTACAACTCTCAAAAAAGATTCTCGAATCTGCCTATGCATCATTACATACACAAGGAAAATACTGACCCATATTACAATTGCCCATTCCCGAGTCGATAAAATTGTCATGTGTTATCTACCCCTTAATCATGACTACACGTAGTCTTATCTTTTCTTTATGGAACTTCTCCTTACAGCTTTCAATTTGTCTAATTCCCACTATTCACATTATAATTCAATTTCACAGAGAAGTAATCAAATGAAAGGTATCTGTAGCTTTAAGTTCACTAGATCCCCAACTCTATATTTGTACCATGCCTCTCCAACAACATAGCATTATTCTTTTACATAAATAATCAATTCCCCAACCTCACACTCAAAGTAATCACATAATTTACAAATCAAATTTGCGTCCAACCTTTGAAATTCATTTCTGCAATATCTGTTAAAATTTGACCTCGGAATATCTAACTCTTTGCAAATGGTATTCTTGCTAATACCCCTTTCTTTCAACAGTTCTTCTATCCTTAATTCTAAATGTCCATAATTCATATGCATCACCCCTACACAAAGTATATTTAATAAATCTTTATGTAGTAATTCACTATATAGTGAGGTACTATATAGTTATCCCTTCAGGGAACTTAAAAAAGAGAGGTACATACACATGAAAAGAAAAGTCATAACTACACTTTTATTACTCTGTTTAATTGCCGGAATCTGCTATTACATCAGTCTGCCCGATTATCATGTCCGTAACAGCATGTCATTCAGCAATCAAGGCACACGGGACACGGAGCTGACTGTTATTGTTTACAAATATTGGGGAATTAATAAGACTATCCGTAAAATTGAAGCGGAACACAACAAAATCAATGGCACTCCTACTACCCTTGAAATCAAACTCTATTATTCTGCGTGGTTGATTCGTTATGGCGAGAAACCCTTTAAAACCGTTGTTTTTAAATATGACTAAGAAAAAAGAATAACAGACAACACTTTCGCAATCGTGCTGTCTGCTATTCTCTGAATACTTCCCACATATATTTCCTTCTTGTTCGTGCTCTTTCAAAAACCAACGTTCCGAAGGATGCCCAGAGCGACGGTTCCTAACAGGGCGGCGGGTCGGCTGGGCAAGTGGACGCCTTAGATTACTTCTGTTATTTCGTCACATATTCGATTGGACTATCTTCAATTCCCTCATACTTCTTTGTAGTAAGAAGATTGTTTATAAAGTCTAATACCTTGTTTGTATCTTCATCATCCAGTAAGTCCAACTTAGTCAAGATATCAATGTCTGTTTGATTTTCCACTTGTATTGATATGGGTTCTGACATATCCACAACCGCTTTAAATTTCTTCTTTCTGTGAACCACATCAATATCTGTAGTCAATCCCATAACATGACTTTTACTTACGCCAAACAGTTGTGATAACCTATCCCATATAGAATCATCCCTTGGAGTTCCATTCCCATTTTCATAGTTAGTCAGCATACTTTGTGAAATTCCTAACTCTTTTGCCAATTCCGCAACCGTGATGTTATTTTCTTTTCTCAATTCTTTTATTTTATTCATCGCAATCCTCCTTGTTTATGCCCATTATATTTCAATGTTTTTACTCTGTCAATCTTTTTATCGGATATTAAGATATTTCTCTTGACACCGCTTATACCGTGCTGTATTATAATAAATATCTGAATATCAGATAATTAAATATTTTAAGGAGGTCATATTTATTGATTAGAGGAACTGATTTTATTTTAAACCCAGACAAACTGGAGGAACAATTTCAATTAGTCGAAGTGTCTGAATGGATTGACTACAACACCAAAGAGAAACTAGGCTTCTACTACACTGTTCTTTTGCCAAAGCTGAAATTTGAGAAAATCAAAGTTGGCGTTAAAAATGCCAATCAGCTTGTGTCTAATGAAGAATTGGAGCAAAGAGGACAAGTGACCGTTTCATTTGAGGGACTACATACATGGGCAAGTCTCTATAATGGACGCTTATCCGTCAAAGCAGAAGCTGTCAATATCAGAAAAGCCGGAACAAAATAGTTCCCTAAAAGGGGCAGATAGGCAGTGCCGGACAACGTCATAAGGTACTGACTATCTGCACCATTTGAGATAACAGATTTCGTTCTATCTTTACTTGATATATAAAACAACATCTTCCGAAAAATCGGAACAGAAATAAGCACATAATCAAATAGGACAAGAGGTGAATTTCGTGGACAAAACAAACCATTGTTTTGTATATAATACGAAAATCATTGAAACTCCTACAACGAATGAAGTATATTTTTACGAACACCCCATTTATAGTCATTCACATACAAAAGCAGATACAAATTTATCCGAATCAAACAAACGCAAAACATTTGATGAAATGTCAGCTCGCAAGCAGTATAACAGCCTAAAAAGAAAACAGAAGCATTATGAACAGACCCGTTGGGAAATCGCTCGTATTGTTGACTGTAATTTTGATAACAAAACCAAATTTTTAACGCTGACATTTAAAGAGAATATTCAAGATATCACAATAACTAATAAAGAATTTAAATATTTTATCCAACGATTAAATTACTACCTATATCAAACCAAAGTCCAAACATTGAAATATATTGCAACGTGGGAGAAACAGAAACGTGGGGCAATCCACTACCATGTTATTTTCTTTGATTTTCCATATATACCAAAAGAGAAGTTACAAGAATTATGGACACATGGTTTTATTAAAATAAACCGTATTGATGTGGACAGCAAAGAGAACCGTGGCCGATATCTCAGTAAATATTTTGGAAAAGACCTAGAACTAAAAGAGCACAAGAAAAAGGCATTTTTTAAATCACAGAACCTTATAATGCCACTAGAAAAGAAGCTAATGCTTACCAGTGATATTATCAAAGATTTGTCACAAGAAAATATTGTATACCAAAAGGAATATACCCGGCAGGTATATGATACAAAGTCCTTAGTTTCAAGCGGATCACTTTTAAAAGACAGCAGTGTAATATACGTCAAGATCAAAAAAGGTAGAAATGGATTCAGGCGGAGGACGTCCGATGAATAAGCCTGTTACTTCTTCAGATATCACATTGTTGAATACACTGGTCACTTGTGCTAATATAACAACGGATGAAGTCTTCAAAGATTTTAAAATCATGGCAAACAAAAAAATCTTGGAGAAACATATATATGAAATTTATTACTCTGAATCCGAAAAAAGCTGGCGGACATATTTACCGGATAATACAAAACCTAACAATCGCCGACCAATTAAGAGAAAGAGTAAAGAGAACCTTGAAAAAGAAATCATAAGATTTTATATCGAAAAGCAAGAAGCCGAAAACCGGGAGAGTATCACGCTAGAAGATTTGTACTCTGAATGGCTGTTATACAAACGTGATTATACATCTGTGAAAGCGAAAACGATTCAAGAGTATGTTGCTGAGTGGAATAAATTCTTTAAGGACACGAATCTAGCCAAAATGAAAATCGGGGAAATCAAACCAATTACGCTTATCCGCTTCTTTAGAGAAATCACTAAAAAACGGGAATACACACATAAACGGATAAGCAACGCACGTTCTGTATTAAATGGCATTATGAGTTATGCGATTGAAGAAGAAATTATATCTCACAATCCTGTATCTGATGTAAATTTCAAACAATTCACCTACAAACCTGTTGAGGTTCAAAGCGATAACGTGTTTTCGCATGATGATACATTCAAATTGTTAAATTATTTGAAATGTATTATTGAACCCTACTCACTTGCCATACAATTATCTTTCTACTTATTTATCCGTGTAGGCGAAACAAAGGCTATACGGTGGGAAGATATCGACTATAAGAATAGAGTTGTTTATTTACATAGGCAGGCTACTTGTGAACGTGTGCTGAATGATGATTTGACATTTTCCAAACGAGAGGTAAAAGTTGTAAACCAAATGAAAGGAAATACTTCGCATGGATATCGTAAGCAATACTTGACGGATGAAGCGATAACCATTCTTGAAAAAGCCAAAGAACTAAACCCTTGCGGAACATATCTCTTTGAGCCTGACGGTGCTATAATGACTACTGACAGCTTTAACCGCCGTTTAAAGAAATATTGCAAAGAAGCCGGAGTTCCATATCATTCTAGTCATAAAATACGATTCTACAATGCTTCAACAGCTTTTGACGGGAATAATCTCACAACCCTTAGTTATCTAATGGGGCATAGTGAAGTAGCTACTACTCTCCACTATCTGAGAAATGTCAACAAGGGGGAAAATAATATGCTTGCTTTTCAGAAACTTGGTATTTCATCATAAAGTGTTCAAAGGTGTTCAAACTTTTCAGAACAAAAAAACAGAGGAAACGCTGTAAATTCAACGTTTCCTCCACTTTTAAATAATGCCGCAGACCGGAATCGAACCGGTACGGGTATCACTACCCACGGGATTTTAAGTCCCGGGCGTCTGCCAGTTCCGCCACTGCGGCAAAA
>NZ_JALIFQ010000053.1:0-2924 GCF_022867815.1 Blautia sp. NSJ-175
AAGATACAGCGAATTGAGAAACAAAAACCAAGCAACAACCCAAGCCGTCAGGTACCAACGCTATGGTATCTGGTAAGGCCAAGCAAGAAAGAGCGCAGGGTGGATGCCTTGGCACTAAGAGCCGATGAAAGACGTGATAAGCTGCGAAAAGCTTCGGGGAGGAGCAAATATCCTATGAGCCGGAGATATCTGAATGGGGAAACCCACATGAGCAAACCTCATGTATCCATACGCCAATCCATAACGTATGGAAGGGAACCGGGGGAACTGAAACATCTAAGTACCCCGAGGAGAAGAAAGAAAACTCGATTTCCTAAGTAGCGGCGAGCGAACGGGAAAGAGCCTAAACCGTCATGCGTGCATGGCGGGGTTCGGACTGCGGAAGTGATTCGTTGAGGATAATGGAATGGTTTTGGGAAAGCCAGCCAGAGAGGGTGAAAGCCCCGTACATGAAATCCGAGATGACACGGCAGGATCCAGAGTACCACGAGACACGAGAAACCTTGTGGGAACGCGCGGGGACCACCCCGTAAGGCTAAATACTCCTTAGTGACCGATAGTGCATAGTACTGTGAAGGAAAGGTGAAAAGGACCCCGGGAGGGGAGTGAAAGAGAACCTGAAACCCTGTGTTTACAAGCTGTGGAACACCTTTATATGGTGGACCGCGTACTTTTTGTAGAACGGTCCGGCGAGTTGTGCATACTGGCAAGGTTAAGCGTCTAAGACGCGGAGCCGTAGGGAAACCAAGTCTGAACAGGGCCAGAGTCAGTATGTGCAGACCCGAAACCGGGTGATCTATCCATGTCCAGGTTGAAGCTGCCGTAAGAGGTAGTGGAGGACCGAACGCACATCCGTTGAAAAGGGTGGCGATGAGGTGTGGATAGGGGAGAAATTCCAATCGAACCCGGAGATAGCTGGTTCTCCTCGAAATAGCTTTAGGGCTAGCCTCGGTATAGATTCATGGAGGTAGAGCACTGAATTTCCTAGGGGGCGTCAAAGCCTACCGAAGAATATCAAACTCCGAATGCCATCGAACCGATTACCGGGAGTCAGACTATACGAGATAAGTTGGATAGTCAAAAGGGAAAGAGCCCAGACCTCCAGCTAAGGTCCCAAAGTGCGTGTTAAGTGGAAAAGGATGTGGGATTTCAAAGACAACCAGGATGTTGGCTCAGAAGCAGCCATCCATTCAAAGAGTGCGTAATAGCTCACTGGTCGAGAGGTCCTGCGCCGAAAATGTCCGGGGCTGAAACACGACACCGAAGCTGAGGAATGACATAGTCATTGGTAGAGGAGCATTGAATGCGGGAAGAAGCAGTACCGTAAGGAGCTGTGGACTGCATTGAAGAGAGAATGCCGGAATGAGTAGCGAGAACAAGGTGGGAATCCTTGTGGCCGAATATCTAAGGTTTCCAGGGTAAAGCTGATCTGCCCTGGGTAAGTCGGGGCCTAAGGCGAGGTCGAAAGACGTAGCCGATGGACAACAGGTTGAGATTCCTGTACTGCGATATGACAGAACTGTGGGGACACGTGTGGAGAGCACAACCCGGGAATGGAATCCCGGGGCAAGCGAGGTAGGGGTCTGGTAGGAAAAACCGCCAGGCAACCCGAAGGCGTGATGCGGACCGAACTAAAGTAGGGAAGTGTGTGAGCCATGCGTCAAGAAAAGCCGCTATTGTTCATATCGTACCCGTACCGTAAACCGACACAGGTGGATGAGGAGAGAATCCTAAGGCCGACGGAAGAAGCATTGCCAAGGAACTCGGCAAAATGACCCCGTAACTTCGGGAGAAGGGGTGCCAGGGAGACCTGGCCGCAGAGAATAGGCTCAAGCAACTGTTTAGCAAAAACACAGGTCTATGCGAAACCGAAAGGTGAGGTATATGGGCTGACGCCTGCCCGGTGCTGGAAGGTTAAGAGGAGATGTCAGGAAACGAAGCATTGAATTTAAGCCCCAGTAAACGGCGGCCGTAACTATAACGGTCCTAAGGTAGCGAAATTCCTTGTCGGGTAAGTTCCGACCCGCACGAAAGGCGTAATGATTTGAGCGCTGTCTCGGCAATGCATCCGGTGAAATTGAAGTACCAGTGAAGATGCTGGTTACCTGCGCCAGGACGGAAAGACCCCATGGAGCTTTACTCCAGTTTGGTACTGGGGTCCGGTATTGCATGTACAGGATAGGTGGGAGGCTAAGAAGTGGTGACGCCAGTTGCCATGGAGCCGATGTTGGGATACCACCCTTGCAGTATTGGGCTTCTAACCAGCCGCCGTTAGCCGGCGGTGGGACAATGCCAGGCGGGGAGTTTGACTGGGGCGGTCGCCTCCGAAAGAGTATCGGAGGCGCCCAAAGGTTCCCTCAGAATGGTTGGAAACCATTCGCAGAGTGCAAAGGCAGAAGGGAGCTTGACTGCGACACCGACGGGTGGAGCAGGTACGAAAGTAGGGCTTAGTGATCCGGTGGTATTAAGTGGGAATGCCATCGCTCAACGGATAAAAGCTACCCTGGGGATAACAGGCTTATCACTCCCAAGAGTTCACATCGACGGAGTGGTTTGGCACCTCGATGTCGGCTCATCGCATCCTGGGGCTGTAGTAGGTCCCAAGGGTTGGGCTGTTCGCCCATTAAAGCGGTACGCGAGCTGGGTTCAGAACGTCGTGAGACAGTTCGGTCCCTATCCGGCGTGGGCGTAGGATATTTGAGAGGAGCTGTCCTTAGTACGAGAGGACCGGGATGGACGGGCCGCTGGTGTACCTGTTGCAGTGCCAACTGCATGGCAGGGTAGCCAAGCCTGGAAGGGATAAACGCTGAAGGCATCTAAGCGTGAAGCCCCCCTCAAGATGAGATATCCCATTCTTTAAAGAAGTAAGACCCCTTGAAGACGACGAGGTAGATAGGGCAGAGGTGGAAGTGCAGCAATGTATG
>NZ_JALIFQ010000054.1:0-4822 GCF_022867815.1 Blautia sp. NSJ-175
GCTGAACTGGTAAACCCTATCTTTACAAAGGACGGGGACAATGTGAAAGTCAAAGTTGCTGTGAAATTCCTTGATAATCAGACAAAGGCTACACAAATATCGCAGTATGAACTTGTGCTACATAAGGATAGCAACTGGAAGATTGTAGGATAATAAAATATGGAAAGTTTGCTTGACATTCTTTACTTGCAGGAGTATCATAAGATTAGAAAAGGAAAGCAAACTTTCCATTTGTTCAAGAAAGGGGTATGTTGTGAAAAATCGTTTAGAAGAATTACGAAAACAAAGAGGTATTAAACAAGAAGATTTAGCGACTGCTCTTGAAGTATCTCGTCAAACAATAGGCTCTTTAGAAAATGGACGCTACAATCCCTCTATTATCTTAGCTTTTAAAATTGCAAGGTACTTTCAAATGAGTATTGAAGAAATATTTATTTATGAGGAGGAAAGCAAATGAAACATAAGATACAAAAAGTTGAATTATTTATCGGTGTAATAATCTTTTTAGGTGGTTTACTAACTTATGGTTTAGGCGTACACCAACTATTGCCCGTACCTCGTCCAGATTTGGTTGTCTATGGTACAACGCTTATTGGAATAATATTGATTTTTATGGGTTGTGATATATTCAGTAAGCCAACAAAAGAAATGCAAATATTAGAAAATGATGAAAGAAATATCGCAATTACTAATGCTTCTCTTGCGAATGCTTATAAAGTAACACTTACATTATTGGTTCTTGTATTATTTGCTCTTGTCTTTATGGGATATATGAGTAAAGTTGTGTTTTTTTCGATAGCAGGAGTTATTGCTATCGGACAAATTACATGGGTTATAACAGCTCGTTATTTAGATAAAAATACGTCTTAATTCTTCAAGTATTTTTAGTTTTTCCTTCTCCATAACTACGCCCCATTCTTTTTTTGTATAGTAATATTGTATCATTAAGAATCACAAATCACAAGTGATTTGTGATTAATCACTTGTGATTTGTGATAAGTGATTTGTGATTAATATATAAAAGCCCTCTTTAAAGGGCTTTTATGTTTATTTTGAAAAAGAGATAAAATCAATATATCCCTTTTCCCCAATTTTTACAACGGCATTGTAGGGCTTTTTCTCTTTGTTTTTGATTCCTTTTACCAGGGTTTCTTTTCCCTCCAGTAATTCTTTTACATTCGTTTTGGTTAGTTTTTTCTTTCTAAAATGTTCAGCTAAAGTAAACTTACATTCAGGATAATTTGAACAACCATAAAACGATTTTTTTAATACAATATTGTTGCCACACTTAGGACATTTTCCTACAAGGGGTCCCGAGCGCTTAGTGGGAATTTGTACCCCTTATCGATACAAATTCCCCGTAGGCGCTAGGGACCTCTTTAGCTTCTTGGAAGCTGTCAGTAGTATATCTAATAATTTATCTCCATTCCCTTTAGTAACGTGTAACTTTCCAAATTTAAAAAAGCGACTCATAGAATTATTTCCTCCCGTTAAATAATAGATAACTATTAAAAATAGACAATACTTGCTCATAAGTAACGGTACTTAAATTGTTTACTTTGGCGTGTTTCATTGCTTGATGAAACTGATTTTTAGTAAACAGTTGACGATATTCTCGATTGACCCATTTTGAAACAAAGTACGTATATAGCTTCCAATATTTATCTGGAACATCTGTGGTATGGCGGGTAAGTTTTATTAAGACACTGTTTACTTTTGGTTTAGGATGAAAGCATTCCGCTGGCAGCTTAAGCAATTGCTGAATCGAGACTTGAGTGTGCAAGAGCAACCCTAGTGTTCGGTGAATATCCAAGGTACGCTTGTAGAATCCTTCTTCAACAATCAGATAGATGTCAGACGCATGGCTTTCAAAAACCACTTTTTTAATAATTTGTGTGCTTAAATGGTAAGGAATACTCCCAACAATTTTATACCTCTGTTTGTTAGGGAATTGAAACTGTAGAATATCTTGGTGAATTAAAGTGACACGATTGTTCAGTTTTAATTTTTCTGACGATAAGTTGAATAGATGACTGTCTAATTCAATAGACGTTACCTGTTTACTTATTTTAGCCAGTTTCGTCGTTAAATGCCCTTTACCTGTTCCAATTTCGTAAACGGTATCGGTTTCTTTTAAATTCAATTGTTTTATTATTTGGTTGAGTACTTTTTCACTCGTTAAAAAGTTTTGAGAATATTTTATATTTTTGTTCATGTAATCACTCCTGAAGTGATTACATCTGTAAATAAATACAGAAGTTAAACGATTTGTTTGTAATTTTAGTTATCTGTTTAAAAAGTCATAAGATTAGTCACTGGTAGGAATTAATCTAACGTATTTATTTATCTGCGTAATCACTGTTTTTAGTCTGTTTCAAAGCAGTAGATGTTTTATCTACATTACGCATTTGGAATACCAACATGACGAATCCCTCCTTCTTAATTACAAATTTTTAGCATCTAATTTAACTTCAATTCCTATTATACACAAAATTTTAAGATACTGCAATATCAACACACTCTTAAGTTTGCTTCTAAGTCTTATTTCCATAACTTCTTTTACGTTTCCGCCATTCTTTGCTGTTTCGATTTTTATGATATGGTGCAAGTCAGCACGAACACGAACCGTCTTATCTCCCATTATATCTTTTTTTGCACTGATTGGTGTATCATTTCGTTTTTCTTTTTGTGCGCCTAAATTTCCCACAATCACTCACTTCTTTCTATTTCTTCTTATTCTTATTTTATCATCAACAATCACAAATCACTTGTGATTTGTGATAAGTGATTTGTGATAAGTGATTTGTGATTAATATATAAAAGCCCTCTTTAAAGGGCTTTTATGTTTATTTTGAGAAAGATATAAAATCAATATATCCCTTTTCCCCAATTTTTACAACGGCATTGTAGGGCTTTTTCTCTTTGTTTTTGATTCCTTTTACCAGGGTTTCTTTTCCCTCCAGTAATTCTTTTACATTCGTTTTGGTTAGTTTTTTCTTTCTAAAATGTTCAGCTAAAGTAAACTTACATTCAGGATAATTTGAACAACCATAAAACGATTTTTTTAATACAGAAAATGTAGTCTTTTGAAAGGTGGAATTAACAATGAAGAAAAAATTATCATTTATCATTGAGATTATTATAGGTATAATCTTTATATGTTTTGGATATTTCGTTATTGATACTGATTATTACGCTACACTTTTTTACGCAATGGGGTTCGGTTTAGCTTTTGCTTCTGGTGTTCAATTATTGAAAATTTGTTATTATGAAATGCCAAAAAATAAAGAAAAATTACAAAATATAAATAGAGAAAATCACATCAATAATGTTGATGAAAGAAAAATATTTTTAAGAATGAAAGCTGGTTCTTTAGTATATCAGTTAATGACTTTCGTGTACTTGTTTGTTGCTTTTGTACTTGCGTTACTTCATATTGAAGCATGGATTATAGGCATTATATTTGGTTTATTCCTACTGCAAACATTTTTAGGGATTATTCTATATAAGCATTTTGAAAAACATTTCTAAAACATTCAGTAAATTGTGACGAGGTAATACTATGATAGGACTTAAAAAACGAGATATTAAAAAAGCATTGAAAGCTGGTGCAAAAGCTGGCGGTGTGTCATTAGCTGATGTTCGAGCTGATATTGAAGCGACGATTGATGAAGCTATGAACAGCACCGACCCAGAAGTGCAGGAGAATTTCAGAAAGTATTTTGGAAATAAACGCCCTACTCCAGAAGAATATATTTACAAGATTACAAAAAAGACAAAAGTTTAATAGAAATCAAGTGCTGTAAGGGGGCTTGTGTCATGGAAAGTTTTAAGCATAATCTTATACGGTCATACACTACCTAACAGCATTTTATTAACAACTGAATATCTCACAGCTTTAATAGCTCGTACAGACTATATGTTTTGTGCGGGCTTTTTTTGTACCCGAAAAAATTTTTTCATTTTTTTTCAAAATCATGCAACAAATCACACCTTGCTGTACAGATATGGTGCGGAAAGAGGGATAAACACTTTTCACGTCATAACGGAAAGGGGGTGTGATGATATGAAACCGTCGGACTTCCAAAAGACAATACAATGTCAATTTGACTGCAAGCTCAAACGTGTAGTGAAAGGCATTGTCCGTAATTATCGCAAAGAATTAAAGCGACGAAGAAATAAGGAAATTTCCTATTGTGAACTTCCAGAAATCGTCGTAGAAAAGCTGGCAGTCTGGGACGAATACGAAAGCGATTATACCGCCTTTGATGTATGTGGTATTGAGGTTCGTGTCCTTGATGATGATTTAGCAGAAGCGATTAAGTATCTGTCTGAAAAAGACAGAGAAATCTTGTTGATGTATTTCTTCTTAGGCATGAGCGATACAGAAATCGGCGACAGATTAAAGATTAACCGTTCAACGTCGTTCCGCAGTAGGAAGAACTCACTTGAAGAAATCAAGAAAAAATTAAAGGAGAACATGAATGATGAATAACACACGCCCGTCATTTTACCTTATTTCGTCGGCTGTGGACGGCAACGTAAATGCGATTGAAAAGATACTGGCGTTGTATGACCCGTACATATCAAAATGTTGTTTGCGTCCGTTCTACGACAAATATGGTAATGTCTGCATAGTCGTAGACATGGAATTAAAAGGACGTATCAGAGAAGCACTTATCAAAATGATTTTGGACTTTGATATTCCTTTAGAAACCGAAGAATAACAAGCAGTAACCGCAGAGCATGATTTGTTCAATCCCCTCTTTCCTGCTCTGCCCCTGCTTTTACATGAAAGCAACACGCTTTCGCCACAGCTCTT
>NZ_JALIFQ010000055.1:0-3314 GCF_022867815.1 Blautia sp. NSJ-175
GGTGGCGGCATTGAGCAGGCTCTCTCCAATTATTTTGCCCTACGCAGAAATGGGCTGGTGTTTACCACAAAGATTTACAAATACGCAACCTCAACCAGTCCGGTGGGCGTGAAGATGAACGCCAATGAAAACATGGTCTGTGAGCCATCTGTGGGTCGTGCTAAAGGCCGGGATGATTACGAACGGTACGGCCTGTTCCACCACTTCACCTGCAATTTCTCCGTGGATGAAAATGGATTCAACCATGTGGATGCCCTGGAGGGACAGACTGGATTTACAAAGTATGGCAAGGTACAGGTGGGAGAGGTAACCATGAGCGCATGGTTTGGTATTGAGGACACGGCGGATGCAGTGCTGTATCACTATTCTGACAGCCAGACAGAACTCACGCCGCGCCCTATGAAAGAGTCCATTAACCCGGACGGAACACTCAGTCCGTTTATGATACACGCAAAATACGCGGCCGGGGACATTGATGGAATGCCATACTCCTCAAAGGGGCTGGCTCCGGCCAATGGATGCCAGGCCGCACAGGCAAAGAATCCGATAAGCTACACAGGCATGATTGTCTATATGCACAAGCTGGGCGGCCATTATTGCGGAACCACAAGTTGGGATTTGTTCTATCGTCAGCTGATGATGATCATAAAATACGCAACCACACACAGCCAGAGCATCATGGCAGGCTGCACCTCATACAGTTTCCAGAATATGAACCTGGTGGAAGAAACAGGAGTCATGAGGGTGATGCTTACAAAAGCACAGGCGGCAAATTATGTGGTCGGCTCCTATGTTTCCATTGGAGAGATTGGAGCAGAGACAAACAAAGACAGATACTATGAATATATGCACAACCTGGCGTACAGCGTGCAGATTACGAAAATTGAGGACGTGGATGACACAAACGCTGCAATCTATGTAGATGCTCCGGAAGCATTTGATACAACGCTCACCACCTGTATCAGCACCATGCCGTGGCATACAGGATCCACGGACGAGGTGGCCGGTTCAGACGGATCTCCAAACAGCAACACCAATGGAAAGAACCCGTACAAGATCCAGGGGATTGAAACTTGCATAGGAGCCTATGAGGTGCTGGGGAATGCGGTCATGGATATTGTGGCAGGAGCAGACGAGAACCCGGCCAGAGATGTGTATGTGTGCCAGGATGCTAGCACGCTGTCCAGCGACATTGCAACAATCCGGACAAATTACCGGAAAGCAGCGGCGCAGGTGGCATATACAGCGGCAAGCTGGAAGTATATCTCCGAGGAGACAACGGACATGGACCTGTGCGTCATGATACCTACTGGGGTTGCCGCAGGCTCAACAACGGGATTTGCAGACGGACTCTACACGGATACAATAACATCTGGACAGAGAGAGTGGCGTGCGCTGGGCTTTTTGACCTATGGCGCGCATGCCGGCCTCTGGATTCTCTCTGCGGACGCTGGCTGGTCGTATGCTTCCTGGACTATCGTCTCCGGCGTTTCTCCAAATGGCACCAGGGGTGAATGGCAGGCGGCAGCCTGACAGAGGGGCTTTCCCCTCTTAAAATATAAATAACGGACTTGTAACGCTGATTTGGCGGTTTTCCTTGTGGCTTGCGCTGGGCAATTTGAACAATGGCGCGCATGCCGGCCTCTGGATTCTCAATGCGAACAATGGCTGGTCGAATGCGAACTGGAATATCGTCTCCGGATTTTCTTGAAAAAAATGATTGATAGCGTTACATTTCGCTCCGCAGGGACGGAGCCACCAGAGATGGTGCGTGGGGCATTTCCCAAAATTTGATTGAAGCCAAACCGTGTGTTCGGGAACAAAGATGCCTGGCACACGGACTCATGGCACAGTAGGTCATGGGTGGGGTGAGTAGAAAAACCGAAAACCGCTTTATTAAGAAACGAGGACTCACAGTTGAAACGATACTGTAAAAATATACGACTGGATAAAGACTGGATCATGGCATGTATGCTGGAATGTTTCTCTGACAAGTGGAAACGGCGTGACGTGGCGGGATTCCTGGCCGGATATCAAACCGGTCAGTCTCTGTCTGTCAGGGCTGCGAGCAGACTGATCCAGGAGAATAGGAGCAATGTGGATCCGTTGCTGGAAAGAGCAGCGGAAGATCTGGCAAGGGAAATCAAGGAGCGTGACGTTCATTTCCCGGAAATACACTACTCCATGAGATATGACGGAAACTCCGGAAAGCTCAGGGAGATAGGTGTGGAGAGCGTCAAGCAGCAAGTATATGACTATGTGGCGGTCAATGCTCTCATGGAACTATTCAACAGAAAGATTGGTAAATACCAATGTGCCAGTATTCCTGGCCGCGGTCAGGTGTATGGCAAGAATGCAATAGAGAGATGGATCCGGAAGAATCCGGACAAAACGAGGGCAGGAGCCAAGGCTGATGTGCGGCACTGTTATCCGTCCATTAACACAAGAAAACTCATGAGGTTTCTGAGAAAGCAGGTCAAAAATGATGACCTGCTTTATTTAGTGGAGACGCTGATCGGCTCATACAAGCAGGGGCTGTCCATTGGTTCATACCTGAGCCAGTGGCTATGCAATTATTACCTCAGTTTTGCCTATCAATACGCACAACAGAAACTCTTTAAGGTGCAGAAACGGCGTGGACAGGAGAAACGGACAAGACTGTTCTATAAAATTATCTTTTATATGGATGATATCCTGATCCTGGGGCCACGAAAGGCAGACGTCAAAAAGGCCATGCTCATGATGATTCAATTTTTCAGAGAGGAGCTGGACCTGGAGATAAAACCGAACTGGAAACTGTTCCAGGTTGATTATATAGGAAAAGACGGAAAGCATCACGGAGACTGCATTGATATGATGGGCTACAAGATTTATAGGGACCGCGCAGAAGTCCGCCGGAGCATTTTCCTACGTGCAAGACGGGCATATCTGAGATTGCGGAAACAGGTGCAGCGACGCATGGAGATAGCACTGGATCTGGCATACCGCTGCATTTCATATTTCGGATGGTTTAAACATTCAGATTCCACAAACTTCAAAAAGAAGTATGGAATAGAGCAGCTGATGAAATACGCAAAAAGGAGGGTAAGCATTGAAAGCAAGATTCACAACAGAACAGCCGGCAGTACGCTGGCAGCCGCTTGATCAGGGTATGGTAGATGTGACGATCTGTCTTAACGGTCAGGAGGTAACTGATGAAAGTTCCCAGGTGGACGAGTTTGGAGAGACGCACACAACCAAGGACGCCTACTGGGAATATGATTTCCGCCAGTTTAGGGAAAAAGCTGAGAACATAAGCCGGGAAATAGTTGAAG
>NZ_JALIFQ010000056.1:0-3293 GCF_022867815.1 Blautia sp. NSJ-175
CTCTATTTGTCATGCAATTTTCAAGGTACTGATTGCGATGAATAAGTCATCGCCACTATACTCAAAACATCTCTGTTTTTGAAACTATTTATTGACTTTCTTTAATAGTTAGTCTTTTTTATGTTTTTTGTCTAGCTGTGCTTATGTTAGCATTGCACGTTAAAAATTAAAAGTACTGTTTTTTAATGATTATAGTATCTTTTTTACTATTAAGTATTAAAAAATATGGTATATTGTCTTTGTGACTGATTTACGATATACTTAGAGCAAAAGGAGATAGTTTCATGAAAAATAATGCAACAGAGATTGAACGCTGTGAAACAATAGCTAAAATACAAAGTGTTTTAGGTGGTAAGTGGAAAATAGAAATTTTGTATTATATATCGCTTAAAACAAGGCGATTTGGAGAATTGCAACGACAAATAGGCAATATAACGCAATCAACATTGACAAAACAACTTAGAGAATTAGAAGCAGATGGCTTTATTACACGATATGTTTATCAAGAAATCCCCCCAAAGGTCGAATATTCATTAACTGATTTAGGAAAAACTTTTGTGCCTATTTTAGAGCAAATGAAACAATGGGGTAAATCACATTTTCCTAATACAAATCATATAACTTAGTTTTAAACAGATAAATAAAGGCTTGTAATAAACATATAGAATGTTATTTCAAGCCTTTTCATCATTATTTTATAATCATCCAGTTATCATTTTTATATAAGGTCAATTCATACTGTGAAATTTGTGTTGCCTTTGTCTGACTGTCAATAATCTTCACGGACATGCTCGCTTTGACAGTCCCCCCCGTCTGTTGTAAACACTTCAACATACTATCCCTTTATTCCTCTTGATTACCTCAAGACAGTAAAGAAAAAGCCCTGTCAAGAGCCTTGCCACCATAGGTGGTGCGTTGCACTCTTTACTGGGCTTTTTGTTTGCGGTATCTTCTCACAAGAGGAAAAAGGTTACTCGTCCTCATCATCAAAATCTTCAAATTCTTCGATACATGGCATTTGTGATAAGATTTTCCTACCTTCTATATAGTCATAATTGTAACCCTCGTACACCTTTCTTATGGCGTAGTATGGATTTATGTTCTTGTGTCCTTCTGTGCTTTCCCCGAACATATCAAGGCTGTAAAATTCATCATAGCGGTCTAAAATCTTCTGAAACTTCAAGTGCTGAACAAACTCTTTGATTGGGTAAAGGTCGGACGATTGAATGTCCTCGTCATTGATATAGTCTGTAATGTATTTCCGTAATTGTTCTAACTCATAATCAAGCCATTCTTCCTCACTGTCAAAGAAGTTATCATAATGTCCATGCTTTAATTCAGCATTCAGCCGTTCTTCTTCTTTCAAGAACTGGCACACTTCTTTTTCGATATGGGTGTGATACTTCCATTCTCCTGACAACATTTCATTGGGTGCAACTTCCAGCACAGCCATTATCTTTTCTAAGGTTTCAAAAGTGGGATAATTTACCCCTCGTTCAATCTTGGATAAACTCTGTAAATTGATACCGATAGCGTCTGCAAGTTCCTGTTGTTTCATTCTCTTTAGTTTTCTGACGGTCTGTATATTCTGTCCCAAATGCTTATAATTCATGGCATATCTTCTCCTTTTATGTGTAGTATAAGCCTATTATACTTATTATCTTCCGAAAAATCAAGATAAAGTTCTTGACAAGTAATTCTGCTGGCGTTATTATCATATCAGATAGAGCGATTAAGCACGCTAGGGTCAATCACACGCTTGAGTAAGCATATAGAGAAGATATTTTCACTTTGATAGCATGAATAAGCATGGACTATCAGACCGAAAACAGGGTTTCTGACTGGGGCTGTTCCGTTTAGCCACGAGCCTCCCAAAGGCTCGTGAGCGTTAAGAACGGGACAGGCACAGGAAGAAAAAACGCCTTTTGGCGTTCGCAGAGGGCGTATATGTAACACCGCCCTGCGTATACATGTCATAGTACCTAGAAACTGTGATAAATAAAGGAAAAAATGCAATTTATACCCCGCAAAAAATCGGGGCATACGAAAGGAGTAATGAAGTATCGCAACACACGAAAATTTATCCGTTAAGATTGATTACATCAGCATTGTATTTGAAACCGCAACCGCAGAAGATGTAATCACACACATTTTAGAGTTACCGACTGACATTTTCAATGTCTATCCGGCAACCGTTAAATTCAAGACCTATCAGATACGCTGGGAGATTGGAGATATTTATGTATCGGGGGACGCAAGAAAGACAGAGGACAACCCACAAGGGTTAGGCTGTTATCTTGTTATGACTGGCAGAGGTTGTGATGATATTTTCCGTATTCTCAACAGCAGAAACTATACCTTTGGGGATATGTTCAAACATTGTGAAAGAAGATACGGACTGGATAATTTCCACTTCACAAGACTTGATATTGCCATTGATGATAAGAACGAAAAGCCATTCTTTACCATAGAGCAGATAAAGAAGAAATGCGAAAAAGAGGAATTTATTTCCAATAGTGAGGGCTACCACTTTGATGAAAGCAAGTTTGACGATTTCGACACCGCAAAAACGGTTTATATCGGTGCTGGAAAATCGGGATTGTCCTACCGCTTTTATGACAAGGATAAGGAAGTCTGTTCAAAATATAATAAGACGCTTGATGAAGTCGGCAGTTGGAAACGGACAGAAATGCAACTGCGTGATGATAAGGCTCATGCCTTTGCCATGACATTCAAGGACAGACCGCTGGAACTTGGAGAATTGGCTTTCGGGCTATTGGCAAACAACCTACGCTTTGTCGTAGCGAACAGAAATGAAAGTAATAAGAGCAGGTGGAAAACGTGTCGGTTTTGGGAACGCTTTTTAGGGGCTGTGGAAGTCTTGAAACTGCAAGTACCCAAACCACATAATTCCCTTGAAGAAACACAGCAATGGCTCACAGAGGGTGGCGTGATTTCTGCTGTCAAAAGTTTCTATTTCTTGGAAGAACATGACGCATTAGGTGGACTGGAAAAAGTGGGAACTATGCTTGATAAGGCAAGATACAGCACTTCCCTTTCCAGTAAACTGACCGCTCACTTACAGAGGATAAACCGCACCGACCTTATCCCCTATATCCAGTATGACACGAAACAAGGGAAAGGGGGTATCTGATGAATAACAACGATATTCCCGTATGGGAAAAATACACCCTTACCATTGAAGAAGCGTCAAAGTATTTCCGTATCGGAGAAAACAAGTTAAGACGATTGGCAGAGGAAAACAAGGACGCTGGCTGGCTCATTATGAATGG
>NZ_JALIFQ010000057.1:0-2575 GCF_022867815.1 Blautia sp. NSJ-175
TGAATATTCTTGTGCGATGAAATCGCACTTCCGGAAATTTGGGAATCAGATGTCCGGAAGTGGAAATCACCTATGTAATTATGCGAGTTTACTCGCGTAGTTCTTTATCCAAACCATATACCTCACGCATTGATCTATCATGTTCAGTATCAATGCTTGTAATATTTATTCGATAACTGTCGTGAGCAATACGGTCAATGATTGCATCTGCCAGAGGACTGTCACCACCGCCGAGCTGCTCATACCATTCCTCGAATGCATACTGGGAACAGAAAATCGTTGAAGATTTCTTACGTCTCCTATGAAGTAGTTCGAAGATGTCCCTTTGTTCCGAATTCGTTGGTTTCAATAGAAGCCACTCATCCAGGATCAGAACAACTGGATTGGCATACTTTGCCATGACTTTTTTGTAGTTACCATCTGCCCGTGCTGTCTCCAGATCCATAAGCAGATCAGGGAGTCGGACATACTTGGTATTGAAATACTGCTTACAAGCCTCCATGCCAAAGGCACAGGCCATGTATGTTTTACCACAGCCTGTAGCGCCGGTGATAAAAAGATTTCGGTGTTCAGATATATATTCGCAAGTTGCAAGTCGGTTAATGAGATCCTTGTTAAGCTTGCGTCCGGAAGTGTAATTGATATCTATAATATTTGCTTCCGGCTGGTCGAATCCAGCATTATGGATTAGCCGTTTCAGACGGTTGTTTTTCCGATTGCTGTATTCAATGTCTACCAGCATACCAAAGCGATCCTCAAATGGTACTTCTCTAAATTTAGGATCAGCCAGCTGGTTGCGGAATGCATCTGCCATAGTGGTAAGGCGCATTTCAATTAATTTATCTATTGTACTTTGATTGGTCATATGTGTTTACCTCCGATAGTAATCGGCACCTCTTGTGATGCCGTGTGCTTTATGTGTGGTCGTGGATTCAGTAGTTTCTGATTCCGGCTTTACAGAACCGGTTACAAGGATGTTTTTAATACTCTTGTAACTGGGCGAAGATGTATAGGACAATGCCTTTTTACAGGCTACTTCAAGCAATGCATCTGAGTATTTCTCAGCAAGCTTCAGAAGTCCCATACAACTTCGGTAGGTCTGTTGTTCCACACGTTTGGAGGTCAGTATTGCATTGACCACAGTGTACGTATTTATGCCAATCCGCTCAGCCCATTTGCGGAACCGGTCGCCGTTCCATTCCAGATATTTCAGGTGGTCTTCCGGCATATGTTCCGTGACCGTGCTGTACTGCCCAGGGCGTCCTTTCAGACGACGGTGGGAAGCAATGCGGTTATGATTGTAGAAAATTTCAATAGTAGTATCTGTTACCTTTACATCCACTTTCTTTTTGATGTATTCATAAGGAACTGAGTATAGCATTCCATCCACAGATATGTGATAATTGAACTGGACGGTGGCTGTCTTCCAGTCGCTCAGTTCAAAACGGGTAGAAGGTAATGGTGCCAGCAATGGTTTTTCTTCCTCAAGAAATAAGCTTCGCCGACTACCCTCTTTCTTTTGAAAGAGCCTTTGGTTGAACAGTTCGAGCTTGTCTCTGATTGCACGATTTAATTCGGCAAAGGAGAAGAACTGTTCATCCCGAAGTGCTGCTGTAATCCAGGTAGAGATATTTCCTACCGTCCCTTCAGCATTCGGCTTATCCTTGGGAGCCCTGACACGCGCCGGAATAATAGCAGTGCCATAATGCTCAGCCAGTTCCTGATAGGTCTCATTGATCTGCTGGTCTTTCCATCCGCCATTATGAACAACTGCAGTTTTGCAATTATCCGGTACGAGGATTCTGGCAACACCACCAAAATATTCGTACATATGGACATGTGCATTGATCCATGATTTCTGTTTCATGTCCAGAAATGCTTCCACGTATGCATACTGGCTGTAAGTCATTACACCGACAAATATGTATGCTTTGATGATTTCGCCGGTATCAGGATCAATGACTGTTGCAGGATCACCTGCCCAGTCAACTTCAACCTGCTCACCGGGTTTACGGTTGATATGCATGGTAGCACGATGCTTCTGCTCATCCTGTTGGATGTGATAGCAGAACTGTGAATACATGAGTGGTTCTTCACCATTGGCACGGCAATCCTCCATGTATTCCGTCCATAGGAGTTTTTTGCTTACGCCGTTGCGAAGCAGCTCCTTACGGATGTAATCATAATCCGGCATCCGCTTCTTGGCAGATACCTTGCTCTCTTTAGAGAACATGAGCCTTTGAAGTTCTGTGTCGGTCATTGATTCATCAAGAGGCCAAGAGATATTTAGTTCTCTGGCACGTTTTTGAACTTTGACGACAGTTTTTTGTGAAACACCACAGCTTGCCATGATGTTGCGTTGTGAGAATCCCAATCCAGTAAGCCGGATGATTTCTCGATATTTGGTCATAATCGTGACCTCCTCATAATGAATTTACACTATAAAGTGCATAACATCATTATAAGGTTTTAGGAAAAATGCGATTCCCTTTTTTCCGGAATCGTGATTCCGTAAAAAACGGAATATTGATTTCCATACGCCGGACAGGTGATGGATTTCACCCCGGATTATTCA
>NZ_JALIFQ010000058.1:0-2248 GCF_022867815.1 Blautia sp. NSJ-175
GTTACTGTTCAGAGGTATGCATAAGTCATTGTAAAAAATGACGAAATTTATTTTTTTATTTTGTGGATAACCATTCGCGGCAGGAAAAACTGTGTTTATAGTTTTTCCTGCTGTTCTTTTTGTTAAAAGTTATACACCAGATTCTAGTTTTGGGAACCCATTCTTGAAGTTTCAAGGTCTGCATGAATACTTTTTTTATTATAAAACAGCTATTTATCCACAGTCAGATTGACGAAAAGGCACTTTCTGGTGATTCGCTTTTTTTCTATGTTTCTGTTATACTTTTTCTTAAGAAAGAGAGGTTCACTTATGAATATTGATTTTAAAGAAGAACTTAGAAAACGTGATGAACTTCTTGCCGGTTATCTCAAACAGATTGAAATCCAGGAGGAATTTATCCAGAAACAAAAAGAATTGATTGAATATCTGGAAGAGCATATCTCAAAGATTACAGACATTGTCAGTGGCGTTTGATTATAACTGTACTGGAGGAAAACATATGCCTGATGCGTATGATTACATCTCACTCATGTGTCGGCTGAAAGCCGCACAGACAAGAAATAAAGAACTGGAATCCGGTGAACACTATATTAAGCTGAAAGAACTCCATCAAAAGGAGTGCAGAGCCTATGAACGTAAGATTCAGGCGCTGCTAACGGAGATAGCGGATGCACATAAAGAAACCATCCGTGTCCGCAATTACTGGTTTCAGGTACTGGAGGATATGCTGCTGGAGTTTGAGGCAATGCAGAAAAAAGCTGACCAGAAGCTTCGGGAGATGGAGAAACGTGCTCTTCTTGCTGAGAGACAAAGAGATGATGCATTGGAGAAAGCAAAAGAATTCCGCCTTAAGTTCTATGAAACCGCCACCCAGCTGGAAGAAGAACAGGGAAAGAACCTGAAACTTCATGCACAGATCAACCGTGATTATGAAAATTCATCTATTCCTTCTTCAAAAGCCATCCGGCGGAAAAAGATTGCAAACAGCAGGGAAAAAACAGGACGGAAACCCGGTGGACAGCCAGGACATAAAGGGCATGGCCGAAAAAAGCAGGAGCCTACACATCCGGTAATCCTCCTTCCGCCACCAGAAGAAGTGCTTGAAGACTGTGCTTTTAAAAAGACAGCAAGAACAATCATAAAACAACTGGTAAGTATCCGTATGGTCCTGGATGTAACAGAATACCATGCAGATGTTTATTATAACAGCCAGACCGGCGAACGTGCACACGCTGCATTTCCGGATGGTGTTATTGATGATGTGAATTATGATGGCAACATCCGGGCATTTTTGTTCCTTCTGAACAATGACTGCTGTACCTCTATTGATAAAAGCAGGAAGTTCCTGTCTGATCTGACGGATGGAAAACTGAATATTTCCAAAGGCATGATAAGTAAACTCAGCAGGGAGTTTGCTTTAAAAACAGAGCCCGAGCGCAAGGCAGCCTATGCGGACATGCTGCTTTCCCCTGTTATGCATACAGATTGTACAAGCGGCAGGGAAAACGGAAAAAGCTGTCAGATCTATGTCTGTGCCACACCAGACGGAAAAGCATTGTACTTCGCTCGTGAGAAAAAAGGACACGAGGGAGTAAAAGGGACTGTTACAGAGGATTATCAGGGGATCCTTGTCCATGACCATGATATTACCTTTTATAATTATGGAGCAGATCACCAGGAATGCCTTGCCCATGTGCTGCGTTACCTGAAAGACAGCATGGATAATGAACCAGACCGCACCTGGAACAAAGAGATGCGTTCACTGGTACAGGAGATGATCCATTTCCGAAACGAATGCCAGCCATTTCAGGAACCGGATCCGGTAAAGGTATCTGAATTCGAAAAAAGATACCGTGAGATACTGGAAATAGCCAGGGCGGAATACGGAAATGTTCCGGCAAACAATTATTACAGAGACGGGTATAATTTATTCCTGAGAATGGAGAAATATATGCAGAACCATTTGCTGTTCCTGCATGATTCCCGAATACCTGCCACTAATAATGAAGCCGAAAGGCTTCTAAGAAACTATAAGCGGAAACAGGCGCAGGCTGTGACATTTAGGAGTTTCGAAAGTATCGATTATCTCTGCCAATGCATGAGCATGCTTGTTTTGGTGCGGCTAGAAGAACCAGCGAATATATTTGACAGAGTATCCAGAATATTTGGATAAGAAAACCGATGGCTTTGACTGTTATCAGTCTACACCATCGGTTTTCTCATGTCCAGCTAACCTCTGAACAGTAAC
>NZ_JALIFQ010000059.1:0-1932 GCF_022867815.1 Blautia sp. NSJ-175
TTTAAACTGTACCCCTTGTCAAGGACATTTTGAATTTGTGTAGTACCTATTTTTTAGACAAATCTACACAAAACATATCCTTGATTTTAAACAACTGAGAATGGTGACAGATCCTGGGCTCTGTCCAGAACCGTCTTCGCCGGAAGGCAGGGAAAGCAGCTTTGCTTCTTTCCCATAGGGCAGGATAAGCCGAGCCACTTCATCAAGGGCTGCCCGGGCGCAAGCGCCCAGTGTACTGTCCCTTGATTCCGTTCCCACTCCAATCACATGGTAAACTTATGAAATCTTTGACTTTTATTTATTTTGATGCTCCGCCTCCTTAGCCCCAAGGGTATCCGGTTTCTTCTGGATTATGGGAAGAGGCGGTGTATTGCCGATATTTAACGGATATCTGCCGGTTGTCACAAAAGAATAATACTCGTTCGGTGACAGCTTGGCGAGATTCCACTGGTAACGCCGATTGTTGTAATAATCCATGTAATCATCAACAATGGTTTTCACAGCGTCAAATGTGCTGCAGGCAGCAAGTTTTTCTTTGAGGTGATCCTTCATGTGACCGAAAAAGCTTTCCTGCGGGGCATTGTCCCAGCAGTTTCCACGGCGCGACATGGACTGGCGCAGCTTTTTGTTATACAGGATGTCAATGAATTTATGGCTTGTATAATGGCACCCCTGATCGCTGTGTACAATCGTTTCCACATGAAGTGATACCCAATGATCCCGGATGAGAATTTCTACGGTATCGAGAACGAAATCCATTTCAAGCGATGGGCTGGGCACATAAGCAAGTATCTGCTTTGTAAAGGCATCCAGTATGGTTGACAGATAGGCGAATGTCCCGTTATAAGGCAGATAGGTGATATCGGTCAACAGGATCATCCGTGGACCGTAAGATTCAAACTCCCGGTGCAGCAGATTGTCCGCGACATTGCTTGTTTTCAGGGCCTTTGCCATTCTGCGATAAGGATTAGCCCTGCGGATTGGGCAGGATAGATGATATTTGTCCATGAGCCTGCGGATTTTCTTCAGGTTCATGATGACCGGCGGAGCCATATGAATCAGTGCCATATAGATGCCTCGTGCTCCTTTAGAGTAACCATGCATGCTAAAGGCAGTGAGGATCAGATCAAAGTCAGCACGATCCTGCAGTTCCTGCTGTTCACGCAGGGGAGCCGCTTTAAGCCATGCATAATATCCGCTTCGCGAGACCCCGGCGGTCGCACATAATGTGCTGACCGACAGAGAGTTGCCGGATTGCTGTAAGGTACGCTGGATGATTTCAAACACACAGGAAGATTCGTTCATGAGCAGTGCACCTACTTCCGTGTATTTCTGATCGAGGAAATTTTTTTTAGAAATTCAATTTCCTGTTTCAGATAATCAACATCGTGCTGGAGTTTTCGGAGTTTATCTCCATCCGTTTCGGAAGACGCTGATGATGGATGGGTAGTATCCCTTTGCCTGGGGGAAGAATATCCTTCATGAAATTCTCCATATTTCTCGTATTCAGTGCGGATGTGGCTGGAGATACTCCAAACGCGGCGTTCTCCAATAATGCCAATGTCAAAACCGTAGTTTATGAGGATTTCACGCGGAGATTCACCTGCATTATAGGCGGTAAGGAATAGTTCCTTAAACTCTCGTGTAAGCTGTAGGCGTGAACCTGTAACGCAGTAGACGTAAGGGTTCTGACGTAGTAACTGTTGTTGCTCTTCGGTGAAAAGTTTTTTGCCCATGATGGCCTCCTGTTCTGGATTAAGAATACCATGAACCAGAGAGGAATGTCCAGAAAGCAGGGCACATCTTGGAGCGTTGTTTAATAATCAGGGAGCAATTAGTGTGATTGTCCAGCTTTAGGGAAGCACCTGGAAGAGGCGTCTAAAATGAAGGGACTACACTAATTCGATTGTCCACTGTTATGGGTACATTATA
>NZ_JALIFQ010000060.1:0-1910 GCF_022867815.1 Blautia sp. NSJ-175
TTATGTGCGCCTGGCGGCGCACGTTTCCAACGAGTGAAAGTCTCGAATCCGCCCGGTAGTGGGAAGGATATAGCCGAAAGCAAGGGTGTCCGCCGTGAGACGGAATCGGAAGGAAGCTGGATATGGGGAACATACTAACCCATGGGCAAATCTCCGGTCTGACGAACAGAAATCACATAAAAGGTTATGCATGAGGGTAAGGCTGCATAACAAGTCGAAGCCCAATAACTACACGGAATCATGCATGATAAATGTGGCAGATAGATGGAGAGAAGGAAACGTGTGGTACCCAGGGAGGTCTGTGTGGAATGCTCTGAAAGGAGTAACCATAACTGTAAGGTTATGCTGAACGCACAGAAGTCAGCAGAGGTCATAGTAGTCGAAAGATGAAGGACCGAATCAATAGGAGCCTTGAGTATGACCGAGAAAGGGAGGAATGACTTACAATGACAGAAAACATGAACAATGGCTGTTCGCAAAGAGATAATGCGGAACATGAAGGGTATGCGAAAGCGTCTAGGTCGTTCAATCGGATATGGAAAGAAAGAGACAGTGCACAGCCGAAACTCTTAGAGGCGATACTGTACAAGGGCAACATGAACAGAGCGTACAAAAGAGTAAAGGCAAACAAGGGAGCGGCGGGAATTGACGGAATGACCGTTGAAGAAGCACTCCCATATTTAAGGGAACATCAAAAGGAGTTGACAGACCGAATATTAAGAGGGAAATATACTCCGTCTCCAGTAAGGAGAGTTGAAATCCCAAAAGCAGATGGTGGTGTGCGAAAGCTAGGCATACCGACAGTGATAGACCGAACCATACAACAGGCAATAGCACAACAGCTAATGCCAATCTATGAACCACTCTTTAGCGAAACGAGTTACGGATATCGCCCGAACAGAAGCGCAAAAGACGCAATCCTTAAGGTAAAAGAGTATGCAGAACAAGGCTATACCTATGCGGTATCGCTGGATTTATCGAGATATTTTGATACGTTAAATCATGAACTGTTATTAAACCTTTTACGCAAGAATGTAAAAGATGAAAGAGTAATCCAACTCATAAAACGATATCTGAAAAGTGGTGTAATGGAAAATGGAGTGGTAATGGAAACGGAAGAAGGTTCTCCGCAAGGTGGAAATCTTTCGCCGTTACTGGCAAATATCTATCTGAATGAGTTTGACCAAGAGTTCTTTAAGAGAGGTGTGCCTTGTGTCAGATATGCTGATGACATAGTGTTGTTAGCAAAGAGCAAGCGAGCATCAGAAAGACTTTTGGAAAGCAGTACGAAATATCTCGAAGAGAAACTGAAACTAACAGTGAACAGAAAGAAAAGCCGTACTGTCAGTGTGTTTGCAATCCGAAAATTTAAGTTCTTTGGCTTTACGTTGGGAAGGAATGGTAGTGGCATATATGTCCGAGTTCATCCAAAGTCATGGAAGAAATTTAAGTCAAAACTGAAAACCTTATCTTCCTGTAAGAAGTGTCAGAGCATAAAACCGAGTCTTGAAGAGATAAAGGTGTATGCTAGGGGCTGGCTGAATTACTACGGAATCGCAAGCATGAAGAACAACATAGAAGATATCAACGGATGGCTCTATCACAGAATACGCATGTGTATATGGAAACAGTGGAAGCTGCCTAAAACGAAAAAGAGAAATCTAATCAAAATGGGAATTCCAGAATACTATGCACATATAGCGGCTAACAGTCGAAAAGGACATTGGTTCTCTTCAAATCTTACGACAGTAAAGAGAGCTATGTTAAAAGAAAGACTGATAAACAGTGGCTTTTATGATTTAGCCACAGCCTATCAGTCTGTGCATGTCAACTATTGAAACCGCCGTGTACCGAACGGTACGCACGGTGGTGTGAGAGGACGGGAGCTAGTCACTCCCTCCTACTCTATT
>NZ_JALIFQ010000061.1:0-1782 GCF_022867815.1 Blautia sp. NSJ-175
TGATATGATACCTCTTAAGTAGACAATGGAAATAACCAAAAGCTACTTAGGAGGTATTTTTATGTCCAAATCACCACATACAGTAGAATTCCGTGCAAAGGTTTCACAGGAGTACCTTGATGGGAGTTCCTATCCTTTTCTGTCAGAAAAATATAACATTGGGAAAACAACGCTGCAGCAATGGGTAGCCAAATACAGGCTTTATGGAATCTCCGCATTTTTCAAGGTTTCCGGAAACTCCTCTTATTCGTCAGATTTTAAAAAGATGTGCGCAGAGGCTGTCCTGTCAGGACAAGGGAGCGTAGACGATATGTTGCCAGATATAATATCTCTTCAAGGGCGGTACTCAGAGGCTGGATTATGCGTTATAATGCCAATAGAGAACTTAAGGATTATAATCCTAAAAGGGAGGTCTATATGGCAGAAGCAAGAAGAAAAACAACTATTGAGGAACGCAGAGAAATTGTTGAATACTGTATAAATCACGAACGTAATTACAAAGATACTGCATCCTTGTATGATGTATCTTACAACCAGGTTTATTCTTGGGTAAAGAAATATGATGCTAATGGAAATGATGCATTAATAGATAAACGAGGTCATCATAAAACGGATGATGAGGTTGATGAATTAGAACGCTTGCGGCGTGAAAATCTTAGATTAAAGAGTCAACTGAAAGAAAAGGATATGCTGACAGAACTGTTAAAAAAAGTGAAAGAATTCGAAAGGATGTGAGGCTAGGAAAACTAAGATATGATTCCAGATTTATGGCAATAAAGTTCTTTTATGAAAACAAGCATTGGAGCCTTAACTGGATGTGTAAACAACTGGAAATATCACGAGCTGCGTATTACAAATGGCTTCATCGTGAAATTCCTGAGCACGAACTCAAAAACATAGAACTTGCGGAGCTAATTAAAGAGTATGATGAACGATTTGATCACATCTTGGGATATCGTAGAATGACTTCGTGGATTAATCACTTTAATCATACGAACTACAGCAAAAAACGTGTGCATAGAATCATGCAAAAACTTGATATCCATGCAGTAATCCGAAAGAAAAAGAAAACATATAGATCTTCTACACCTGATGAAACGGCTGAAAATAAACTTGGAAGAGATTTTTATGCAGATGCACCTAATAAGAAATGGACAACAGATGTAACAGAATTCAAAGTACCAGGTACACAGAAGAAACTCTATTTAAGTGCCATTCTGGATTTGTACGACAGATATCCAGTTTCACATGTCATAAGTTGCAGAAATGATAATCATCTGGTATTTAAAACATTTGAAAAAGCAATCGAAGCCAATCCAGATGCTAAGCCACTTTTTCACTCAGACAGAGGGTTTCAATATACCAGTAAAGTGTTTAAAAGAAAACTTATAGAACAGGAAATGGAACAATCTATGTCAAGAGTTGGACATTGTATTGATAACGGACCTACAGAGGGGTTTTGGGGCATTATAAAAGCTGAAATGTATCAAATGTATGAAATCACAGAGGAAGCTTCTTTAAGGCATGCAATAAATGATTACATACGATTTTATTCAACAAAACGACCACAAGATAGATATCATTGTAAAACACCTTTGGAAGTAAGAAATGAAGCGCTACAGTCAGAGATAATTCAGGAATATCCAATTCCTACGAATAAGAGAATTGAGAAATATAAAGAGAAATGGTGTGCATAGAAAAACGACCACACAAATCTGTGTGATCGTTCATCTGCATTTCATTTTAGATATTTAACCTGTCTACTTGACAGGGGGCATATCA
>NZ_JALIFQ010000062.1:0-1680 GCF_022867815.1 Blautia sp. NSJ-175
TAATTCTTCCGGATCTGTTGCGATGGTCTCATCACCAACCATGTCTGTGAAGTTGTCGATACCGTATAATTCTTTTGCTGTCTGGTTCAGTCTCTCAGCAACAAATTCTTTCAGCTCTTTCGGCATCCAGACGATCCTCTCGATACCACCCTCTGCCTTCATGAACTTCTTGGAACCGATGAAATGCTTTCCATGGCCCATGAAGCCCGGTGTCTGTACACCGCCGCCTGTCATGGATGCCAGTTCCGGAAAGGTCATTCCAAGCGGTGTCATACCCGCATACTCACGGTTTGTGATAACTACACCGTTGGAGAACGGCTCGATACCGCAGATACACTCAAAGCATCCACAGGATGTCATTGGTTTTTCCATGATGGAGTACAGAGATACCTCTTCCAGAGCACCCTGGGAGAATTTGCGTACGGCTTCGTTGACATCCTCGTACTCACCGATTCTCTCATCGATACATTTTTCTTTTGTGATAACCTGGCATGGTCCGTTTGGATCCAGCTCGTTGGTCGCCTTTGCATCCAGCCATGAAACGGCACCGCACAGGCCCAGACGTTCCGGTGTTACCACACATACGTGTGACGGGGAGAATGCCTGGCACAGGATACAGCTGTAGTATACGTCTACAGACTCATCGGTCAGGGATTTCAGACGGTCATCACGTTTGTTGAAGGTAGGAACTGCCACTTCGTGACGGATCCTCTTACACTCTGCAGGATCTGTGTAGATCACAACTTCACATTTGTCCACAACAGCGTCAAATTCATTCTTAACAGATGCGTACAGAACTTCACCGATATGTTTCAGGCGGAATCCTGCATGGAATGCATCCTTGCTGATACGGATACGCTGCATATCACGCTGTCCTGTGTGGTATACACCTTCGATACAGTTGATGTAGTTATGGAACTTACGCTCGATAACCGGTTCAAAGTCAGACTGCATGTTCTTGCCTGCAACTTTTACAACATAAGCAATGCTGTTCTTGCTGCCCAGCTCCATCTCATCTGCTTCCGGTCCGATCACAGTGATCTTGTGGTCTTCGATCTCTGTAGCCTCTGCTGACTGAACAAGCTCTGCACAGTCTACACGGGAACCGTCGAACTCTACCTGCATGTCACCGCGGCGGATGATCTCACCCTCGAATGCGGATGCGAATGCAACCGGAATGTCGATATTGGTGATCTTGATCTTGATATCGCGTGCTTCCAGGGATGTAGCGTTGAATTTGGAAACATCCGGCTGTAAGATCAGGCTCTTCGGTACTGTGGATACGCCTTCCTGGTTTGTGATAACAGGGAAGCCCAGTGCGATGGCACCTGCGCCGCAGGCAACGATCACATCGTCCAGAGGAGCGAATGCGTTAACGAATGCCGGTACACGCTCAAAGGTGTATTTCATCAGGTTTGCTGCATCACCGGGTGTTACGTTTCCGAAGATAAGGGCTGCCCTTAAAGCAACGGATACTACATGGATCACGCTTGTCACGTCTTTGCCCAGCGGGATAACACGTAAGTTTGCGCCTGTCTTCATGCCTGCCTCTGCCACCTGATCGATCACACCGCCGACCAGTGTTACCAGGATACCCTGTGCCTGATAGCTCTTAACCAGGGCAACTGCTTCCTCTTTTGTAGGAGCGCTTCCCAGGATAACAGCAACACCGGGGATATC
>NZ_JALIFQ010000063.1:0-1643 GCF_022867815.1 Blautia sp. NSJ-175
TTGCTACGAAAATAAAACACGTAGCAAAAAACTGAACCTTGACAACAAATGTTTTCAACAATTATGAAAGCATCACTATAAAGCAGTCACAGTATTGGCTGCCTGTAGTGAGAGATTGATCGTATTTAAGAAAGGCTAGCTTTGAGCTTCCACATGATAACCATGCTTTTCCAATTCCCGTATATAACGAGAAAGCTGTTTTTGTTCACAGTGCTTACGTCTTGTTTCAAAACAGGATTCGTCAAATACAGTTCCTTGTTTTAACATTGTGTAGATGATGACAAGAAGTTTTCGGGCAAGTGCGACAATCGCTTTTTTGGCTCCTTTTTTCTGTTTGATTCTCCAGTACCATGCCGAAAGATAAGTGTTGCGTTTCCCTGCAATCACCCAGGCAATTTCGCAGAGCATACTTTTTATGTAAGGATTGCCTTTTGTGACAGAGGTGCTTTTTCGTTTTCCAGCACTTTCGTTATTACCTGGGCACAAACCGGCCCATGAGCAGATGTGTTCCGCAGTTTTAAACGGCTTCATATCAATACCGATTTCAGCAATAATTGCACAGGAAGCAGTTGTGCTTATTCCATAGATGCTATTCAACTGCTCAACCTGCAGGGCAAATGGAGCCATATCTTCCTCGAGACTCGTTTCAATTTCAGCAAGATGTTTCTTTAAAGAATCATAATGAGTCATGAGAATCCTTAAAAATGCCTTTTGGTGTTCTGACAGTGTTCCGTTCACGGACATGAGAATTTCATCAATACGGTTTCTGGTCTTGGTTTTGAGACAAGAATCTAAAGCAGTTTTATCAATCTGCCCATGTTCAATTAAATGCAGAATGATGTTTCTACCCGAAGCGCCAAAAATATCAGAAATAAAGGATGATAGACGGAAGCCGGAACTTTGTAAAAATTTCTCAATCCTGTTCTTCTGTGACGTAATATCGCGGATGACACTCTTACGGTAACGATTTAGATCGCGGAATTCCCGAATTCTTTTTTCGGGAATAAAACTTCCGTTCAAAAGTCCGGCGCGAAGCAAGGTGGAAATCCATTCGGAATCCCGCATATCGGTCTTTTTGCCAGGAACATTTTTCATATGGCGTGCATTTACAACAAGCAGGGTAATGTCACCAGAGAAAGCATCCTCCAGTATTTCATAAATCGGCATCCAATAGATACCGGTGCTTTCCATAGCTACATGATGGCAGTTTTTAGAAACGATCCAATTCCGTAATGCTATCATATCCGGAATCAATGTAGAAAACTCACGGATTTCAGAACGGGTTGGCTTGCCCAGAGGACCAGTCAGGATACATGCAACAATTTTTTCTTTGTGGACATCCAGTCCACAGGAAATTTCCAGAAGGTCTTTCATACAGAACAACTCCTTTACTATAGAATTGGCAGGAGATTTGCCCGAGATAATACGGACTTTGCTACTCGTGCTATTCATAAAAGGTGCGACAATATGCTGTGCTCAAGGGCAAATCATTTACGTTGACAAACGGGGTGCAAATCCTCCAAGGTGCAATCAAACTTAATCCTGCCTAAGACTATTGTAAGGCAAAAAGAGAAGTGAAAAAAGTAGTGGAGTCAGTATCCTATTTTCATTATAGGCTGAGATAAGCTTTCATGATTCGTTGA
>NZ_JALIFQ010000064.1:0-1589 GCF_022867815.1 Blautia sp. NSJ-175
AAAAAGACTAACTATTAAAGAAAGTCAATAAATAGTTTCAAAAACAGAGATGTTTTGAGTATAGTGGCGATGACTTATTCATCGCAATCAGTACCTTGAAAATTGCATGACAAATAGAGCATCGAGTATGATGCTCTGACAAGAAGATATGATGTTGGAAGAATTAGATTGCTTTTTGGTATTGCTGTCCAGTGCGTTCGAGATGATAAATTAGCCGAACTAGTTTCTTGGTCGCGTGAGACATTGCAACATAGTAATGCTTGCCTTCAGCTCGTTTCTTGGCAAGATAAGCCTTGTAGGTTGGATCCCATAGACAAACATATGCGGTTGCATTAAACAGAGCATATCTAAGGTATCTAGAACCACGTTTTTCCATTCTGGCATAACAGTTATCTAACTGGCCGGATTGATAGGTAGAAGGCGACATTCCTGCATAAGCAAGGATCTTATCTGGAGAGTCGAATTGGCTAAAGTCACCTATTTCAGCAATAATCATGGCACCCATTCGATAGCTGATTCCAGGAATGCTAAGGATTGGAGAATTGATTTCATCCATGATGACTTTAATCTCGTTTTCAATCTCTTCGATTTCAGAATCTAGCTCTCTAATGAGCTTAATGGTGTGCTTTAATTCAAGCGATTTAGCTGGCATATTTGAACCGATAGAGGTTCTTGCAGCCTCTCTAAAAGCGATAGAGGTTTCTTTTGTGTAGTGGCCTTTAGATGCGGTTTCAAGAAGATTTGAAAGTCTTGTGAGATGTGCATTAGCTACCTGTTTTGCACCAGGAAATTCGTAGAGTAACTCATAAACAGAATTCTGATGAAGTGTTGGAACAAGCTTTTCTAACTCAGGGAAAAGGATACATACAAGACGGGATATAGATGTTTTAAGCTTCGCGCGTTCTTTAACTTTATCAAAACGATAGCGAGTAAGTGACTTAAGCTCTTCGTTGTGATACGATGTGTCTGAGTAGGACTTTAAGTTCACGTCAGACATTAGCATAGAAGCAATTGTATGGGCATCAACTTTATCCGTTTTCGTCTGTCTAAGGCTTAGACTTTTTCTGTACAGATTAGTATGTAACGGGTTGATAACAAAGGTGGCCAGACCTTTATCAAGCAGATATCCGAGAAGATTGTAACTATAGTGTCCAGTGGCTTCTAGGCCTACTTTTACTTTAGAAGCATCTTCCATAACGGATTCTATTTTCTGATAAAGCTCGTCGAACCCATCGAGATTGTTTTTGATGGTAAAAGCCTTGAAAAGGACTTCGCCATCAGAGTTTGTGATAAAGCAATCATGCTTATCTTTTGCGACATCAATTCCTACGTAAATCATATAGGACCTCCTGATATAAAGTATTGATACTGTCTTAAGATCCACAGGGCTCCTTGCAATCGTAACCTACTTCTTGATAAACCGTCATGCGGTAACTAACTGATTAACAAATAAACAAAGAGACTGTGGTTGGAGCCTTTTTTAAACCATCAAGTGGTAGGAGGTGATAACCAATCCACAGTATCTTAAAATAGCATAGTCAAACCTGTAGAAAAGGTAAAGAAAGACTATGACTTTATATAATAGTAGG
>NZ_JALIFQ010000065.1:0-1557 GCF_022867815.1 Blautia sp. NSJ-175
ATTCTAATTCGTAATATATAAGTGAGGGTTTTAACAGCCTTCACTTTTCTTTTATACTGAAGGTGATTGGCTAACGGAATTTCTAATTGGGATACCACGCCCGGAGATAAATGTGTTAGCCAGCCTTCATGTTCCTGCATTCGATTCAGCAAGTTGTGACAGTTGATCTGCTCCCGTTTCACTAACGAATATGAATGGACCTTGAAGCGTTGGAACCAGTCAAATCTTTATTAGGAGGTATCACTATGATTGCTGTTGGAATTGATGTTTCAAAAGCGAAAAGCACCGTTGCTGTTCTTAACTCAGATGGCAGCATACGTGCCAAACCATTTACTATGCATCATACCCTTTCGGATATGGATGCAATGGTAAAATATTTAAATGACCTTGATGAATCTTTTACTATCCTCATGGAATACACAGGACATTATCATTATCCAGTATTAAAAAAGCTTCAAGAGGAAGGATTTCCTGTATGTCTCGTAAATCCATATCAAATGAAAAAATATGGAGATGTTGAAATCCATAAGGCAAAAACTGACAAAAAGGATGCCTTGAGAATCGCAAAATACGCTTTGGAGAAGTCATATATGCTTACTCCCTACACTTCCTTAGAGCAAAAATATGAAGACCTGAAATTTCTTTCCCGTCAGTACAATCAACGTATTTCAATGGTAAGCTATACAAAAACACAGCTGACAAATCTCCTTGATGAAACCATGCCAGGGATCACGTCTCTGTTAAAGCTGAAAAGCCGCAAACCCAATGAGTGTGCATTGTTACTTTTTATTAAGAAATACGGTTCTTTCGATCGGGTTAAGGCAATGGGCAAATCAAGATTCTTGTCTTCCTATGCCACACTTATGAAAAAGAGCCATGATAGATATGCTCCACAAAAAAGCTTATCTATCTATGAATTAGCCTGTGACAGTATAACAACTCGTGGAGACAATGACTACATAATTGCCGCTCAAAATCAGTTGGTTGATTTATTGGCCACTGTACAAAACGCTGCTGATGAAGAAATCGCTCAAATGCAAAACATTGCAGAAACAATACCCGAATACAGGATTTTACGTGCAATGAACGGCGTTGGGGATAGGTTAGGTCCCATTATTCTGGCTGAAATCGGAGATATCCGCCGTTTCCACAGTGCAAAGGCTCTCAACTCTTATGCTGGAAACGATGCGCCTCCCTATCAGTCAGGACAATTTGAAAGCAGGAACCGCCACATATCCAAGCGTGGCAGTTCTGCTCTCAGAAAAGCTTGTTTTGAGGTCATGCAGGCTCTCAAACTGACAAAACCTCAAGATGATCCTGTTTACCTTTTCATACTCAAAAAGGAACAGGAAGGAAAACCTTACAACGTTGCAAAAATGGCTGGCGTTAATAAGTTTCTCCGAATTTACTATGCTCGTGCGATGGAGCTTTATAAGTAAATCATCTTAATTTTATACTTCTTTTTTCAAATCTACAATACGGTAGATTTATTAAGGTTACCCTTTTTTCATCTGAAAAAAATTCAAAAAATGGTTGACAAACATTAGCAAGATTTTT
>NZ_JALIFQ010000066.1:0-1178 GCF_022867815.1 Blautia sp. NSJ-175
GAGACAAGAGAAGATACTTCACGTCTGCTTATGCAGGTTGGAGCCGCCTGCTTGCTGCCTCAGCTGCTGGGCGCACTGGGAAGTGTATTTTCAGAGGCTGGTGTGGGTGAAGTTATTTCTAATATGATTTCCTCGGTTGTTCCAAAAGGAAATATCGTAATAGGAGTTATAATCTATGTTTTTGGTATGGTCATTTTCACTATGATCATGGGAAATGCATTTGCCGCGTTTACTGTTATTACAGCAGGAATCGGTGTTCCCTTCGTTATTATGCAGGGCGGGAATCCTGCGGTAATCGGTGCACTTGGTATGACAGCAGGTTACTGCGGAACGCTGATGACACCTATGGCGGCGAATTTTAATATTGTTCCCTGTGCGGTACTTGAGACAAAGGATCCCAAGTGGTCTGTTATTAAGGCGCAGGTTCCTATGGCATTAATGATGATAGCAGTTCACATTATTCTTATGCTTATAATTGGATTCAGATAAGGAGAAAGAAATGAAAATATTAGTGACAGGATTTGATCCCTTCGGGGGAGAGCTGGTAAATCCGGCCATTGAGACGGTAAAAAGACTGAGAGATAATATCTCGGGGGCGGAGATTATCAAGCTGGAGATACCCACTGTGTGCCATAAGTCCCTCCGGGTAATCGAGGAGGCTGTGGTCAAATATGACCCGGATGTAGTTTTGTCTATCGGACAGGCAGGCGGGAGACCAGATATAACCATAGAGCGGGTAGGTATCAATGTGGATGACTGCCGTATTCCTGACAATGAGGGAAATCAGATTATTGACGAGCCTGTTTATCCGGATGGTCCGGCTGCTTATTTTGTAACCATTCCGATCAAGGTCATGGTTCAGCGGATTCAGAGCAGAGGAATTCCCGCATCCATATCCAATACGGCGGGTACCTTTGTCTGCAACCATGTGACATACGGGGTCTGTCATATGCTGGCAGCCAAATATCCTGGAAAGCGCAGTGGTTTTATCCATATTCCATTCCTGCCCCAGCAGGTAATAGATAAAAAGAATATGCCGTCCATGTCACAGGATGTACTGGTGGAGGGTATTGAAGCCGCAATTGAGGCAATTGTAGACACACCTACGGATATTAAGGTGATGGGCGGTGCAACACACTGATGAGAAGAGTGTTTGTATATGGGACACTTCGTGTGGG
>NZ_JALIFQ010000067.1:0-667 GCF_022867815.1 Blautia sp. NSJ-175
GGAGCCTTTTTTAAACCATCAAGTGGTAGGAGGTGATAACCAATCCACAGTATCTTAAAATAGCATAGTCAAACCTGTAGAAAAGGTAAAGAAAGACTATGACTTTATATAATAGTAGGAGTGTATTAGCAATGTCACATGGAGCAAATGTATTTGAGTATGGTATGTTTTCTAAAAAATCTTTAAGAAGAATAATCATACCCTTAATAATTGAGCAGGCTTTAATGCTGTCAGTAGGAATGTTTGATACTCTTATGGTATCATACGCTGGGGAAAGTGCAGTATCTGGTGTATCACTGGTCGATAGTATTAACACCTTACTCATCTTCCTACTAACAGCCCTTGCTACTGGTGGAGCAATAGTAGCTGGTCAGTATTTGGGTAGTAAGAATTTAGAAAAAAGTAATCAAGCTGGTGAACAGCTTATAATTTCCAGTTTAGGCATATCTGTAATTTTTTCGGTTATTTGCTTAATTTTCAATCAACAACTTTTATCTCTGTTTTTCGGAAATATAGACGCTACTGTAATGAGCAATGCAAGAACATATTGAATAATCCGGGGTGAAATCCATCACCTGTCCGGCGTATGGAAATCAATATTCCGTTTTTTACGGAATCACGATTCCGGAAAAAAGGGAATCGCATTTTTCCTAAAACCTTATAATGA
>NZ_JALIFQ010000068.1:0-616 GCF_022867815.1 Blautia sp. NSJ-175
TTTCCGGTGGCGATACGCCCAGGGGACACACCCGTACCCATCCCGAACACGATGGTTAAGACCTGGGAGGCCGATGATACTATGCTGGAGACGGCATGGGAAAGCAGGTGGCTGCCGGATTTAATGTGGGCTTATAGCTCAGCTGGTTAGAGCGCACGCCTGATAAGCGTGAGGTCGGTGGTTCGAGTCCACTTAAGCCCATCTGCATGAGTCATAGGGCAAAGGTTCACTTAAGCTCATCTGCATGAGCCATAGGGCAAAGGTCCACTTAAGCCCATGCATAATTTTCTTTAAAGTTTTACATATAACTACATACGGGGATATAGCTCAGTTGGGAGAGCACCTGCCTTGCAAGCAGGGGGTCGAGAGTTCGAATCTCTTTATCTCCATTTGGTAAAGTATTTATGCTTTGCCAGCATCGTACCTTGAAAACTGCATATACGAAACATCTAGAATACGTTAAACGTAAAGATAGAGACGAAAACGAGGCGCTGTAGAGATACAGCGAATTGAGAAACAAAAACCAAGCAACAACCCAAGCCGTCAGGTACCAACGCTATGGTATCTGGTAAGGCCAAGCAAGAAAGAGCGCAGGGTGGATGCCTTGGCACTAAGA
>NZ_JALIFQ010000069.1:0-611 GCF_022867815.1 Blautia sp. NSJ-175
AATTCAACGTTTCCTCCACTTTTAAATAATGCCGCAGACCGGAATCGAACCGGTACGGGTATCACTACCCACGGGATTTTAAGTCCCGGGCGTCTGCCAGTTCCGCCACTGCGGCAAAACGACCCAGAAGAGACTCGAACTCTCGACCTCCGCCGTGACAGGGCGGCGCTCTAACCAACTGAGCCACTGGGCCAAAACTTATTAACTTGTAACCTTTAACTGATAAATGGACCTTCGGGGACTCGAACCCAGGACCGACCGGTTATGAGCCGGTTGCTCTAACCAACTGAGCTAAAGGTCCATAAAGCCGATGATCGGACTCGAACCGATAACCTGCTGATTACAAATCAGCTGCTCTGCCAATTGAGCCACATCGGCGTACCTGTTTAACTTATTGTTTCAATCCTTATTGAATGACTCCAAGGGGATTTGAACCCCTGTTACCGCCGTGAAAGGGCGGTGTCTTAACCGCTTGACCATGGAGCCAAAAAACTCCCCCTGTTGGACTCGAACCAACGACACTGCGGTTAACAGCCGCATGCTCTACCGACTGAGCTAAGGAGGAATAGATACAATGATACACCGTACCTTCAAAACCGCATATACAAAAC
>NZ_JALIFQ010000070.1:0-526 GCF_022867815.1 Blautia sp. NSJ-175
TCTTAGTGCCAAGGCATCCACCCTGCGCTCTTTCTTGCTTGGCCTTACCAGATACCATAGCGTTGGTACCTGACGGCTTGGGTTGTTGCTTGGTTTTTGTTTCTCAATTCGCTGTATCTTACTACAGCGCCTCGTTTTCGTCTCTATCTTTACGTTTAACGTATTCTAGATGTTTCGTATATGCAGTTTTCAAGGTACGATGCTGGCAAAGTATAAATACTTTACCTAGTGGGCTTAAGTGGACTCGAACCACCGACCTCACGCTTATCAGGCGTGCGCTCTAACCAGCTGAGCTATAAGCCCTAACTCGTTTTATTGAGTTTTGAGTGGAGATAAAGAGATTCGAACTCTCGACCCCCTGCTTGCAAGGCAGGTGCTCTCCCAACTGAGCTATATCCCCATTTTAATCCGGCAGCCACCTGCTTTCCCATGCCGTCTCCAGCATAGTATCATCGGCCTCCCAGGTCTTAACCATCGTGTTCGGGATGGGTACGGGTGTGTCCCCTGGGCGTATCGCCACCGGAAA
>NZ_JALIFQ010000071.1:0-518 GCF_022867815.1 Blautia sp. NSJ-175
TTTCCGGTGGCGATACGCCCAGGGGACACACCCGTACCCATCCCGAACACGATGGTTAAGACCTGGGAGGCCGATGATACTATGCTGGAGACGGCATGGGAAAGCAGGTGGCTGCCGGAATCCCTTAAAAAAAGGCTGGGGAGAAAAAAGCCTAACAGATAGAACAGGCATCTGGGTATCAAGTATGGATGCTAACCCACACCAGCGGGGAAGCGCTGTTATGGATAACTGGTTTTACCAGTGATTCAAGCATAAAATGCTTTTTGTGTTTGAATGGCTGATAAAACATTTCAGCCGCATGTGATCAGATTCACATGAGCATGTACCTTGAAAACTGCATATACGAAACATCTAGAATACGTTAAACGTAAAGATAGAGACGAAAACGAGGCGCTGTAGAGATACAGCGAATTGAGAAACAAAAACCAAGCAACAACCCAAGCCGTCAGGTACCAACGCTATGGTATCTGGTAAGGCCAAGCAAGAAAGAGCGCAGGGTGGATGCCTTGGCACTAAGA